>DASSUO010000001.1:0-5523 GCA_035706925.1 Moraxellaceae bacterium
GGCGCCGGGCAGGGAAGTTACGAAAGCGCGGTCGTTCCCCCGTTTCGCTGGGCCGGCCCCTTCGCTACCATGCCGCCTTTCCCGTAGCGGTAGTCCCATGTCCACGCCTGTCGCCCCTTTGCCCGAATCCCCGGCCGCCGATCCCCAAAAGAAGGGCAGCAGCCTCTGGCGCTCCACCTTCGTCGTCAGCGCCATGACCATGCTCTCGCGCATTGCCGGCCTGGTGCGCGACATGGTCTACATGAACCTGTTCGGTGCCAATTTGTTGATGGACGCCTTCCTGGTGGCCTTCAAGATCCCGAACTTCCTGCGGCGGCTGTTTGCCGAAGGTGCCTTCGCCCAGGCCTTCGTTCCGGTGCTGTCCGAGGTCAAGGCACAGCGCGGTGACGCCGCAGTCAAGTTGCTGGTGGACCGGGTGGCGGGGACGTTATCCACGGTGCTGGGCTCCATCACGGTGCTGGCCATGCTGGCTTCGCCGTTGATCATTACCTTGTTTGCTCCCGGCTTTCGTGACGATCCGTTCAAGTTCGACCTCACGGCGCAGATGCTGCGAATTACCTTTCCGTATCTGCTGCTGATCTCGCTCACCGCCTTTGCAGGCGGCATCCTCAACAGCTATCACCGCTTTGGCGCGTCGGCATTTGCGCCGGTGCTCATGAACCTGATCATGATTGCGTTCGCACTGTGGGTCTCGCCGCTGATGACGCAGCCGGTAGTGGCCCTGGCCTGGGGCGTGCTGATCTCGGGCATCGTCCAGCTCGGCTTTCAGGTGCCGTACTTGCGCGAGATCCGCATGGTCCCGCGCTTCCGTCTGGATTTCGACGATCCGGACGTCAAACGCATCCTGGGGCTCATGGTGCCGGCCATGTTCGGGGTCTCGGTGAGCCAGGTGAATCTGTTGCTGGACACCATCCTCGCCACCTTCCTGGTCACGGGCTCAGTGTCCTGGCTCTATACCGCCGAACGCCTGACCGAGCTGCCGCTGGGCCTGATAGGTATCGCCGTCGCCACGGTCATCCTGCCCTCGCTGTCTGCCAAGTATGCCGAGAAGTCGCACGACGAATTCACCGCCATGCTCGACTGGGCGCTGCGCGTCATCGTGATGGTCGGCCTGCCGTCTTCCATAGCCATGGGGATTCTGTCCGAACCGCTGATTGCAGCGCTGTTCCTGCATGGCAAGTTCACCGCGAACGACGTGGCCAAGTCGGCAGCGGCGCTGCAGGCGCTGTCGGGCGGTATCCTGGCCTTCATGCTCATCAAGGTCTTTGCCCCTGGCTATTTCAGCCGCCAGGACACGCGCACGCCGGTCAAGATCGGAATCACGGCCATGATCGCCAACATGGGCTTCAACCTGATCCTGGTGCTGGGCTTCCACATGGCCCATGTCGGGCTGTCGCTGGCCAGCACCCTGTCGGCCTTCCTGAATGCCGGCCTGCTGTACTGGGGGCTGCACAAGCGGGGCGTTTACCGCATCCGTCGCCATTGGGTGAAGCTGGGGCTTCGCTACCTGGGTGCCAATGCGGTGATGGCCGTCCTGCTGCTCTACATCACCCCGGCGACAGCCTGGTGGATGGGGCATGACCACGCGTGGCTCAAAGTGGCGGCCCTCCTGGGCATTTGCACGGCAGGGGCGGGCGCCTATTTCGCCGCCCTGTTTGCCTTCGGCTTCCGCCTGCGGGAGATCCACCATCACTGACGGGGGAGCTGTCTTTCTTTATACTTCGCGGCTTCCCCGACCGGCCTGACCCCCTCCGATGGAACTGATCCGCGGCCTCCACAATCTTCGCCCCCGTCACCACGGCTCCGTGGTGACCCTGGGTAACTTCGACGGCGTGCACCTCGGCCATCAGGCCATCCTGCGCCGCCTTCAGGAGGCGGGCGCTCGCCTGCAGTTGCCGGATACCGTCATGATTTTCGAGCCGCAGCCTCAGGAGTTCTTCCAGGGGGATGCGGCGCCGGCCCGGCTCATGCACTGGCGCGACAAGGTCGAGGCACTGGCGGCCGCGGGCGTATCCCGTGTGCTCTGCGTGCGCTTCAGCGCTGCCTTCCGGGCACTGACCGCGCGCCAGTTCATCGACGAGCTGCTGGTCAGGGGACTCGGCTGTCGCCATTTGGTGATCGGAGACGATTTCCGCTTCGGTTGCGACCGAAGCGGCGACTTTGCCCTGTTGCAGGCCGCGGGTGCAGAGCAGGGCTTCACCGTGCAGGGCACGCCCACCATCGAGATTGCCGGCGAGCGTGTCAGCAGCACCCGCATCCGCGCCGCGCTGAAGGCGGCCGATTTCGTGACCGCCGAAGAACTGCTGGGGCGCCCGTATCGGGTGAGCGGGCATGTGGTTCACGGCGACAAGCTCGGCCGTACCCTGGGCGTGCCTACGGCCAATGTACTGGCGCAGCGACAAGTGTCGCCGCTGTCGGGCATTTACGCCGTCACCGTGCATGACGCCTTGCCGCAACCGGTTCACGGCGTATGCAGCGTTGGCAAGCGCCCGACGGTGAACGGCCTCGACGAGCGCTTCGAGACCTATCTGCTCGATTTTGCGGGCGACCTTTATGGTCATCGCATCCATCTCGAGTTCCATCACAAGATCCGCGACGAACTGAAATTCGACTCGCTTGATGAACTCAAGGTCGCGATGCAGAAAGACATCGCCGACACGCGCCACTATTTCGGAATTTGAGACGCAACAATACGACCATGACCGACCAGAACCCTGTGGATTACAAGCCGACGCTGAACCTGCCGGAAACCGATTTCGCCATGAAGGCCAGCCTCGCCACGCGCGAGCCCGCCATGGTGGCCGCCTGGCAGGAAAAGAAGCTGTACGAGAAGATCCGCGAGGCCCGCCGCGGCGCGCCCAAGTACATCCTGCACGACGGCCCTCCCTACGCCAACGGCGACATCCACATCGGCCATGCCGTCAACAAGATCCTCAAGGACATCATCGTCAAGTCCAAGACGCTGTCGGGCTTTGATGCGCCCTATGTACCGGGCTGGGACTGCCATGGCCTGCCCATCGAGCTCAATGTCGAGAAAAAGGTCGGCAAACCAGGCGAGAAAGTGACGGCAAAAGAATTCCGGCAACACTGCCGTGAATACGCGCAGTCGCAGGTCGAGAAGCAGCGCACGGACTTCATGCGCCTCGGGGTGCTGGGCGACTGGTTCAATCCCTATCTCACCATGAACTTCTCGCAGGAAGCCGACATCATTCGTGTGCTCGGCCAGATCGCCAGGAACGGCCATCTGCACAAGGGCCTGAAGCCGGTGCACTGGTGCATGGACTGCGGCTCGGCCCTGGCGGAAGCCGAAGTGGAGTATTACGACAAGCAGTCGCATGCCATCGACGTCGGCTTCCCGGTCAAGGATCTTGCCGACCTGGCCAGGCGCGCGGGCCTGTCGTCCATCGATGTGCCCGTGGATGTGGTGATCTGGACCACCACGCCCTGGACGCTGCCGGCCAATCAGGCGGTGAGCCTGCATCCGGAGTTCGACTACGCCATCGTTTCTGCCGTCATTGAAGGCAATCGCCGCGGTTTCATCGTGGCGGCCGCGCTGGCAGAGAGTGCCATCGCACGATACGAGGCCAGCGATGCGAAGACTCTGGCCACACTGACCGGTGCTGCGCTTGAGCAGCTTGCGCTGCAGCATCCGTTCTTTGATCGCGAAGTGCCGGTCATCGTGGGTGAGCATGTCACGGCCGATTCCGGTACCGGCGCGGTGCATACGGCCCCCGGTCATGGTCACGACGACTTTGTCATCGGTCGCAAGTACGGTTTGGCGGTGGACAATCCTGTCGACAATGCCGGGGTGTTCCTACCGAACACGCCGATGTTCGCCGGCATGCACGTGAACAAGGCCAACGAACCCATCATCGAGACGCTGAAGTCGCATTCCCGCGCCAACCGCTCGCTGCTGTTCGCGCACAAGAAGATCCAGCACAGCTATCCGCACTGCTGGCGTCACAAGACGCCCATCATCTTTCGTGCGACGCCCCAGTGGTTCATCTCGATGGAGCAGAACGGTCTCCGCGAGAAAGCCATGACCACCATCCCGGCCGTGCAGTGGGTGCCGGACTGGGGGCAGGCACGCATCGAGTCCATGGTCGCCGGTCGCCCGGACTGGTGCATTTCGCGCCAGCGTACCTGGGGCGTTCCCATCACGCTGTTTGTTCATCGCGAAACCGGCGAGCTGCACCCGCAGACCGAAGCGCTCATTGAACAGGTGGCGCAGCGCGTCGAAAAGGCCGGCATTGATGCCTGGTTCGATCTGGCGCCGAAGGAATTGCTCGGCGACGACGCGGGCAGCTACGACAAGGTCACCGACACGCTCGACGTCTGGTTCGATTCCGGTGTGACCCATACCTGTGTGCTCAAGCGCTTCGCCGGCCTGCAGTATCCTGCCGACCTGTACCTCGAGGGCTCTGACCAGCATCGCGGCTGGTTCCAGTCCTCCCTGCTTTCTGCGCTTGCGGCCAACGGCAGCGCACCGTTCCGCACCGTGCTCACGCATGGCTTTACGGTGGACGGGCAGGGACGCAAGATGTCCAAGTCGGTGGGCAATGTCGTGGCGCCGCAAAAAGTAATGCAGACGCTTGGTGCGGACATCATCCGCCTCTGGGTGGCTGCAACGGATTACCGCGGGGAAATGTCGGTGAGCGATGAAATCCTCACGCGCATGTCCGATACCTATCGCCGTATCCGCAACACACTGCGTTTCCTGCTTTCCAACCTGAACGGGTTCGATCCGGCGCAGCATCTTGTGCCGGCAGGCGACATGCTGGCGCTCGATCGCTGGGTGGTGGACCGCGCGGCGCTGTTGCAGAAAGACATCATCGCTGCTTACGACGCGTTCCAGTTCCATACGATCTATCACAAGCTCCACAACTTCTGCGTGGTGGAGCTCGGCGGGTTCTACCTCGACATCATCAAGGACCGTCAGTACACGACGCAGGCCGACTCGTTGGCACGCCGCTCTGCGCAGACGGCGCTCTACCATATTGCCGAGGCCTTTGTGCGCTGGATGGCCCCCATCCTGAGCTTCACGGCGGACGAGATCTGGACCGTATTGCCCGGGCAGCGCGCAGAGTCCGTTCAACTGGCGAACTGGTACGACGGCCTTGCCGAATTGCCGGACTCCACCACCGACATCACGTTGACCCGGGCCTACTGGGATGAGGTGATGGCAGTCAAGACGGCGGTGAACAAGGAAATCGAAGAGGCGCGAAGCCGAAAGGAAGTCGGCTCCGGCCTTTCCGCCGAAGTCGACCTCTATGTGTCGCCAGAAAAGGAAAAGACGCTGTCGGCGATGGGCGATGAGCTGCGCTTCGTACTCATTACCTCGGCCGCACGTCTGCAGCCCTATGCGGAGGAGGGGGTTGCCACCACCGTGGACGGACTGCGCGTAAAAGTGGCGCCATCCGCACACACCAAATGCGCCCGTTGCTGGCACTACCGGGCCGACGTGGGAAGCCATTCTGCGCATCCGGACATCTGTGCCCGCTGCGTCGACAACCTGCCGGGCGG
>DASSUO010000002.1:0-11901 GCA_035706925.1 Moraxellaceae bacterium
CGCGATACGTTCGCCAGGCTGCAGCGTGAACGACTCATTGCCACGATTCCAGCACGACACCATGAGCTCGCCCTGGTAGTCCGAATCGATCAGGCCCACGAGATTGCCCAGCACGATCCCGTGCTTGTGACCGAGACCGGAGCGCGGCAGCACGAGGCCAGCAAACGCCGGATCTGCAATGTGAATGGCCAATCCGGTGCGAATCAGGTGCGTCTCTCCGGGGCCCAGCGTGAGCGGTGCATCCAGGCAGGCGCGCAGATCCAGGCCTGCGGACCCCAGGGTGGCATAGGTGGGGAGAGGAAAGGTTGTGCCGATCCGCTTGTCCAGCACAACGACATCCACGGTTTTCTTCATCGTTCTTTCCTTGCGCGGGGCGGCATCGGGTGCCACCCACGTGTTCTTGTTTTCCGGGTAATGCCGCCAGCAGGACTGGCGGCATTACCCGGAAGTACTCCGGCCGGCGTCTGCCCGGCCGCTCTCATCGACGGGGAAGATGCGCCGCGACGAGTTCCACGAGTTGCCGGGCAATTGCACTTTTCGAGGCCTTCCCGAGCGTGCGCTCGCCGTCCGCCCAGAGCACCGTCACGGCGTTGTCATCGCTTTGAAAGCCGATGTCACCGCGCGCGACGTCGTTGCAGGCAATCATGTCGAGCCGCTTGCGGACAAGCTTGTCGCGTGCGTGCTCGACGACTTTTTCCGTTTCGGCGGCAAAGCCGAGGACGAAGGGACGTGGTGAGCGGGAGGCAACCGTCGCCACAATGTCCGGATTTTTCACCATTTCCACCGAAAGCGTGTCGGCAGACTTCTTGATCTTCTGGCCGGCCACGTGCAGCGGACGGTAATCGGCCACTGCCGCCGTGGCGATGAAGATGTCGGCGGCATCTACCGCCTGCTCCACGGCCGCCAGCATTTCAAGTGCCGACGTGACATTGATGCGGGTCACACGCGACGGGGTCGGCAGGTGTACCGGCCCCGCCACGAGAGTAACGCGGGCACCGGCCTCTGCAGCCGCGGCGGCAAGGGCGAAACCCATCTTTCCCGAACTGTGATTGCTGATGTAGCGAACCGGATCAAGCGCTTCCCGCGTTGGCCCGGCCGTAATGACGACGTGACGCCCGGTGAGCAGGCCTGACTCGAAGCAATCGGCACATCGGCCTGCCAACTCCACGGCTTCCAGCATGCGGCCCTCGCCCACATCACCACAGGCCTGCGCCCCCGCTGCCGGCCCGAACACCGCGACATTGCGTTCGCGCAACCGTTGCAGGTTCTGCTGCACCACCGGCGCAGCCCACATCTGCTGGTTCATGGCGGGCGCCACCGCCAGCTTTGCCCGGGTGGCAAGCCACAGCGTGGACAGCAGGTCGTTGGCGATGCCCTGGGCCAGGCGGGCAATGCAGTCGGCACTGGCCGGCGCCACGAGGACAAGATCGGCCCAGCGCGCCAGCTCGATATGCCCCATGGCCGCCTCGGCGGCGGGATCGAGCAGGTCGGTATGGACGGGATTGCCGGACAAGGCCTGCAAGGTCAGCGGGGTGATGAACTGCTGGGCCGCGGCGGTCATCACGACCTGGACCTCGGCGCCGGCATCACGCAAGCGGCGCACGAGATCCGCACTCTTGTATGCGGCAATACCGCCGGAGATGCCGAGCACAATGCGTTTGTTGGCCAGCCGCGCAAGCATGATGAACCCGGAAAGAGGAAGGATGGACAGTCGGTCGCAAAGATACCATTGTGCCCGCCCCGCTGCGTAGCGCCGACACGGAAAAAGTCAGCGCGTACTGACTGCAAGGAGGCTGCAAATGCCCATTACCGACTGGCCGGCGGCCGAACGCCCCCGGGAGAAACTGCTGTCCCGCGGCGCCGCCACCCTGTCCGACGCCGAAATCCTCGCCCTCCTCATCCGTACGGGCTCCCGGGGGAGAACGGCACTGGACCTCGCACGCGACTGGCTCTCTCACTTTGGCAGCCTGCGCGGCCTGCTCGACGCCGGTCCGGAGGCTGTCGCCCTACTTCCCGGCCTGGGGCCGGCACGCTATGCCGAACTCCAGGCGGCCCTCGAACTCGGACAGCGTCACCTGGCCACCACCCTCGAGAGGTCGGACGTAATGAACAGTCCCGATGCCACCCGCCACTATCTGGCAGGCCGCCTACGCGGCCGCCGGCGCGAGGTGTTCGCCGTGCTGTTTCTCGACGCCCAGAATCGCCTCATCGCCTTCGAGGAACTCTTCCACGGCACCCTCGACAGCTGCACGGTTCATCCCCGGCAGGTGGTAGAGCGCGCCCTGACCCTGAATGCCGCTTCGGTCATCCTCGCCCACAACCACCCCTCGGGCATGACCGAGCCCTCCGCCGCCGATCGGCACATCACTGAGCGACTGTGCGAGGCCCTCGGACTGGTCGACATCCGCGTCCTCGACCACTTCGTCGTCGGTGAAGGTCGCGCCGCCTCCTTCGCCGAACGCGGCTGGCTCTGACCACTGACTCATCACCTCCCGTCACGGACGGCACGCAATAGCCGCCGCAGGAGCGGATTCAGCCGCTACGCGCTCCCGAACCACCCCTTGGGTTTTCCCGCAAATTCAGTAGAATACGCGCCTGTCTTCACGACACGGGCCGATAGCTCAGCTGGGAGAGCGCCGCGTTCGCAATGCGGAGGTCGAGGGTTCGATCCCCTTTCGGTCCACCAATAAAATCAAAGGGTTAGCCATCGGCTAACCCTTTTTTATTTCGGCAATCGATTTCTTGTCCAAATCCTGTCGAGAATCAGACGCCTCAAGTGCAAGGAATATTGGTGGCCACGCTCCGCAGGCGTGGTGAGGTGCACAGGGCTGGATAACGTGCTTCAGATGCAGCCCTTCTGCCAACACGTTCATATGTGACCGGTCGATGGCCGCAGGCGCCTGTGCTGCACCTTCAGTCAATTCCCGATTTCCAACAAGCAATCACGAAAAGGCGCCAGTTCCGCTCCATATTCATGGCGCGCTTTTCGATTGACTACTGCGATCACGCAGTCCTTCCAGCGCCTGCACGCGAAGCAGTTCTTCGGCGCTGAACAACTTACTCCTGAGCTGGGCAATCTGGGCCTGCCTGTCGCTTTCACTCAGGCCGGTGGTCGCGAGCAGGGCATCGCGCTGGGAGAGCCAGTCCTTCATGCGTCGCTCCCAATCCGTATTCTCCGAATCCAGCGCCTCCAGGCGGTCGGCCGCATCCGCACCCACCAACGCTTCACGAATGTCACGCAGCTCCTGCGCTGTGCCGCCCCGCTTTTTCCAGATTTCCGTCAGCGCGTTCAGATCCTGCACTGAATCGGCAACCTTCAGGGACTGCTGCATGGCAGGCGGAAGCTGTTGCTGGAGCAAGGCCAGCTGTTGCGCCCGCTGCTTGTCTGTCAATTCCTTGCTCTGCAACACCTGCAGGCGATTGACTGTATAGAGGTCATAGGCGTCTTCATCTCCGAAGAACGCCCGAACGACCTCTGGATCAAGGTATTGGGCGCGAAGGCTCTGAACCTGCGTCATTTGCCGCTGGATGGCATCCAGGTTGAGGCCACCATCAGCCTGCGACGGCATCCTTGGAAGTGCATCCAGGGCCTGCTTGTAGGCGGCATACCCTGCGAGAATCGCTTCCGCCTCACTTGCTGCCGGCTCCTTTAGTCGATTCCGGATGTAGGCTCTTATCCGGGCCATGATCGTGCTGATCGACTCTTCGCCAACAGCCGACAAGAAGTAATCAAAAGTCTGCCGTATTCCCTTGTTGATCCGGAGATGCCCAGTGGCATCCACCTCAAAACTGCCATCCACCTCGGTCCCGGCCAGAGAGCCCGGCAACCCCTCCAGTCCCGTGTGAAACGAACGCGGCGGAGTCGAGTTGGCGGAGGCGTCATTGGTTGCCGATTTTGCGCTATCCCCCGTCACCATGACCTCGCCCATAATGCCGGCGCCGCTCCCGAAGTAGGCTGCCCCCGCGATCGCCAGAACCAGCAGAATGATCCACGGCACCTTTCTTTTCATTGGGATTCCTGATTGCAGATTGCCTGCAGTCGATGCGGGGAAAATGTAAAAAAACGGGCGGCCAAAGCCGCCCGAGAATGACATCCGGTATTTCAGAGGCCTGCGTTTTTCAACCGATTGGCGTGCGCACGGAACAGAGCCACTGGGCTTGACTCGTTGAGCGCGACGAGGCCCATCACCTGGTTCACTTCATCCAGATGGTTCATGTTGTAGTTGTCGCGAATCACCGTTCCCAGATGACTTGAGCACTGGCCCACCAGGCCATCGTTAGCCAGTCCGTTAAATGCGAGCGTAGTCAATCCAAGCGCCAGGTCTGATACATCCAGCAGGTTGGTGCTGACACCGGTTCCACCCCAGGAAAAATAGCGGATGCCGTTCACCGTGGCCGCGCCCTGGCCGCATGGCGTGGCACTGGCGGGCAGGCCGGCGGGATAGGCCGCATTGAAAGCTGCCATCTGCGTCGTCGACAGCTGATGGAGACCGGCCAGCGCATCCTGCTCATACGTCTTGCCAGAGAGCGTATCCACGAAGATGAAGAAGCCGTTGACGATCGACGCAACCAGGTCCGTACCCATCGGGCCGATGACGGACGCCACGCCTTCAACGACATCCGCCACCGGCGAACCGGTATTGGGCCCACCGACGCCGGTGACCGAGGCGATCAGGGAAGGAGCGACGGCGGCCACATAACGGCTATCCAGGGTGCCCTGGCTGTGCGCCACCAAATTGACCTTCGGGGCGCCAGTGATGGCCTGGATCTGCTTGACCTGCTGCAGCAGCTGTTCTCCACGGGTCACCGAGTCGGAAAAGGAAGCAACCTGGGTGATGTAGACGTTGGCGCCGTTGGTGGCGAGATCGGCCGGAATCCCATACCAATAATCGAGCGGACCCAGCTGGGAAAAGCCGCCCATGCCATGCGCCAGGACTATCGGGTACTTGGTCTTTGCGTAGCTGGAGAAGGCCAGGTTCCAGCCGGCCCAGGAGCAGCGATCGGTACTGCACTTGTAGAAGTTGTCGGCGTCGGCCGTCGACGTGAAGGCAAGGCCGGCAAGCACGGGCAGACACTGCAGGAATCGCTTCATTTTGAGCATCCTCGATATTGTTGTTATTTGCGGGTGCCGGAATGCAGGTGTCAGGCAGACCACCTCGGGCTTTTTATCTGAGGAAGCTAGGCTAGAGGCATCGCGAGAAAAGCGTCCATAGGGAGTCAGGACCTCGCAAAAAGCAAATCAGGACATAAGTCAGCATGCCGCCATTTCACTTTGTGCTGGACCATTCCGCATCCAGTCCGGATTTGCCAATTGCATGTCCGCCGGCATCAATGCTTGAAAGGACTGTCTGCATGAAAAGCCGTGCGATCCGGGTTAGCCGTCCCTGGCCACATCAACGTCCCGAGGCACCTGCGTGGCATTACTTACAGCAGCCAGGCATCTGCTTCGGAAGACACAGGATGACCCCGACTGGGCTGACCACTTGTGGGTAAAGATCAAGGCGCCATACCGAAGCAATCGCCGCCCGGCTATCAGATCAGTCTGCGATGACACAGCGTTCAGCCTGGCCGCTGACGGTAATCCCGAGGGGTTGCATCAGTCCGTTGCCTGAACCAGCGACTGAACGACGGACCATCGCTAAAGCCGAGCTGCTGACCAATCTCGCTGATTGTTTTCGAAGAGTCCGACAGCAGCTTGTGGGCAACCTCCAGTCGCAGCTCATCCAGCAACTTGCCATAGCTGCTGCCTTCGGCCGCCAATTGCCGCGCCAGATGACGACCGCTTACGCCCAGGTATTCAGCGAGACGCTCACGCGACGCATGGCCGCAATACAGAAGGGCGGATAGCTGCGCCCTGGCTTGTGCCAGGACGGAACCATTGGCCGCTCCCATCATCTCCGCCAACTTTCGGTCGGCATACGCCTCCAGAGTCTGCTTCAGTCCCGGGGCCATCTGA
Organism: Moraxellaceae bacterium; assembly: GCA_035706925.1. Lineage (GTDB taxonomy): Bacteria > Pseudomonadota > Gammaproteobacteria > Pseudomonadales > Moraxellaceae > UBA2031. Next base: position 5,957 of record DASSUO010000002.1, read on the forward strand.
TGAAGCTGAAACGCGAGTGCCGGCAACCTGAGGGCAAGCGCAGAATGCGCCTGATCGAACTTCACCGGGCAATCAAAGATGGCGTGGTAGACCGCAAGTTGCTCGGGGTCTGTCGGCGCCGGGTAACGGAAATGTACCGAGCTGACAATATTGGAAAGCTTTTCCTTGACCATGCGCATGAAGAGGTAGCGGACACCAATGTGGAACTCCTCCACCTGTCTGTCCAGGACGGGGTCTGCTGTGCGGCAGTCAATGCTCCACGAAACCTCGCCCGGCAAATAGTCAAGGTGGCTAACGGCGACCGTACTGAGCAGACGCTCATAACGCATGAGGGAAAGAATGGCGCTTTTCAACGTGGGGGAATTTTCCAGAAGGTAGCCGACGATACCGAATCCGGATATGAATGAACGTTGGGACAACTTGAGCGAGATGAGGGGATCCCCGCTGGATTCCAGTACGGCATGCAGCATCGGGGCGCCCTGCGCTACCGGCAGCCAGCCATCGTCATTGGCGAGTCGCTCCTTATCGAGGCCGGCCACCGCGAGCAACGCGTTTGTGGAATACCCCTGCCCAGCCGCCAGATCCAGGAAGTGCCTGACCAGGGCAATTGATACAAATTCACCAGCGGGAGGAAAGGCAGACGTCGCCATAATTGTCACTGCTATCAGTCGCCCTGGAGGCAGGAACCTCACCGGATAATCCCATATCTTTTGTTGCGCAACTGCATGCCCCGGCCGAGTGTCCGATTTTGCAATGACCAATATCCGAAATTGCTAACCTTGGGCCGGGACGCCTCCCACGCATCCAGCAGGAGATTCGGCCGAACTGCAGGCGCTGCAGGCGAATGCCCATGCCACTGTCACTCAAGGGGTACCGGACTTCGATCCAGGACGCAAGGCGGCCACAGACATGCTTCTGAAGAGAGCCGATATCGCTGAGGCAGGCCTCGCGGATGCATCCTCCCGCCCCGACCCTCTGGTCCGGCGTTCAGCAAATCCCGAGCTCACTCAGGGACAGGGATTCATCGCTGAGCCGGTCCGTCCGTATTTCGCGCTGACCGGTGATGACACTCTTGCTGAACAGAAACTCTTGCGGACGGTTCACGCAATCGGCCGCGATCAGCCGGCCTGCGCGCAGATAAAAGCAGGCAAAACTGCGTCCTTTTCCCGGATCGCCGCGCAACACCACATCGTCATGACCGCCATGGAGTCCGGCAATCTGTAGCTTGAGGTCGTACTGATCGGACCAGAACCAGGGCAGCGCACTGATCGACTTTTCCTTGCCGCATAACGTGGCGGCAGCCACTTTGGCATGCTCCCCCGCATTCGGTACCGATTCCAGCCGCAGACGTCCTTCGTAGCGCAGGCACGGATGACTGGCACAATCACCGGCTGCAACAATGTCTTCATCGCTGGTTCTGCCGTGCGCATCAATCACGATTCCGTTGTCCACGACCAGCCCGGCATCCACGGCCAGCGCCACATTCGGCTCCACGCCAACCCCGACAATGACCAGGTCGGCAGGAATGACTTCGCCATCGGCAAGTTGCACCCCACGTACGCGCGTATTGCCGGTGAGTGCCGCGATCGAGACGCCGGTGCGAAGGTCTACGCCCTCTTCGCGGTGTACGCGCGCATAAAAGGCCGATACGGCTGGAGCCGTCACGCGCTGCAGTACCCGATCCGCGGTTTCCATCACCGTTACTGCAATGCCGAGATGCCGCAGCGAGGCAGCCGCCTCCAGGCCAATGAAGCCCGCTCCGATAATCACCGCTCGACGTGTATGCCCAAGCTGCGTGCGGATGGCGCTGACATCCGCTGCATTTCGAAGCAAATGCACACCCGGCAGATCAGCGCCGCGCACAGGCAGCCGGCGTGGGCGCGCGCCCAGGCAAAGTGCAAGCTTGTCGTAGCGCATTGAGCTTCCGTCTGCCAGTGTAATGACATGGGCAACGCGGTCGATAGCGACCACCTTGCCCTGTTGCACCGTGATGCGCTGCTGCTTGTAGAAGTCCGGCGCCCGGATCAACAGATCGTCAAGTCCTGCTGAGCCGGCGAGAAATGTTTTTGACAGCGGCGGCCGGTGGTAGGGAAGCATCGGCTCGTCGCCGATAAGGATGATTTCGCCGGCCCAGCCTTCCTGCCGCAGGCTGGCGCATAACTGTGCACCCGCATGGCTGGCGCCGATGATGATGACGCGAGCATTTTGCATCAATCCGTTCCCCGCTTCTTGATACTGTCAGGTGACTGGCTACTTCACCGGCAATTGAAAATGTCAGCCACCTCAACACCGGCTGCTCGTGGTTAAGGGCATCACTACCGGGGCGCCGGTGGCCTCCCAGCCCCACCATACGTTCCATGCCGACTTGCACAGGCATCCAGAAAGAGGAGTCGCCGCGAACTACAACGCACGGCGCAGACGTCCGTCCGGACCAACACCGGTGAATCCTGATGTGTCACGTGCCGGATCTCCGGGTCAGCTGGACCATCATTCGCGAGTAGCCCCGCACAAAGTTTGACTGCACGATTTCCGGTTCAGCCAGCACACGAATGTCCTCGAACCGCACCAGCAACTCCTCCCAGAGAATGCGAAGTTGCAGTTCCGCAAGGCGGTTGCCCATGCAACGATGCACGCCGAAGCCAAACGACATGTGATTGCGCGCATTGGGACGGTCGATGATGAAGTCATCGGCATTCTCGAACTGGCGCTCATCACGATTCCCCGAGGCATACCACATGACCAGCTTGTCGCCTTTGCGGATGAACTGGCCATTGAGCAGGGTGTCTGCCGTGGCGATGCGGCGCATGTAGGCCAGCGGCGTTTGCCAGCGGATGATTTCCGAGACCATGTTGGGAATCAGTCCCGCATCGGCCTTGAGTTTGGCGAACTCCGCCGGGAACCTATTGAGTGCCAGCACTCCGCCCGTCATGGAGTTGCGTGTAGTATCGTTGCCTCCCACGATCAGGAGCGCCAGATTGCCGAGAAACTCCATCGGCCGCTTTACCAGATCACGTGTGCTCTCATGCATCTGCAAGAGGCTGATCAGGTCATAGCCAGGCGTCTCTCCGGCCGCCGTACGCGCGGCCTTGTCATGCCAGAGCGCCGTGAAATGACGCGCCATGTCGGCAACGCCGCGGAACGTCTCGTCCATGTCGGCCGGTCCACCGGTCGTCTCCGGGCTCGCTGCCGCCAGATCGGACCAATACACCAGCTTTCGCCGCTGCTCGTAGGGAAAGTCCAGCAGCGTTGCCAGCATGCGTGCCGTCAACTCCACGGATACCCGCTCCACCCAGTCGAATGGCCGGTCGACCGGCAGATGATCCAGCACGTCCTGCACACGTTGCCGAATCAGGCCCTCCATCTCCTTCAGGTTCTTTGGCGCCACCACGCCCTGGACTGCCTGGCGCTGTACGTCGTGACGAGGTGGATCCATGGCGATGAACATCTCCACACTCAGGCCCTCGGGCGCGTCGCCCAACACAATGAAGGGCTCAGCGGAGAACAGCTCATGATTCTTGTCGACGGCGAGAATGTCTTCATAGCGCGTGACGGACCAGAACGGGCCGAAGGCGCTGTGCGGCTGGTAGTGAACCGGTGCTTCCTCGCGCAAGCGCGCGAAATAGGATTTCCACTTGCCCTGTCGATACAGGAACGGATTGCTGACATCGATCCCGGTGAGCGGTATGTCGGCCGCATCGGGAATCGTCCGCTCGATGAAGACAGGCGGTCGCGCGCCGGGGAGAGCGGTACGCTTCACCTTCTGGTAGAGATGTGCACCGCGGATCTGCAGATCGATGGGCACGCCGGCCCGTGCCTTGCTGATGATCTGGTCAATCACTTTCATGGAGTTGCCTGCCTGTTCGGTCAAAAGGAAGGAGGTCACATCTGGAACTCGGGCAAATGCACGGTCAGGCCGTCCATTGCTTCCGTTACCCTGATTTGACAGGCGAGGCGCGAGGTTGGCCGGCGTTCCGGCGTCATGCCCAGCATCTGCTCTTCGTCACCGCCTCGGGACCCGGTCTGTGCGACCCAGGCGTCATCGACAATCACGTGGCAGGTCCCGCAGGCACACACACCACCACAGTCACCGTCGATGCCCGGCACGCCGTGACGAGTGGCGACCTGCATCAGTGACTGACCCTCGGCAAAGGGCGCCTCGTATGACACGCCATCGTGGGAAATGAAGTTGATCCTGCCCATGGGCTGACTCCTGAAAACACGGGATTGGCGAATTCGCTGTCCATCTTGTGCGCGGGAGCCGGCGTGGACTATGTTCACCAGGATCAGTTTTTTGTGAGTTCAGCTCAGGTGCGCTTTCCCGTCACACGTCAGGAAGCTGGCATGCCGGCCCACGTCTTCGCCCAATTGCTGGAGTCGGACATCCTGGGCGCGGAGGCCGTCGGGAGATTTCGCGCCATTATTGCGAGGGAGGGCGTTGACCTTGCCGCCATGCTGACCCCGGGTGCGCAACTGCCCATACGCTGGTTCCGCGAGGCCTATCCGGCGCTCGATGCGGACCAGGCCGCCAGCATCGGATACTTCTCCGGCGAACAGGCTCGGCTGACGTCTTACAGCCTCCTCAGCCTGCCACTGGTCAGCGCTGGCTCGGTCAGCGAAGTCATGCGCCTGCTGGCGTTCATGCCCCTGATTTCCAACGTCATCAGTGCGCGTTTTCTCGAGCAGGACGACGCCGTGCTGGTCATGCTCTCGGTAGACTCCGGCGATCCGCTGCTGGATCGCATACCGGTGTTCTACAGTGCCGCCGCGCTGGTGCACCTGCTGCGCATGCTGTCGAGCGATCCGCTGAACCTCAGCATTTACCTCACAGGGCCGGCGCCCGCGGCATTGCGCAATCATCCCGAAGTGATCGCCGGGAGACTGCATTTTGACGCCCCCGTGAACCTCATCCGTGTGCCGCGTGCGACCCTGGCGGCGGTCTGCCGCTTTTCGGACCCGATTGCCTACGAGAGCGCTCTGGCCGGACTCCAGACCATGCTCGATGCTCGTGGCCGTCAGGATGACATCGCCAGTCACGTCAGACAGCTGCTGGATGAGGGACCCGGCCTGCAAAAAATCGATCAGATAGCCGACATGCTGAACCTGTCGGTGAGCACCCTCAAACGCCGGCTGGCAGAATGCGGAACGAGCTTCAGCGCGCTGCTGGAGGGCGTTCTGCGTGACCGCGCCCGGTTAATGCTGCTTGATGCGTCAATGACTCTGGACGACATATCGGCGTCGCTGGGCTATAGCGACCTCGCAAATTTCTCGCACGCGTTCAAGCGCTGGACCGGCCGCACACCAGGCGCCTTCCGGAGGGACGCGGTATTACAGGGCGCCGCACGCTAGTCGTGCCCTGACTTCCCTCCGGTACCAGACAAGGCCAGCGCACTCATCCTGCCGTTGCCCCCGGTCCATCATTCCTCCATCCCGGTCCTTCGGTGGCACAAAACCTGCTACCCTACGCGCCGCTATATCTAATCGGATATAGCGCGCACAGTAATGGTGCAACCGCCCACTGCAGGGATCTCACCGCACCGCACGACATCACTTGCCAGGAACTTTCATGCACAAGCACGTATTCGCCCTTATCGGCGCAGGCCTGACACTCAGCACCGTCGCCCATGCCGACAACACGTCCGTTGACACCTGGCTCGCTGCCGTCAGCGCCAGTCAGGCGCAACAGCCCCACTGGGTGACCCCGCTTGTGACGGTGACTCCTCGTCTGGAGCAGGAATATCGCTTCGATTACGTGAATCAGGCGCTGCCGAACGATCTCCGCAGCGAGAATTTCGGAAACACGAAAGGGTTGGAACTGATCGTTCCCGGCGCAAACGTCGAGGTTGCCCTGAATGCGCCCGGCTATCTCTACCGGCCCGGTGACCATCGCAAGAGCGGCTACACGGACAGCTCGCTTCTCCTCAAATACCGTGTCGTATCAGCGAATG
>DASSUO010000003.1:0-9964 GCA_035706925.1 Moraxellaceae bacterium
CCGGTCATGCCGGAGAAATCCTCGTGCAGGGATTTGCCGGCATCTTCCTCGAGGTGAGCTCGCGTGATGTTGATGCGCTGTGTCTTCCCGTCATCGAGCGCAATGTCGATATGGCCCTTGCCCACAATCGGCAGTTCGTACTGCGAGATCTGGTAGCCCTTTGGCAAGTCCGGGTAAAAGTAGTTCTTGCGTGCGAACACGCTCTTGCGGCCGATTTCCGCGTCAATACCGAGCGCAAAGCGGATCGCGCAACGCACGGCTTCCTTGTTCAGTACCGGCAACACGCCCGGCATGCCCAGGTCGATCAGGCTGGCCTGCGTGTTGGGTGCGGCACCGAAAGTGGTGGCGGAGCCCGAAAAAATCTTGGATTTCGTATTGAGCTGGACGTGGATTTCCAGGCCGATGACGGCTTCCCATGTCATGTCGTCATCCTCCTCAGGCGAATTCGGCCGGAATCTGGCGGTGCCAGTCCGTCGCGTGCTGGTAGCGGTGCGCGACATTGAGAAGCTTCGCCTCGCTCCAGTAGTTGCCGATCAGCTGCAGGCCGACCGGAAGATTGTTGCTGAAGCCCGCCGGCAGGCTCATGCCGGGCAGGCCCGCCAGGTTGGTGGCGATGGTGTAGATGTCGGAAAGGTACATGGCGATCGGGTTGGATTGCTTTTCGCCGAGGCCGAAGGCCACGGACGGAGACGTCGGGCCGGCAATCACGTCGCACTGCTCGAAAGCGCGCGCGAAGTCGTCCTTGATCAGGCGCCGCACCTTCTGCGCCTGCAGGTAGTAGGCGTCGTAATAGCCCGCGGACAGCGCATAGGTGCCCACCATGATGCGGCGCTTCACTTCGGCGCCGAATCCTTCGGCGCGCGAGCGCTTGTACAGGTCCTCAAGATCCTTCGGATGGTCGCAGCGGTGGCCGAAGCGCACGCCGTCGAAGCGCGAAAGGTTGGAGGAGCACTCGGCCGGAGCGATGACGTAGTACGCAGGCACTGCCAGATGCGATGTCGGCAGATCGATCTCGACCACGCTCGCGCCCAGCTTCTTCAGCTCGGCAATCGCGCTTTCGATGACGCGACCGACGTCGGCGTCGAGGCCCTCGCCGAAATACTCGCGCGGCAGGCCAATGCGCAGGCCCTGCAGCGAGTCGTTCAGTGTCGAGGTGTAGTCCGGCACCGGAAGGTCGATGCTGGTGGAGTCGCGACCGTCGTGGCCGGACATCACGTTCAGCATGAGCGCGCAGTCCTCGGCGCTCTGCGCCATGGGGCCCGCCTGGTCCAGCGACGAGGCGAAAGCAATCATTCCCCAGCGCGAGATGCGTCCATAGGTAGGCTTGAGGCCGGTGAGGTTGCACAGTGAGGCCGGCTGGCGAATGGATCCGCCGGTATCGGTGCCGGTGGACGCCGGCGCGAGACGCGCGGCAACGGCAGCGGCAGAGCCGCCTGACGAGCCCCCCGGCACCTTGCTCGTGTCCCAGGGATTCTTTACCGCGCCATAGAAGCTCGTCTCGTTGGAAGAGCCCATGGCGAACTCGTCCATGTTGGTCTTGCCCAGCATCACGGCGCCGGCAGCGTTGAAGCGCTCGATGACGGCCGCGTTGTAGGGCGAGATGAAGTTGTCCAGCATCTTCGAGCCGCAGGAGGTACGAACGCCCTCGGTGCAGAAGATGTCTTTTTGTGCGAGCGGCAGGCCCGTCAGTGCCGAGGCCTGGCCCGCGGCGCGGCGTGCATCGGCAGCATCCGCCTGGGTGAGGGCGAGGTCCGCGCAAACCGTGATGAAGCTGTTGAGCTTGCCATCGTGGCGAGTGATGCGGTCCAGGAAGTGCTGGGTCAGCTCGCGACTTGAGAATTCACGATGCGCGAGTCCCCGGGCCAGCTCGGCCAGGGTCTGCTGATGAAGGGCGGTGGTACTCATGAGGGCGACTCCGGTGGGGCTTCCTGTGCCTGCCCGACGGAACCGGCTGGCATCTCGACCGGTCCTGGCGGGGCGGGGGTCGCGTCCGGATCAACCGGATGCGACGGGGCGGGAATTCCCGTCCTGGTGTTGATCGGTTATTCGATGACCTTGGGAACGAGGTAGAGGCCGGCTTCGGTGGCCGGTGCGATGGCCTGGTAGGCCTCGCGGCGGTCGGTTTCGGTGACCGCGTCTTCCCGCAGGGGCTGGGTGGCATCCATGGGGTGTGCCATGGGCTCGACCCCGGCAGTGTCCGCCGCCTGCAACTGGTCAATGAGGTGCAGGATGTCGTTCAGTCGGTCGGTGACCCGGCCTTCTTCTTCGGCGGTGAGCTGAAGGCGGGCGAGATGGGCGATCTTGGCCACATCGGCGGCAGTCAGGGACATGGATGAGCTCGGGAAGGGTTTTGTAGGGAACGCGTAAGGGTCGGCAAATTAGCACAGTTCCAAGCTTGTCCAAAGAACCCCGTTTGTTTAGAGTTAGCCCCATTTTTACGGGCTACCCGGACCGTTGTCGCCCTGTTCGGCGTCGGATCCTCCGGCCCCCGGAGCCCCGGCCTGCCGTACCACCCCGGGGCCTGCCCCCTCAGCGACTCACAGGTTGTTCGTTCCCATGCTGCCTATCTTCAAAAGCTTCCTCGGCCTTTTCTCCTCCGACCTCGCGATCGACCTCGGCACCGCCAATACCCTCATTTACGTGCCGGATCGCGGCATTGTCCTGAATGAGCCGTCCGTGGTGGCAATTCGTCAGACTGGCGCGACCAAGACGGTGGCGGCGGTGGGTGTGGATGCCAAGCGCATGCTGGGCCGTACGCCGGGCAACATTTCTGCCATCCGCCCCCTCAAAGACGGCGTCATCGCCGACTTCGAAGTGACGGAAAAGATGCTGCAGTTCTTCATCAAGAAAGTGCACGAGAAGGGCATGCTCCCCCCGCGTCCGCGCGTTCTGGTCTGCGTGCCCTGCAAGTCCACGCTGGTTGAACGTCGTGCCATCCGTGAATCCGTTCTCGGTGCCGGTGCCCGTGAAGTGCGCCTGATCGAGGAGCCGATGGCCGCGGCCATCGGTGCCGGCCTTCCGGTCGAGCAGGCCTGTGGCTCCATGGTCGTGGACATCGGCGGCGGTACCACTGAAATCGCCGTCATTTCCCTGTCCGGCTCTGTCTACTCCGACTCCGTGCGTATCGGTGGCGACCTCCTGGACGACTGCATCGTTTCTTATGTGCGTCGCCAGCATGGCTGCCTCATCGGTGAATCCACCGCCGAGCGCATCAAGCAGGAAATCGGCACGGCCTTCCCGGGTGGCGAGCTTCGCGAAATTGAAGTGCGTGGTCGCAATCTCGCCGAAGGGGTTCCCCGCTCCTTCACCCTGAACTCTGACGAAATTCTCGGCGCCCTGCAGGATCCCCTTACCGGTATCGTGACCGCCGTGAAGAGCGCCCTGGAGCAGACCCCCGCCGAACTGTCCGCCGACATTTCCGAGCGCGGCATGGTCCTGACTGGCGGTGGCGCGCTGTTGCGTGATCTCGACAAGCTGCTCAGCAAGGAAACCGGCCTGCCCGTCATCGTCGCGGAAGATCCGCTGACCTGCGTGGCTCGTGGCGGTGGTCGTGCTCTTGAGTTCATGGACAATCCTGCGTACGACATGCTCTTCGTCGACTGACGCAAAGGGGCCGGCGGGACGCTGGCCCTTATAGTCACCCCGGCGCCTGCCGGGGCTGGGCGGGCGGCTTCCCAGGCAGCAAAACGAGAATTCGAGCCGGCTTTTCGCCGGCTCATTGCTTTAAGCTGAACCAGGTTCCGAACGCCGATTCGGGAGAACGGTCATCGAAAATACCCTCTTCACCAAACGCTCGTCAGGCGGCTACCGCCTGATGTTCGCGACATTGCTCGCCATCGGGCTGATGTTCGTGGACGCGCGCTTCAAGAGCGTGACCGATCCCGTTCGCTACCAGCTCAACGGGCTGTTCTCACCTGTCTATGAAGTGATGAGCTGGCCAGGCCGGTTCAGCGAATGGCTGGTCGAGGCGGGCATGAGTGGCGAAGCCGTGCGTGAGGAAAACCGCTTCCTCAAGAGTCAGTTGCTCGTGTTGTCGGGGCGCCTGCAGAAGTTTTCCGAGCTCGCGGCAGAAAACGCCCGTCTGCGCGGACTCATCGACTCTACCATCGTCGTCGACGGACGCGTCATGATTGCCGAGATCGTGGGCATGGACGCCGACCCGTTCCGCCACATTGTCATGGTCAACAAGGGCGCACCGGACGGCGTCTACGTTGGTCAGACCGTCCTGGATGCGCGCGGCATCATGGGGCAGGTGATCGAAGTGGGGCCGCAGACCTCGCGCGTCATGCTGATTGCGGATCGTGAACATGCCCTGCCGGTGCGAATCGCCCGCAACGGCATCCGCGCAATCGTCGCGGGCAACGGAGAGATTGACGAATTGACCCTGCAATATGTTCCGGAGTCCGCCGACGTCAAGGTGGGCGATTTGCTGTTGTCCTCCGGTCTTGGATTGCGTTTTCCGGCCGGCTACCCGGTTGCCGTCGTGACCCGTGTGAACAAGACCGGCGGCAGCGAATTTGCCGATATTGCGGCGCGCCCGGTGGCGGAACTCGATCGTAGCCGACACGTGCTGTTGTTGTTCACGCAGCATCGGACGGCACCGTCCAACGCGCCGGCCCCGGATCAGCCGGGCGCGTCGACGAATTCCGGCGGGGGTGACCGTGGCTAGGCGTCGTAATCCCTTTGTCGCACTTCCGCTCAGCTTTTTCCTTGCATTCGTGCTTGCCGTTCTGCCGTTGCCGCCATCGCTGAACTACTGGCGGCCCGAGTTCGTGACGATGGTGCTCATCTTCTGGGTGCTGAATGCGCCCAATCTGGTGGGCGTATGGGTGGCTTTCTTCATTGGTCTCCTTCTGGATGTGCTGTTTGCCACCCCCTTTGGTGTTCATGCGCTGGTGATGGCGATCGTGGCCTGGCTGTCTCTGTTGTCATGGCGTTGGGTGACCGTGTTCTCGCTGTGGCAGACCTCGGGTCTGGTGCTGGGCCTGGTGTTTGTCAGTCTGCTGATCAAGCGATTGCTCCTCGGTATCGTCGCGGTGGCACCAGACTCCCTTCTTTACTGGATCCCCGCATTGAGTTCAGCGCTGATCTGGCCCACTGTCATGGTGTCCTTGCGCCGTTTCACGCAGCGCTGATGACCCTCGGCCAGTGGTCAATGGTTTCCGCTTTGGCAGCCCAGAAGCGCGTTCCGGCTGACCAATCACTGGTGACCGGGTCGCCGGCCGCCGGATCGCCGGCCGCCGGATCGCCGGCCGCCAGATAGTCTGGTGGGGTGTGCCTCGCTACTATCGGTGATCGTCTTGTTGCCGGATGCTTTGTTCGCATGATTCCGCCACTTTATCTTGCCTCCACGTCACCGCGTCGGCGCGAACTACTCGCGCAGCTCGGCCTGACGTTTCATGTCCTGAAGGGCGAGGTCGACGAGACCCCCCTTCCAGGTGAATCTCCTGCGACCTATGTCCGGCGCCTCGCTCAGGCAAAGGCGGCTGTCGGCCTTGCACACGCGCCGGAAGGCGTCGTCGTCGCGGCGGATACTTCCGTCGTCATCGACGGGGCCATCCTTGGCAAGCCGGCGTCTCTGGATGAGGCAATGTCGATGTGGCAATGGCTCGCCGGGCGTGAGCACGAGGTACTGACCGGGCTGGCTGTGGGCGATGTGAGGCGGATTGAGTCGCACGTGGTGGTAACCCGTGTCCGGTTCCGTGCCGTCTCCGAAGCGGAAATGCGTGCTTACTGGCTGTCGGGCGAACCCCGTGACAAGGCGGGTGGATACGCCATCCAGGGGCTGGGTGCAGTATTCGTGACCAGTATCGAAGGCAGTTACAGCAATGTGGTGGGGTTGCCGCTGGCGGAGACCGCGGCGTTACTCGCAGGCTTCGGCATCCGCGTGCTAGCGTGATCCGGAAAGGGGCCGACAGACATGTCTGAAGAAATCCTCATCAACGTGACACCGATGGAGTGCCGTGTGGCCTTCGTCGAAAATGGCACCGTACAGGAACTCTATGTCGAACGCGCCGCGCGACGGGGAATGGTGGGTAACATCTACCGGGGCCGCGTCGTGCGGGTGCTCCCCGGGATGCAAGCCGCCTTCGTGGACATCGGACACGAACGTACGGCGTTTCTCCATGTGAACGATCTCGTCTGGCCCCGGGTTGAGGGGGAGCGCGAGCGCTCACCGCTCATCTCGGAGTTGCTGCACGAGGGTCAGGCCATCGTGGCGCAGGTGATGAAGGACATGATGGGGACCAAGGGTGCCCGACTCACCACCGATCTTTCCATTCCGTCGCGCTACCTTGTCTATATGCCCTGCGGTGAGCATATCGGCGTTTCCCAGCGTATCGAGGATGAAGCCGAGCGGGAGCGGCTCAAGCAGATCATCCGGGAGCTCCGCGAGGAATCGGAGGAGACGCGTGCCGCAGGCGGGTTCATTGTCCGCACGGTGGCCGAGGGGGTCAGTGCCGAGGAATTGCGCCGCGACATGCGCTATCTGGTGAAGCTCTGGCGATGGGTGCAGGGCCGCTCCGAGAATGCCCCGGTACCGTCAGTGGTGTATGAAGAGCTTCCACTTTATCTGCGCACGATTCGTGACCTGGTCAGCACGTCCATCCACAGCATCCTGATCGACTCGCGCGAGACGTTTGGCAAGGTCGATGAATTCGTCATGGAGTTCGTGCCCGAGGTCCGTCCCCGTATAGAGCATTACCCCGGCGAGCGCCCGCTATTCGAGCTCTACAATATAGAGGATGACCTGCAGAAGGCCTTGCAGCGCAAGGTACTGCTGAAATCGGGCGGCTACCTCATCATCGACCAGACGGAGGCGATGACGACAGTGGACGTGAATACGGGCTCCTTCGTGGGGACGCGTACCCTTGAGGACACGGTGTTCAAGACCAATCTCGAGGCGACCCATGTCATCGCCCGCCAGCTCCGTCTGCGCAATCTCGGCGGCATCATCATCATCGACTTCATCGACATGGAGGAGGCGGAACACAAGCAGCAGGTGTTGCGCTCGCTGGAGAAGATGCTTTCGCGTGATCACGCCAAGACCAAGATTACCCAGGTGTCGGAGCTTGGACTTGTCGAGATGACACGCAAGCGGACCCGTGAATCTCTGGAGCACTTGCTGTGCGAGACCTGCCCGGAGTGTGACGGGCGCGGTACGGTGAAGACGGCCGAAACGGTCTGCTACGAGATCTTTAGAGAAATCCTGCGTGAGGCGCGGGCCTATGATGCAGCGCACGGTTATCGGGTGGTGGCCAACCAGAAGATCATCGACAAGCTGCTGGGGGAAGAGTCTGCGGCCGTGGCTGACCTCGAGGCCTTCATCGGCAAGCCGATCAAATTCTCGGTGGAGGCGTTATACCGGCAGGAGCAATACGACATCGTTCTGGTTTAACGGACAAAATACTAGCGCCCTCCCGCCTGCCGACGTCGGCGGCATACCGGGTTCCGGGTTGAGCCGTGCCGGCGCGCCGCGCAAAGGGACGGCATGTGTATCCAGATGGTGACAGATTCGCTACTGACTTTGATCCAATCAGGGGTAGGCTGCACCTTCGTCGGTCCGCAAATGCGCTGTACGCGCATGACATGGTTGTCTTGTGTGTGCGGGTGGCCGAGCTTCCTTTCATGACGTTCCCTTTCCATTCCGAATCCCTATGAACTGGCAGTCATTCCGACGGTATGCCCTGTGGTGCTGGCACCAGGTGCTGACGCTGGGCCTTGCGCTGCTGGTCGTGGTGGCCGTCATGGTCGGCGTAAGCCGGGAGTTGCTGCCGGTCGTTGACGTCTACCGGCCGCGACTTGAGGCGGCGTTGAGCCGCGAGCTGGGCATGCCGGTGACGTTACAGCGCCTGGAGGGGGCGGCCGACGGGCTTCAGCTCTTCCTGCACCTGTCGCGCCTGGATCTTCATGACCCCGCGGCCCCCGGCACCGTCCTGCTGCGTATTCCGGATGTCGAAGTGAGGCCCCAGGTCTGGCAGAGCCTCTTTCATCTCCAGTTGCGCGTCGATGTGCGCATGCGCGGTGTCACCCTTCATTTTGACCAGCGGCCGGACGGGGGAATGCAGCTGCGCGAGCTGGCCGGCCTCGCAAGTCGCGATGCGGCCACCGTCGAAAAAACACTGCGATTCGTTCTCAGTCAGCCCGTACTGGCCCTTTCCGAAAGCCGGATCGCGATTGATCTTCAAGACCTGCCTGATGTCCAGCTGACCGGGGTGGAGCTGGTCAATCGCAATGAGGGGGACCTTCATCGCATGTCGGGCCGGATGCACCTCCCTGATGCGGTGGATGAGCTGGCGTTTCAGGTTGAACTGGAGGGCGACCCGCTGCATTGGCAGCAGCATCCGCTGAAGATCTGGGGACGCCTGCCGGTCATGGCGCTTGATGGCTGGATACCGCCATTGGCGCGTCTCGGTGAGCCATATGGCGTACGCATGGAGCGGTTGTCCGGCGGCGGGCAATACTGGCTCGACGTTGATCACGGACAATTGACCTCCGTGCGGGCAGACATCGACTGGCGTGACGTGCGCATGATGCGTGACGGCGCGCCGCGGCACCTGGAAAAAATGCGTGGACAGCTGGCCTGGCGCCGCAATCCGGAGGGATGGCAGCTTTCGGGAGAACACCTGCAGGGGCGTATCGACGGCGTGACATGGCCGCTTCCTGCGCTGGCGGTCCGAGCCGGCCCGCAGTCGCTCAGCATTGCTGCCCGCAACACGAATATTGCCGGAACGCTGCGTCTCCTGAGCGGCGTGCCGATGCCGGATGCCGTCGCCAACTGGGTTCACGCGGCCGCGCCCACCGGGCAGGTGGCAGGACTGCGGGCCGACCTGGCGCCTCGTGAAGGAGGGGGCTGGGACCTGCGCGGCCTGGATGCCGAGGCGAGCGGTCTCACTGTGAAACCGGTAGACGCGCATCCCGGCGTTCGCAATCTGGACGGATGGGTGCGCTGGACGCCGGATCATGCCTGGGCGGGTGTGAGCATGCGGCAAGGCGAGTGGCAATTGCCGGACGTCCTGCGCGAGCCCGTATCGGTATTCCATCTGGATGGCCGCGTCCGGCTCACGCGTGAGGGAGAGGGTTGGCGGCTGGATTCCGACACGCTTCAGGCGGCCAATGCGGATGTTGGTGCATCGGCACTCGTGAGTGTCTCCCTGCCGGCGGATGCTGCCCGTTCGCCGCGGCTCTCCATTGCAGCCTCCCTGACCCAGGCGCGTCTCGATCAGGGGTGGCGCTACGTGCCCTGGCATGTGGCCGGGGACCATACTCTCGAGTGGTTGCGGAAGAGCATTACCGGAGGAATGGCGCCGCAGGGGTCGCTTCTGTACGAAGGACCTGTCCATGCCGATCCCGATCGTGATCCGGGACGGTTCGAGCTGGCGCTGGCTCTCCAGGGGGCGAGTCTCGACTACGCCGCCGGATGGCCGGGGCTGCGTGCCGTGGATGGCAACCTTGTGATCGACGGGGCACGACTGATGTTGTCGGGCGGGCAGGCGCATTTGATGGATGGCACGGTCGGTCAGGGCCTCGTCGCGCAAATTCCCGATCTGCATCATCCGGTGCTGGAATTATCCGGCAGCGTGACCAGTACGGGGGGAGACCTTGCCCGGCTGTTCCGCGACACCCCGCTGTCTCGCCACGTGCCGGGGCTGTCCGACGTCCTTCTGCTGGACGGACCTGTCCAGGGCAATCTGGCGCTGTCGATGGCGCTTCCCGACGGGGTGCCCGACGTATCCGTGACGGCCCGGCTGCACGACAATCGGCTGCAGGTCCTC
Source organism: Moraxellaceae bacterium (assembly GCA_035706925.1). Classification (GTDB taxonomy): domain Bacteria; phylum Pseudomonadota; class Gammaproteobacteria; order Pseudomonadales; family Moraxellaceae; genus UBA2031. The sequence continues at coordinate 9,774 of DASSUO010000003.1, forward strand.
CCGGCCAGGCTGGTCGCGAGCCACCTGCGAGGCGAATTGCGGTACTCGACGCGCGCAGGACTGCAGTCAGACGGCCTTGATGCGGATCTGCTGGAGGCGCCGGTCCACGCCACGATCCGGAGCGAGGGCGCCGCGAACCAGGCGGTCAATGTCGATGCGTCCGGCGCTGTCGACGTTGCCGCGCTTCGCCG
>DASSUO010000004.1:0-4253 GCA_035706925.1 Moraxellaceae bacterium
CCGTGCTTCTCCCTGAACTCCGTGTAGACCCGCTGGAACGCCGTGCCGGGTGTGCGAGGGGGCCTGCTCTGTGCAGCCTGCTCATAGGCCTCCGACGCCTCCTGAGCATCATGGAACGAGCCGAGCCATATGCGCTCGCCGCCGATGTAAATCTCTGCCGTGAACCGATCGATGCGCCGGTCATAGCTGACGCCCCTGAGCGAGGACGCCAACTTGCGCTTTGCCTCTGCATCCATGTCTGTGTCTCCTGAAAATTGAAAAGCGGATCGCTATAGTACCAAAAGCCCAGAGAAGTCAACTCTGTTGTATTTCCATTATGTGTACCACTGTGGGTGGGAGATATAGTGCTATACGCACTATCTCCCCGCCCCAGTCACATGTACCTAAAGCACTGTGCACCATCTGCACCAAATGGTGCGTTTGGTGCATATGGTGTATTCCCCAGAGTGCCAATGCAAAATTTTGCAAAAAGCTCTTGCAACCACCCTTTGCACATGGCATAGAGGCTTCACCAACACGGAGTACACGACATGACCAAGATCACCGCCACTTTCAGCACCGGCTTCACCGACACGTACAACGGCACGCGCGACGTCCGCGCCGCGTGGGCGATCATCCGCAAGGCGGACGGCGTGGTGCTGAACTCGGGACACTCGCTCGACGCGGGCAAGGCCCTGCGCACTGCGGAAGGCAACCTGCGCTACCTGTCGCTCAGCCAGTTCGGTCTCGCCGACCACCCGCTGCGCTACGTGCGCGAAACCGGCAGCTGGGCGCGGCTGAGCCGCCAGCAGCTTGCCGAGAACAAGGCGCACAACGCCGCCCGCCTCGACCTGCTGCGCAGCCTGACCACCATCGAGGTCGTCGACCTGTGAAATAAGTCCCACAGCCACATGCAAATAGTGCTTGCAAGTGCTATTTGCATGTGGCATCTAGGCTTCACCGCAATGGAGTAAGTGATATGACCAAGCATCCCAAGATCGACCTGTACCGCGTCCACCGCAACCAGCGCGGGCGCATCACCCGGACCGAATATATCTGCTCGACCAACTGGGCGTCGACCTGCCGCGAGGCGGTCGCCCGCTTCCACGAGATCAACGCAGCCGACGCCATCACGGGCAAGAACCTCGTCCCGCTGGGCGTCGAACTGAAGGGACAATTCGCATGAGCAAAGAACGCGAACTGACTGTCGACATCCGCTACGGCCGCCCGCACCTCAAGCTGCGCGACGCCAAGCACGTCCGGCACACTGAGGTCTACCACAGCGGCGCTATCGCGATCCTTGAAGTCGTCGACTACGACGGCAGCCGCAGCAGCCCGGAGGCGTGGACCTCGATCGAACTGCGCGAGATCACCACCGACAAGCGCGGCCGCGAGACGGCACGCGTCATCTCGGTGACGCTGCGGCCCGACGAGCGCGCGGCCCTCATCAAGCTGCTTAACGGAGAATGAGCCATGTTCGACGACGTAAACGACATCGACGAGTTGTTCGACGCGTGGGCTGAAGCTGGTGGAACCAGCGCCCACCCCAGCATCAAAAAAGCGCTTTACCAGCGCGCCCGGCAACTGGGCTTTCACCTGCCCGGCATGCCCCGCACCGAGGAGGTCTGAACCATGAGCAACCCGCCCATCCCCACCGGCATCAGCCCCGAGCTTCGTGCCTTCCTACAGGACTGGATCGACTGGGTCGATCGCGGTGCGCCGGACTGGGAGCCTTATCACCGCCGCTTTGGTCTGTGCTCGAACGCGGCGTACTTCGGCTCTCGTCGAGGCATCTTGGTGTCGGCGCTGCAAGTCGAGATCGGCAAACTGTTTGCCCACAGAGCGACACCGTTCGGAAGTGGCTACACGTACCGCGCCGTCGCCAAGACCCAGCACGAATGCCCCAACCGCCTAGCGTGGGTCCGCGCCACGCTCGAAGCAAACCCCAAGGAGGACTGAGACAATGGGCATCCAACCTGACCCCCAACGCGTCAAAGAACTACGCAAGGAGCACGGCGTTTATACGGCGATCGCTATGGCGAAGAAAGAGGCGCGGGAGCAAGCTATAGTTCGGCTGCGCGGCCTGATCTTCGACCTGTCTCCCGGCAGCCGGGATTTCACCACCGATTTGCACGATGTGCTAGACGCAATCACCGATCTTTTGGAGGACTAAACCATGCCAGCAACAGCCGCAGCCACCGTGGCGACCGTCGTCGCGGTCAACGCCGCCATCCAGAGCGAGCACGCGCAGGACGTCGCCTGCCAGAACCTGCTCACCACCTTCAACGCCGCCGGATCGACGCCAGCCGGGCGCAGGGCCTACGCCGAGTGCGTCGATCGCATCGAGCCGGTGCACACTGCCGAGAGCGACCACACCGACAAGATCATCGTCGGCTCCGGCCTGATCCTCGCCCTGCTCGGCGCGATCATCGGCGCGTGGTGGGCCGGTTGGTGTAACCGCGTCGGGGGCGCGATCTTCGGCTTCGTAACACTGCCGCTCGCGGCAGCCGTCCTCGTCTCCATCGCTGCCGCCGTGCAGTTCGCCTTCTTCTCGTGAAAGGACTGAGCAATGACCATCGACTGGACCAAACCGCTTGAGCTTGAAGACGGCACCCCCGTTACGATTTACGAAGACTATGGTGACGGCTTCTTCAGCCTAGGGCGCGCCGACGGCGAACAGTTCACTTTCCGCCAAGCAGGAAACAACCCGCTCACTGCCGTATGGCGTAAAGACGGCCTTCGTTTCGGAAACGGCCCCGGCCTGCGCGTCCGTAACGTGGCCGAAGCAGCCAGCGACACGCCGCCGCAGTGGGCGATCGATCGTGCCTACGAACTGGTCGGCGAAGGTTATGCCTACACCGCATTCGCCCGGTACATCGCCGAGCACGAGCAGCCGCCGGTCGACCCGGACCTGCTGACGGCGCGGGAGATTTGCGCGCGGGTGGCCGACGAGATTGGCCGAGAAGGTGATGCAGGCAACTATCGCGACGGCATCTATGATTTCGACGAAGAACTCAAGTTCGCCCTGAGCAAGCTGCGGGAGGCACGCGGATGAGCCTGCACTACGGCACCAAGCTCACCCAGCACCCGTCGCTTGAAGCGGCGGCTGAGGCAGCCATCGCTCGTCATAGTCACTACCACACCGACGTCGCAGGCTGGCTCCTGCGCGCCGAGGCGGTGAGCTATGCCGTGTCTGATGAATACGGCGACTACGTGTCGAGCCGTCCCGGGATCGAACTGTTTGCCTTCCCGGTCGTGCGCTGGACACCGTGCGGTGCGACGATCCTGCCGATCTGGGGCCACCGCACGCGTAGCTGGGTGAGACTGGACAATCCCGGCAACCAATGGGCGAGCCGCACCGCGCGTGAAGCAATCCGGCAGCTGATGCTTCGCCGTAAGCGGCAGCAGTATATCCTGCAGCGCCAGCTGGCCCGGGCGAAGGAGGAAGAGCATCTGGCCAGCTGCGCGATCAACTGGAGGGACGTCGAGCCGGTGCCGTTGGGGGCGTGAAAATAATGCTTGCAAGGGCTGATTGCATGTGGCAAACAGGCTTCAGCACAACGCTACGGAGTAAATGACATGAACTACCAGCAAGCACGCCAGACCCTCGCCGCCATCGATGCGGACCTGTTCATCTTCCCCAACCTCGGCGGGGACTACACCATCGTCGACAATAACCTGCAGGTGCTCGCCACCGGCAAGGGCCGCGCGGCTGCACTTATCGCAGGCGGCGCTTCGGCGCAGAAGCTGTCGGTGTTCGACGCCGAGAGCGGCCTGTTCCTTGCAGGCACCGTCGCCCAGCTTGATCGTCCGCAGTTCTTTGTGGAGGCCTGACCGATGGCAAAGCTCTATCGGGTTACCGCTAAGCTCAAGTACCCGGGGTGCTATCACACCGGGTACGAGTTCCTGATCCATGCCGGGAACAAGGCCGACGCGATCAAGACCGCTCGCCGCCACGCCGCCTACGAAGGCCACACCCGGCAGGACGGCCCGCTCAGCTACACCGCAATCGAAACGGAGGAATGACCAATGACTATCGACTGGACAAAGCCGATCGAGACCGTGCCATGCCGCTTCAACCCGGAGCCTGTGGACGTTGACGTCGAGTACGCCCCGAAGGGTGCTAACGATTTCGCGCGCGTACGCTTCACTGCGCCGTTCAAGCGCTGCGATGGCTCTGACGATTGGGACGACAAGTACCCTACTGTATTTCCGTGGAATTACCCGGCTAATGGTAAGACTGAAAATCCCATTCTGCCTGACCTGCGCAACAA
>DASSUO010000005.1:0-12265 GCA_035706925.1 Moraxellaceae bacterium
CCGCAAACCTCGGCCATATGGTCGATGATGCCCGGGCAATGCGGGCCAAGGTCGTCATGCTGGGGATACGCATTCCGCCCAATTATGGTCGGCAGTATGCGCAGGCGTTTGATGCCGTGTTCCGGACGGTGAGTGCCGGAAAGCGGGTTCCGCTGGTGCCGTTTTTTCTCGCCGACCCTGGCGGTGGCATCGTTCCCTTGCAGGAGGACGGCATTCATCCTACTGCCGAGGCCCAGGGCCAGTTGCTGGACAATGCCTGGCCGGTGATCCGTCAGGCACTGAAGTCGCGATGACTGCGACTCACTTTCCGGTTTTCACCAAAATTTGCCGCAGACGCTCGGCGCACTCAGGCAAGTGCTCGTCCTTCGCGGGCGGGGTTTGAAGCAGCTCCGCGAGCAATTGCCCGGCTTCGTCGTCGCTTTTGCGCAATCCGCGGGATTGCAGTCGTTGCATCTGCCGGTCCTTTCGCTCCGCCTGCAGGGCGGACGGTGAGGGCAGTTCCAGCAGGATCTCCAGATCGAGCAGTAATTGTCCGGCCTTGCCGGACGCTGTGCCTGCCAGCGCCTTTTCTTCCCAGGCCCGGATCACGCTGTCCTGCTTCTCCCGTCGGGCGCCGGCGGCCTGATCACGGCGCGCCTGATCCAGGCGTTGGCGCGACGCCTGGAAGCGATGGCGAAGCTCCTGGGCCCGGTCGCGAGGCAATTCAAGAGCGGCAAACGATTCACCAATTTCCATTGCCGTCTGGTGACCTGCGGCACCGGATGGCTCGAGGAGTGCGTCACATGCTGCGATGAGCGCTTCGGCTTTTTGCACATTGGCATCGCGCGACGCCTGGCGCGCCTTGAATTCGCTATCGCGTCGGCCGAAAAGCGTGTCGCAGGCCGCGCGGAATTCGGCCCACAGCTTGCGGTCCACGCGAGGATGGGCAGGCCCGATGGCTTTCCATTCCTGCTGGAATGCTTTGGCCTGATCGCACGCGGCCTTCAGGTCACTCGATCCAGCCAGTTCGCGGGTACTCCGTATCAATTCCCGCTTGCGGGCTTCCCGCTGGTCCTGCAGGGCCCGCAAGCGCTGCTCAAGGGCGGCGAGTGTGCGCTGGAACCGTTCCTGGAGCGGGCGCGTGCGGTGGCGGTCGCTGGGATGATGGCTTTGCCATTCCTGTCGGGCGGTCCTGAGGATGAGCTCGTGCTGTTTCCAGTCGATGATGGTGCCGTCATCCGGCAGGTCGGCGAGATACTCCTCCAGACGGCCACACAAGGCTTCGCGCTTTTCGAGATTTTGTGCGCGAACCTCGCGCTGCGCCGCAAAGTGTTCTCGACAAGGTTCGAAGGCCGCGTCGCCGGCGGCCTTGAACCGATCCCACAGCGGTTGCTCGATCGCCGGGTCTACGACGCCGAGTGCCTTCCATTCTTCCTGCAGCGCGTGAATGGCATCGGCCTTGTCGTCCGGGTCCATCTCATGGCTAATCAGCGCCTGCATGCGCTCGACAAGGGCTTCCTTTTTCGGCTGCACGGCGAATCCGGCCCAGCTGCGCAGTTCCTGCACTTGCTCGCCCAGTTCGCTGAGGCGCGAATCGTGGAGCCGGTGTTCGCGTGCAAACTCGTGAGCCTTGCGCAGCAGACGGTTGGCATCACGCATGTGTCCGTCCTGCAGGGCGGCTGCCAGCTGGTCCAGTCGCGTCGTCAGCTTTTGCTTCTGTACCGCTGCGTCAGGATCCGGTCCGTTGGCTGGCAAAGCCTGATCGGCACCGGCGTGCAGGAGAGAGGGAATTCTGGCGACCAGCGCCGGGAGGGGCAGCGCATATTCCTTGTAAGTGGCGAGGACTCCCTTCAGAGCCTGGCGGTTCTGCTCGAGCTCGCCGTCGTCGGCATGTGACAGACGTGCCAGCGTAGCCTCGACGATGAGACCATCCCGTTGCCATTGCACCAGCATCTGCTCCAGGCGGCCCAGCAGGCTGTCGACTGCCGCGTAGCGCTCCGCCAGTGCGGCACGAGGAGACTGGAGCTGCGTGGCAAGCTCCCAGCGCAGGCGCTGGGTCTTGCGCGTGGCCGCCAGGGCGGGAACATCGAAGTCATCCTGGCCCTGCCAGGCAGCAAACGTCGCCTCCAGGGTGGCAACGGCCTGCTGCATTTCCTCTAGTGCCTGGGCCGCATCCGCCTCTCGCTGGGCTTCTGCGGCGACCTCATTGATCTGCTTCCAGGCCAGCGCGAACGCTGTTTCAAAGCGCTCACCCAGTTCCGGATCTTCCGGGCCGCCGACCTCTTGCCACTGCTGGCGCAGGCTTTCGGCCTTGGCGGTGTAAAGAGGGTTCATTGCGGAGCGCGCGTGATGCTCCATGGAAGTACACAGCGCCTCGCGGCGTTCCCGCAGGGCCTGTGCGTCCTTCGCCTGCTGATGGCTATCGTCCAGTCGCGTACGGATGGCCTTGTAGACGTTTTTATCCTTGTGCTTGCTGGCCTCGGCCAGTGCCTCAAGCAGTGCTGGCGTGGAAATGCGCTCGGCCGCGGCCAGACGGAGGCGGGCGATCGTGGAATGCCTGGCAATGTCGTCCAGGAACATTTCGTCGTTCAGCTGGGCAATGGCAGCCAGTTTGAGGTCGACGTGGTCGGCTTCCTTGATGATGTGTACAAGCAAGGAGGGCGTGAGAATGCGGCGGATGCCGGCCAGTCGCTGTTCGAGGTCCAGTGCGCTGGGAGCGCGGCCGGTCACAAGGTCCTGCAGCCGTTGTGTGGCGGCCTCACGCACCACGGCCTCGAGGTCGCGCTTCTGGATCTGGGCGATCACGTCAAGATCGGCGAGATACCGCACGGCTTCGCGACGCACGGCGGGCTCGCTGTCTTCGCGCGCCAGCCGCAACAGGATTTGCTGGTCCTTCTCGTTGGCGAGATCAAGACCGGCGAGGGCCTCGATGCGCTTCTGGGACTTGGGGCTCTGCCACTTGGGAGCCGTGCGGAACAGGTTCTTCAACATCACGGTGCTTCCTTGCCGAGCAGGCGGTCGAGTTCGGCATCCTTTTCGGCCCACAGGTTGGCTACCCATACCTGAAAGGATTCACGGAACGCAGGATCGTTTTCGTAGTCGCGAGTAAAGACGTCGTGCGGGATGTCGCGCTTGCGTACATGTACAACGATGCGGCGCACACGTCCGGTGCAGAAATCCATGAAGCTGGGCCGGCCGCCGGGATAGGCAATGGTCACGTCCAGCAGGCAATGCATCTGATCGCCGAGTGCCGAGAGCGTAAAAGCCATGCCACCGGCCTTGGGTTTGAGAAGGTGACGGTAGGGGGATTGCTGGCGGTCATGCTTTTCAGGCGTGAATCGTGTGCCTTCAAGGAAGTTGATGACGGAGACGGGTGTGTACCGGAACTTTTCGCAGGAGCGGCGGGTGGTTTCCACGTCCTTGCCCTTGAGTTCCGGATGCTTTTCGAGGGTTTCCTTCGAATAGCGCTTCATGAACGGATAATCGAGCGCCAGCATGGCCTGGCCCCACAGGGGAACGTAAAGGAGCTCTTGCTTGAGGAAGTATTTGAGAAAGGGGATCCGGTCGGTGAAAACGAAGAACATCACCATGATGTCCACCCAGCTCTGGTGATTGGCCATGACGAAATACCAGTTATGCGTGGTGAGTCCGTCAGGAACGTTGATGTCCCAGTCGATGCGTGGCAACAAGCGGAAGAGGACCTTGTTGTTGATGCGGCACCAGGTATTGGCGAACGCGATCAGCAGGGCAGTGACGGCGGCGCGCAACCGGTGTGTCGGCATGAGGAAGCGCAGGGGCATCACCACGATGATGAGTGCCGAAAAGAATGCGGTATTGGCCACCAGCAAGGGCAGAAAAAACAGAGCGATCAGTGGCGCGGGCACAAAGCCGGGCATGTTGACCTCGGGAGCGTCAGGTAGTCACACCGGAAAAACCGGGCATCAGGGCCGCCGCTGCATCTCCCTTGCGTCGGCGGTCGCGGCCGAAAGGCCGTAGTTCACCTGCATGTCACCATGCTCCGGGAGGCAAATGATGCCCCGACGCCGGCAACGGTCCCGATCGTGCAGAGAAAACCCTTTCTCAGCCAAGGACTTGCGCAGGTGGCAGGATAGTAGCCCCGTGCCGGGCGGAGGCGCAACGTCGGTGCTGAGCGCTTTGGTCAATCGTTTTGGGTGAGGCTGTCATTGGTTGGCCGGGCAGGGCGGGTATGCTCACGGCCCTGTGGTAAAACCTGAATCATCATTCACGTTTGGATGAACCCCTGTCGAGGAGCTCCCAATGTCCGGTCCGTTGTCTTCCCTCAAGGTGCTCGATTTTTCCGGCTTGCTGCCCGGTCCGTTCGGAACGATGCTGCTCGCGGATATGGGCGCGGAGGTGCTACGTGTGGAGTCGCCCTCGCGGCCCGACTTGTGCCGCGTCATGCCGCCCCACGAGGCGGGGGTATCGGCGGCCCATGCCTTCCTCAATCGTGGCAAGCGCGGCATTGCCGTGGATCTGAAGAAGCCGGAGGGCGTCGAGCTCATCAAGCGCCTGGTGGCGGACCATGACATCGTGGTGGAGCAGTTCCGTCCGGGTGTGATGGACCGGCTGGGTGTGGGATATGAAGCACTGAAGGCCATCAATCCCCGTCTCATTTATTGCGCGATCACGGGCTACGGCCAGACCGGTCCCTATCGCGATCGCGCCGGTCACGACATGAATTACCTCGCGATTGCCGGCGTGCTTGGCTACAACGGCCGCAAGGCGACGGGGCCGGCACCCGTCTCGGTCCAGATTGCTGACGTGGCCGGGGGCTCTTGCCATGCCGTCATGGGCATCCTGGCAGCCGTGATCCACCGTCACCACACCGGTGAAGGGCAGTTTGTCGACATCTCCATGACGGATGCGGCCTTCACGCTGCACGCCCTTACGGCACCGCCTGCCCTGGTCGCCGACATGCAGCCGGAAATGGAAGGGACCCAGCTCAACGGGGGCTCCTTTTATGACTGCTACGAAACGGCGGACGGGCGCTGGTTCTCGGTTGGCGGGCTCGAGCCGCAGTTCTTCATGGCGTTTTGTGCGGCCATCGGCCGGCCGGAACTGGCACCCATGGGCATGGTGATGGGAGATCCCGACGTGGTGGCGCGTCTCAAGGGGGAAATCCGCGGCGAGATGAAAAAGAAGACGCATGCGGAATGGGCGGAGATCTTCGCGTCGACCGATTCCTGCACCGAGCCCGTGTTGAGCTTCGCTGAAGCCTGCAATCACCCGCAAATCAAGTCACGCAACCTGGTGGTGGGTGTACCGCGCCCGGATGGTACCTTGCAGCCGCAACTCGGGTCCGCCATCAAGTTCTCCGCGACGCCGACCCGTCAGCGCTTCATCGGGGCCGAACTGGGCGCCCACACCAACGAGGTCTTGCGCGAACTGGGCTTTGACGACGCTCACATCGAACAGTTGCACAAGGGCGGCGTCGTCGCCTGATCCGCGTCCGGCGGGAAGCGCCCGGCTTGTGCGCTTCCTCCGGATGGTGGGGACAGACCCTGTGGAGGACTTCATGAATCTTCATCATCCTTTCTGGGCGCGTCGCGAGATCGAGCGGCTCGACCCTGTACGCGATTGCCGCCGTATCGCCCACCTGCTGCTGGAAGTGCGCTTCGGCGATCCCCGCTTTGTCCATCCCATGTTTTCGGTGGCCTTTTCCCGGCAGGTGGCCATTCCTGCCATTGCACGTGTGCTGTATCGCGGTGGCAGCGGCCTCATCATGAAGGAAACGGCAAGGCGCAACGACGACACGCTGGTGTTCTTCGGCTTGCTGCTGCGCCACGGGAACAGCCCCGAGGGAATGAAGGTCGTGGAGCGCATGAACCGCATGCATGCGCGCTATCCGATCCCCAATGAGCTGAATCTCTACACGCTGTCGACGCTGGCCTGTCTGCCGCAGCGACTGGGGCGACAATTCACCGGCCGTGACATCTTCACCGGTCACGAATCCCTTGCCCTGTATCATTTCTGGCGGCAAGTGGGTGAGATGATGGAGATACAGGACATTCCCGCATCGCCCGGGGCCATGCTGCAATGGATGCTGGATTTCGAGGCGACCGAGTACGGATACACGCCGGATGGTCAGGCGGTGACCCGCGCGCTGGCACGCGAATATGCCGAGCGCTGGTTTCCTTCAGCGATGCGCGCAGTTGGCGAGCGGGCCTTCCTTGCGCTCTTTGATGACCGACTGTTGACGACTCACCGGCTGCCGGCGCCGTCAGCGCTGGACGGCCGGATAGTACAGGCGGCGGTACGCGGATTTGTCCTGGGGTGCACGGTGTTGCCGGACCCTGCGGAGCGCGACCTCCTGCTGTCATTCGGGTCACATTATGATCCGTCTCTCGGGGTGGACCGGGTAGGACCCCAGGGCATCTGAACGCCACGCCTTCTTGCCGGGCCCTGGCCGGTCCGGCGGTGCCGTACGGTCGACCGGGCTGGCGCGTCATCCCTGCAGGCTTCCCCCGGTGGTTCAAACCCGGTATCAAGGGACATCCGCCTGCCTGGCGAAGGAGAAGCCACGCCCCATGTTCACCATGTCCGTTCCCGGCTGGGAAATCATCATCCGCAGCATCGTTGTCTACGCCTTCCTGTTGATCATCCTGCGAATCAGCGGCAAACGGCAGGTGGGACAGCTCGCTCCTTTCGATCTCGTGCTCCTGCTGGTGCTGTCCAACGCCGTGCAAAACTCCATGAATGGCGGCGACAACTCACTGATTGGCGGAATGCTGTCGGCCACGGTACTGGTGGGCGTGAACTTCCTGGTCGGGTTCGCCACGTACCGGAGCAAGCGCATCGAAGCGCTGGTCGAAGGCCGGCCACAGGTAGTCATCCATAACGGCACCGTATTCGAGGACGTCATGGCGCAGGCGAAGCTGACGCATCATGAACTCCAGGCCGCGCTGCGGCAGTCGGGCGTCGCCTGCATCGCCGACGTGCAAAGTGCGATCCTGGAGAACAACGGCGCGATCAGCGTCGTGCAACGCAAGGGCGACCACTGAGCGCCTCCTCGTCGACATGCCGCTGAGTGCGGCCATGAACGGCTTGCCGAGCTGCTAAGGTTCTGGTCAGGGCCTTCGGGCCGTTGAGGGAGTGCGCCATGTCCGAATCTGTCGAAGAGTTCCTCCAGCATCTCTACCAGCGGGACCCCGGCCAGCCTGAGTTCCACCAGGCCGTAGAGGAGGTGTTGCGTTCCATCTGGCCCTTTCTTCAGGCGAATCCGCGATACCGTGAGCTGGGTCTGATCGAGCGCCTGGTGGAGCCCGAGCGGGTCATCGTGTTCCGCGTGCCCTGGGTGGACGACAAGGGGCGGGTGCGGGTCAATCGCGGCTTCCGGGTGCAGATGAACAGCGCCATAGGCCCCTACAAGGGGGGGCTCCGCTTCCATCCCTCCGTCAATCTGGGGGTACTCAAGTTCCTGGCATTTGAGCAGGTGTTCAAGAATGCGCTGACAACGCTTCCGCTCGGTGGCGGCAAGGGCGGATCCGATTTCGATCCGCGAGGCTGCAGTGACGGCGAAGTCATGCGCTTTTGCCAGTCCTTCATGACTGAACTGTACCGGCATGTCGGTGCGGACACCGACGTGCCGGCGGGCGATATCGGCGTGGGTCCCCGTGAGGTCGGTTTCCTGTTCGGGCAGTACAAGCGCATCGTAAATGAGTTCGTACCGGTGCTGACCGGCAAGGGGCTGAGTTACGGGGGCAGCCTCATCCGGCCGGAAGCCACCGGTTACGGTGTGGTGTATTTCGCAGAATGCATGCTGGCCCGCCATAACGAGCGGCTCGACGACAAGCGGATTGCCATTTCCGGTTCAGGGAATGTGGCGCAATACGCGCTGGCGAAAGCCATTGAAATGCATGCAAAGGTGATTTCCGTGTCGGATTCCGATGGCACCATCCATTGTCCGGAGGGTCTGACGCGGGAGCATTGGCAAGCCATTCTGGAACTCAAGAATGTTCATCGTGGCAGGCTTGCCGAACTTATCCATGTCTATGACAAGCAGCTTCACTACTTGCCGGGCAAGCGTCCCTGGCATCTGCCCTGCGACATTGCCATGCCCTGTGCGACGCAAAACGAACTGTCGCCCGAGGATGCGCGAATGCTGCTGGCGAACGGTTGCAAGGCCGTGGTGGAGGGGGCGAACATGCCCTGTACGCTGGAGGCCGTGAGCCTCTTTCAGCAGGCGCGGATTCTCTACGGACCGGGCAAGGCCGCGAATGCGGGCGGTGTCGCTGTCAGCGGTCTCGAGATGAGCCAGAACCATATCGGGGAACACTGGACTGCACCGGAAGTCGATGCCCGCCTCCACAAGCTGATGAACACCATTCACCACACCTGTGTGTCCTTCGGACATGAAGAAGGCGATTACGTGAATTATGTGAAGGGGTCCAACATCGCCGGCTTCGTGAAGGTGGCAGACGCCATGCTGGCACAGGGCGTCGTCTAGCGGCGCAGGTGCGCCGCAAATACCGGGTCCAGGCGGGAGAGGAAATCGTCCACGGCGTCGGTGTAGGCGCCGGCGGTACCCAGCGTGGCATTGATATCCATGTGCGACAGCGGTTGCGGCAGGAGCTCGGCCCTGACCTTCAGCGCTTGCGCAGCGGCTACCATTTCATTGGCCTGGTCGCAGGGGTGGTCGCGACGTCGTGTCGAGCAGACGAACAAGAGTGGCGTGGCGTTCGGCGTCAGCTGGCGCAGGGGCGACATCGCCCGCCAACCGGCGGGATCGCTGCCAAATGCTGAATCGTAGAAAGGCGCATGGTGGCGTTGCATCACGGCCTCGACATCGACGGCGGCGCTGTCGAGGACGACTGTCCCCAGCCAGGGCTGGCCACCGGCCCGCGCCACCCGCTCAGGATCCACTGCCAACAGACTGACCAGATGGGCGCCCGCCGAGTGCCCCATGAGAACGACATGGGCGGGATCGGCTCCCCACTCCGCCGCGTGTGTCTGCACAAAGCCGAGCGCCGCCGCCACGTCCTGTGCCTGCTGCTCCGGTGGCGTTTCCGGAAGCATGCGGTAATTCACCGAGACGAGTCCGATACCACGGGGAAGCCAGTGATCGGCCTTGTTGGTGACGACCCCTTTGCTGGTCTTGTCGCCATAGCGCCAGGCTCCCCCATGCACCATGACCAGCAGCGGCGCCTTGGTGGCGCCGGTGGGAAGATAGACGTCAATGCGTTGCCGCGCATCGGGCCCGTAAGCGAGATCGCGAAATGCGCGGGTTCCGGCGGGCAGCTTGAGTGAAGCACCGCCGTCGTCCTGCTCGTCCTGCAGCGAGTCGGCCTCGTGGCGAGAGGCCAGCCAGTCCCGCAGGGGGCCGGCATTGGCGACTGGAACCGCGACGAGGAGCAGGACGGCGAGAAGTCGGGTCAGCGAGATCATGAGGCTTCCGTGCAAGAAGGGTATGTGGAACTTAACGCCACGAGGGGACAACACGTTGACGCCTCAAAGATCCAGGATCCGGAAGTCCTGGACTTCATGGGACCGTTCCCAGAGTTCCGTAAAGCGGTTGCTGGCGCGCTGGGCATGGGGGATGGCACGGGCGGAAAGGCTGCCCGCAAAACCATCCATGCTGTCGCGACGGAGCAGGCTGATGTCGTCGGCGACCATCCAGGACTCCTGTGGCTCGACGTCTTCCTCGGCGAGCTGCCGGATACGCAGCCGGCTGGGCATGCGCCGGGCCAGTGCCACCACTTTGTGTCCCCAGCGGACGGCGATGGTGGGATCCCCGATCAGGATGCGTGCATCGCTGTAACGGCTGCGCCGGGCGAAGGCGGAAAGCTGGTCGGCGAAGTCGTCATTGTTATAGCGATCGGGCTCGAAATCCGGACTCAGGATGCAGAGTTCTCGCCGCGTCTGGCTGACCAGCGCATGCGTGGCGCGCGCGAACTGGTCCGGCCCGTCGAGACGCAGGAATGTTTCCGAATCGCCGAGGCGGAATCCCTCCAGGGCAAGATCGAAGTTGGAGGGAGCGCTGTCGGTCATGGGCGTCGCCGTCACTCGTCCGAATCAAGGAACCAGTGGCCGCTGGCCAACTGGTCTGCCAACCAGTGTACGGCGTCTTCACGGGCCAGCCACGGGGTGAGCTGACCGGCGGTGGTCTGGCGCTGGTCAGCGAGCTGCCGGACCAGGTCAGCAATTTCCGGCGGGAACCATTCCTTTTGCCCGTTGATGAACAGGTCCTGCAGGCGGCCGTCCTGCACCGTGTACACCATGCGCGAGGCGGGATCGCGGCGCAGGAACGCGCCACTGCCCAGTGCGTCGTGAATCTCGTCCAGCGACAGTTCCTCTCCCTGCGGCTCGTAGTCATCGTACTTGGGCTCGGAAAGGAACGGGGCCAGCGCCTGCTGCAAGGTATGGCGGTCGTCGAGCAGGCTCAGGAGTTGTGTGCGAAGGGCTTCCAGGTCAGTCCCGGTGAGTTCGCCCGGATGTGTCGCCGGTACGCGGCCTGCATCGGCGAAAAGCCGGTTGCTGCCTGTCTGTTCCAGCGCCGTATCGACCACGCGTTCCAGAAGGTGGGCAAGCGCGGGCGCACGGAAGCCGATGGAGTATGTCGTGCAGGCGTTTTGTGCCACGCCGAAGTGCGCCATGCCGGGCGGCAGGTAGAGGAGATCGCCGGGATTCACCACTTCGTCGAAGTGCACGTCGATCTGCTGCAAGATGCGCAGTGGTGTTCCCGCCACGCGCGGCGAATGTTCGTCACAGGCCTGGCCGAGTTGCCAGCGCCGGTTCCCGAAGCCCTGGATCAGGAATACGTCGTACTGGTCGTAGTGCGGACCGACCGAGCCGCCTTCGACGGCATACGAGATCATGATGTCATCGATTCGCCAGGCCGGCAGGAAATCGAACTTCGCCAGGTAGTCGGACAGCGCCGGGAGGTAGTGATCCACCGCCTGCACCAGCAGAGTCCAGTGCGTGGCCGGCAGCGACTTGAAGTCCTTGGCGCTGAACGGCCCCTTGCGCAGTTCCCACGGCGTTTTGCCTTTTTCCAGCACCAGGCGTGCCTCTACGCTTTCTTCCTGCGCCAGCTCCAGCAAGTCTTCGTCGCTGAGGCGATAGGCGAGTTCGGGAAAGGCATTACGCACCAGCAGCGGCTTTTTCTGCCAGTAGTCACGCAGGAAGTCGGTGGCATTGAGGCCGCCAAGCCAGGGCAGGGGAGTCGTGGCATCCATTTCGGGGTCCTTGAGGGTTTGCCAAGAAAAACGGCGGCCAGGGCCGCCGTCAGTCTGTATCGGAGCGCAGGGTCAGATCTTGCGCGCCTGGTCCGCGGCGTTGCCGACATAGCGGGCGGGCGTCAGCGACCGGAGTTCGGTCTTGGCCGTTTCGGGAATGTCGAGGCCGTCGATGAACGTCTGCAGCGTGAGGCGGTCGATGCCCTTGCCGCGCGTCAGCGCCTTGAGCTTCTCGTAGGGCTTTTCGATGCCGTAGCGGCGCATCACCGTCTGGATGGGCTCAGCCAGGACTTCCCAGGCGTTGTCGAGGTCTTCAGCGAGGCGGTGTTCATTCACTTCAAGCTTGCCGATGCCCTTCAGCGCCGCATCAAAGGCAATCAGGCTGTGCGCCAGGCCTACGCCGAGATTGCGCAGCACGGTGGAGTCAGTCAGGTCACGCTGCCAGCGCGAGATGGGGAGCTTCTCGGCCAGGTGGGCGAGAATGGCGTTGGCCAGGCCCAGGTTGCCCTCGGAGTTCTCGAAGTCGATGGGATTGACCTTGTGCGGCATCGTGGACGAGCCGACTTCGCCTTCCTTCAGGCGCTGCTTGAAGTAGCCGAGCGAGATGTAGCCCCACACGTCGCGGTCGAAGTCGATCAGGATGGTGTTGAAGCGCTGCACGGCGTGGAAATATTCGGCGATGTAGTCGTGCGGCTCGATCTGCGTGGTGTAGGGGTTGAAGCCCAGGCCCAGCGACTCGACGAATTCACGGGCATTCGCTTCCCAGTCCACCGCCGGGTAGGCCGAGAGGTGGGCGTTGTAGTTGCCCACGGCGCCATTGATCTTGGCGAGTATGTCCACCTGCCCGAAGGCTTTGATCTGCCGTTCGAGGCGGAAGGCGACATTGGCCATTTCCTTGCCCAGGGTGGTGGGCGAGGCGGTCTGGCCGTGGGTGCGCGACAGCATGGGCAGGTCGGCATGGGTGCGGGCCAGGGCCTTGATGGCCTCGACCAACTGGCGCATCTGCGCCAGCAGCACGTCGCGGCCGGCCTTGAGCATGAGGCCGTGCGAGGTGTTGTTGATGTCTTCGGAGGTGCAGGCGAAGTGGATGA
>DASSUO010000006.1:0-12409 GCA_035706925.1 Moraxellaceae bacterium
AGTTGGGTAGCGCGACGGGCATGTCGCTCCAGATGACCGGCGTCACTCTGGGGAGCGCCACGTCGATCGGCAACGTCGACGTGATCGGCCTCAACATGAACAACACTGCCATTACGGTAGCCGGCCACTGATGCGCGAGCGGAATTTCCGCTTGTGAAAAAGCCCCCGAACTGGGGGCTTTTTCATGTCGGGATCCACCGCGCAACAGGGGTGCGCTTCATCCTGGTGTCGGTCTGAGTTGTCGGCCTTGTATCCACGTTCACTAATTCCTTGCGGAGCGGACATCCACAGCGGCAGCCGTCTGAAATCGGGTCGCTACTCCGATCGGATTATGTAGGGATTGCGTAAAAACTGATGCTGTGGTCACCAAATCAGTGTATGTTCTGCTTCGCCATATAAAACGCGACTACAACAACAATACGCGCCATGCTCACTGTCTTCCTCGGGGCTGCCCTCGTCTATTTTTTTGCGGACACTTCGTTCGACAAGGTCGAGGTGCCGGCAGGTGCTATCTATTATTCCACTCCGGTGGATAGTCGCGTTGAAAGTCGTTTTTCCATGGCCGAGCGGCCCATTACGGTGCATCCGCTGGTCGAGCAACAGTTCCGCAATATTGCCCATCAGGCGTACGACTACAGCTGCGGTTCTGCAGCACTGACCACTGTCCTCAATGGCTATCTCGGGCATACGTTCGAGGAGCGTCAGGTCATGGACGGTCTTCTCAAGTACGGGGAATACGAGAAGATTGTCCAGCGTCGAGGCTTCTCACTGCTCGACATGAAGCGCCTGATGACGGCACTCGGTTATCGCAGTGGGGGATACAAAGGAGCTTTTGACGACATTCGCAAGTTGTCGGGCCCGGCCATCGTTCCCATCCATTATGGCGGCTTCAAGCACTTCGTGGTGGTCAAGAAATACCGCGACGGGCGTGTTTTTGTGGCGGATCCGGCGCTGGGCAATATCAGCTTCCCGGAGGAACGCTTCAAGACCATCTGGGAAAACAACGTGATGTTCATCATCTTTCCCGGGTCGGTTGCGGTCACCAACAATCTGGAGTTGACGGAGGCAGACATGCGCTTCGTTGACGACACCACCATCAATCTTGCGGCATTCGCCCCGATTCCGCACTTCATCAGGCATGATGAGGAGCAGGCTGATCGCGCCGGCACCCTTCAGCGTGTGCGCGATGCTGATCCCAACAGCGATACGTACAACCAGGTCATCAGTGTTCCCCTGCGCACCTATTTCCGCCGCAAATAAGGCGGCCCCGGGCCAGTGGAAGGTATGAGAAAGAGAAAAATGACAAAAACACGGCTGCGCTTTGCTTTCCTTTCCGCCTTGATTGCCTCTGCGGCAGGCGTCGTCCATGCAGACGATGCAACAACAACAGCGGGCAGCTCGCAGACGGGTAGCGCCCCTACTTCAAGCAGCACGCCGGCAGCCAGTAGCACACCGGCAGCCACGGGCGCTGATACCGCGCGTGAGGCACTGAAGCAGAAAGAGGGTGATGCTTCTTCCGAAAAGAACCTTCAGGAAGTGTTCCAGGCGGCCGAGAAGACGTATTCCCTGCTCAAGAAGGGTAATGTGGCATTGCAGTACAGCCTGGATTACAGCTATTACCGCGACAGCCGCATCGATATTGCAATTTCCAGCAACAGCTCCAGCCTGACCCGTTTTCGCATCGAAGAAGATGCTCAGCATACCTTCACCAACTCCTTCGATCTTTCTTACGGCGTCAAAGACAACCTGACGCTCAATACGACGTTGCCGTTGGTCACCAAGTTCGATACACAGAACAACCTGCAAACGACCGGTCTGGGCGACCTGGCTATCGGCCTGCGCTGGCAGCCGGTGCCGCTGAAGCGCGGACTGCCGACAACGACCCTTTTCGGCAGTCTGTCTACTGCGACCGGTGACAGTCCGTATGCGATCGATCCCCAAAAGGATCTTGCGACGGGCAAGGGCTACTACGCATTCTCGTTCGGGGCGAGCATGAGCAAGGTCGCCGACCCCATCGTGCTTTTCGCGTCTGGCAGCTACTCGATCAGTACATCTGCAAACGGGCTTAACCAGGTACGTGGCAGCCGCGTGCTCACATCGGTCGCCCCGGGCGACACGCTGGGTGGCTCCATGGGCCTTGCTTACTCGCTGAATTACGATGTGTCGATTACCGCGTCGTATCAGCAGTCCTACGCGTTCTCCAGCAAGTACAACTTCTCCAACGGCGAATATGTGGCGACGACGCCGTCGACCAGTGCCTCCCTGAACTTTTCGCTGGGACTTCGTACCAATCCGCAGCGAATCATCAATATCAACCTGGGATATGGCCTGACGGAAGATACGCCGGACGTCACACTGGGCTTCTCCATGCCGATCGATTTCCTCGGCTCCTCTGCAGACTAAGCGATTGCTGGCATGATGGCGCCCAAGAACATGACAAGAACTCTGCAGCGCATTCTGAGCGCGGGCGTGCTGGTAGTCGCCACGCTGTTGTCGTTGCCGGCGCAGGCCGATCTGGCCACGAACCTTTCCATCGACATACGTGCGTTGTCCCTGGGTAACGCCGTAACGGCGGATCCGCCGGGCGTCAGTGCCATCCATTACAATCCGGCCGCCTTGACGCATCTGGACGGTCGGCATCTGGACTTCCAGATCTTTTCCGCTGCAATGAACATCAGCGCGAACTATTCGGCCCCGGCCGGCTACGGCGTCTTTGGCTATTCGGACGACCCCGTGGTGTGTACTGATCGTCCTCATGATGGCCAGGATGCGTGCTCGAACTTCAGGACGGCGCACTCCAAGGTCACCGGTATCTCGCTGTTCGTTCCGGTGCTGGATGAGATGGTCGACTTGCCGGACGGCATGCCGGCGGCGGCCCCATTGTTCGGTTTCTCCATCAAGCCTCCCGGCTCCAAATTTACATTTGCTAACGGCTTCTATGCGCCGATGGTGGCGGGTTTCCATCGACCGGATGGTGATCCGGGCAATTTCTATGGGCAGAGGGCGGCGCTGGAGCGATTCACCTATCTGTCGCCGTCGGTTGGTTACCAGATCAATGATGAGTGGTCGATTGGCGGGTCCGTCGGTTTGTCTTATCAGGCCGTCGCAATGGACACCGATTTCCGTTCCCCCAACGACTTGCTGGGGGTATTGCGACTGATCGACGAGCAGGTCTGTCCGCCTTTCAAGGGTCAGTCCAATATCGTCGTCGACCTCTTCCTGCTGGGCTTCTGTAATGCAAAGAGTGGCGTTGGCCCCTTTGACAATCTGGCCAGCCTCCAGGTCGATATGGAGCAATCGCTGTCGCCGACCTATAACCTCGGTGTGATGTGGGAGCCCACGGACGACTTTGCCTGGGGAGCGGTCTACCAGAGTGAGGCCAAGATGCAGTTGCACGGCAAATTCAATGTCGTGTACGGCCATGGCGTTCAGGATGTATTCAACGCAGTGGGCGGATCGCCTACGGGTCAGATCCTTCTCGCCATCCTGGGCTTGCCAACATACATTCCGCCGTCAGAAAGTGGCCTGATTTCCATGAATCTCACCTATCCGGCGCACTTCCAGACCGGTGTGAAGTACATGGTGTTGCCTGACCTTCAGGTCAATTTCGATGTGGGCTGGACGGATTACAAACAGTGGGACTATTTCCGCTTCAACTTTGATCGTCAGCTGGCTGTGCTGAAGCTCGCGCGGTTGCTTGCGCCGGGAACGACGCCCACGTCCATGCAGTTGCCCCTGCAGTATCAGAGTCCCTGGGGGTGGAAGCTGGGCACCGAATACTCGTGGAATGAACGTCTGAAATTGCGCGCGGGTTTTGAGCCGCGTAATTCAGCGATTCCTGACAATCGTCGCTCGACACTGGTTCCGATCAACCAGGCCTATCTTTTCGGGAGCGGCATTGGCTATCAATTCGATCGCGACACCTCGATCGACCTGACGGCAGCCTACTTGTATTCGAAAGACAGGATTCCGGCGAATTCCAGTTACAACCTGAATGCGACCGGCCTCAACCATATTGTCTACAACCCCTATGCGGGCCTGGACGTCAGTACGCAGGCCAACATCATTATTCTCGGTCTTGCTTACCGTACGCTCTGGTGATTGGTAATGAGGCATCGAGCAGTAGGCGTTGCGGTGGTATTGCTGGCCACGGGCTTCTCGCAAGCGGAGGAGCGTTTTTATCCGATCGTGGGGCCCGGTGGCAGTATCACCATCATACGGAGCAAGGAGAATGCGGAAGGGGTAGCCGCGCCAGATGCGTCTCCGGCTGACGCAGAAGGGGACAAGAAGGATTCTTCCACGTCAGGCTCAGGCTCAGCCGCCAGCACAGGCACAGGCACAGGCACAGGAAAGCAGAGCGTAGCTCCTTACGATTCGGACGAGTACACCTCGAGCGAGAAGATGGAGCAGATGGACAAGGCGGGAGAGACAAGGAAGCGCTTTTATGTCATCAAGGATGGCATGGGCGAGCAGCATCTAGGCGAGGAGGGCGAAGGAGTGACGGCGAGTCAGCCGCTGTTCCAGTCTGTTCCCGTCAAGGCGGA
Organism: Moraxellaceae bacterium; assembly: GCA_035706925.1. Taxonomy (GTDB): domain Bacteria; phylum Pseudomonadota; class Gammaproteobacteria; order Pseudomonadales; family Moraxellaceae; genus UBA2031. Next base: position 4,545 of record DASSUO010000006.1, read on the forward strand.
AAAATTCAGGACGCTGCCGCGAAGCTTTCTTGAGGTGAGCAGAGATGCGGCGTTGAGCCGGCATCCCGGTCTCGCGGCGTGCCAGGCGCCAAAGGCATTGAAACAGGCGATTTCACTGGTTGCCGGCGAGGTCGAAGGATTTGTCCTGGACAAGCACGCCTACACCTTTCTGGACCGGCAGCGCGTCCTCGCAATTTACCGTGTGGAAGGTGAGGGCCTCCGGACGCTGGAACTCCGGTCCTATTCGAGCAAGGATAAGTCCCCCGCCTTTGTTCATCCTGACCTGATGTTCCTGGATGCCGGTGGCTGTTTGACCCGTGCTGTGTCCGGCTACTTCGAACGCTGGTACCCGGCGACCGAAAAGCGTCATGTAATGTTGGGCGCTGAAATTACCGTGCATACAGAAGAATCGTACGTCATGGTGATGGCGCCCATACAATCCGCCCAGGCAGCAGTTGCGACTCCCTTCAGGGAGTCCGGAACCGGGCAGCTTCAGTTTACTTTGGAAAAATAGGCATCATGATCCAGCTTGCGCGCCAATTGACCGTCATCGCCAGCCTCGTATTGGCCATGTTGCTGTCCGGCTGTGGGGGGGAAAAAACCAATATTCAGGGAACCGCCGGCAGTCAGGTTCAGTCCTGCAGCAGCTTGCTGGGCGTGACCTGTGTCAGTGGTCGCCTGATTGATGATGCGGCCTCCAATGTCGATTACGAGTGCGGGCTCTCGGGCGGCGGAACGGTGCGATCCGTCACGGCCATCGACGGTGGTTTTACTTGTCCCAACGGCAGTGTGGTGACGTTCTTCCTGGGTAATCCGGCGTCCACCAATGTAGATGACCGCATTCTGCTCGGCCAGGTGACGGTAGAGCGCCCGGCAATGATTTACGGGGATAGCCCGACCATTCCCGTATATTTTTATGTCACTCCGCGCATGCTGGCGGGCGATGGTGGCGGCGGGGGCTTCTCCGTGCGCGCCATCAATATTGCGCGCCTGCTGCAAACACTGAGTACGGACACTACCGATGCCGATCAAAGCGGCTATTTGCCGACGCGCCGCGTCATCATTTCCGATACCGACAAGCTTCAGATTCTGGCGTCCCGCTTTCCCAACGGACTTGATTTTGGCCAACCGGCAGCCACCGATCCTTCCAATCCGCCGACCGGAACGTTTGACTACTCTATAAAGACGTATCTGCAGTCACTGCCCGAATCAAGCCGGCAACAACTGGTGTCGTCGACCATTGCCATCACGGCCCTGGGAAAGGGTAACAACAGTACGACCGCCGGCATGTACCTGGTACCTGGTGGGTCTGTGCTGTCCACGGGCAGTCTCGATCCGGTCAATCAGACACTCAGTGCAGATACGGGCGCAATGGTCGGCACCGATTTCGGCAATGCGAAACAGTTTGTGGGTTCGCTGTATGTGCTTGCCGATCGCCGCGGCCGCACAATCGGACACGGGATTTACTCGTATGGAACGCCGGTTGCCCCGGATCCCTGGCAGGTATGGTCCGATCCACAGCCCATGCAATTGACTGAAACCGGGAATTCCTACAGCTCCATGCCGGTGTGGCCGATTGACAACAGCCTGAAGCAGTTCCGTTTTGCCTTGCTCGGCAGCAACGACACAGGCAGCTATGTCAATCTGACGCAAGGCAACATCATTCGGCAGGCCGTTGCCGGCTCATCCACGTCTTACACGAACTTGTTCCAGGAGAGCTCAACGCCCGACGTATTGGGCACCTGGTCGTTGGAACAAGGTACGAATACCTATATTTCCAACGGTGCCTATACGCTTGAGCATACTGTTTCCGTTGCGCCCCTGATGAATCCGGATCTCTGGAACAGCTCCGTAGTCACCTTTCCGCTTCCCATCACGGTGACCCTCTGGAATCAGGATTACACTAATTCGGCGTGTACGCGAGGCTGCCGGGTTGCGGACATCCGGATGACCATCCTGCAGGATGGCAACATCATCTCTGACCGTTTCGACGATTGTGGCGCCAATGTCGACCCGCAAAGTCTTGTCTACAACAATGACCCTTCCAAGCAGGAAATCCCTCTCGGTGTGGTGGCAAACATTCTGAATACCCTGCTTGATGAAGGAACCACTCCGCTGAAAACGATGACGCTGCTGGCGATGCTGCCGAACGATACCCGGCTCAATGACTCCATGGTGGTCCAGACGGGCTTTGAAAGCTACGTGCCGTATGTCCAGTTCGGCAGCAATCTTGGCGAGAACTCATTGCTGCGTGTGGACGGCAACGTGAACAAGTTCCAGACGTACGGCTACTGCTCCAATGATTTCGCACAACTCGGTTTGTGCGCCTATCCGAACACGTTTCAACCAGGCGTGGCTACCTGGCTCAACGGGCTGACGTTCATGAAGGCCATCAAGGCAAATAAGGTGGCGCCGACCGACCCCGCGACTCAGGCGTTATCGGTCAATATTGGTGGTACGATGACGGCGGCTCCGAGAACCTGCCCCTGATTGCCCATCATCGTTCGCAAAAAAAACCGGCGCACTGCGCCGGTTTTTTTATTCCCGGAACGAAAATCAACGCAGGCGATACAGCGGTGCCTGATCCACAGCCCCCTGGTAGCGAACGCTGAACGTTGACAGTCCTTCCAGGGCATCATCCAGATCCTTGTCGGCTCGTACGGCGAAAGCATTGAATCCAACGCGCTGCTGATAGAAGAGCGTGTCCTTGAAGACATCACCCACGGCGCGGAGTTCGCCCTGGTAGCCATGGCGTCCACGTAGCAGGGCGGCCGTGGAGTAGCCCCGACCATCCGCGAACGCGGGAAACTCGATGGCGATCGCATCCAGATGCGCCAGATCGTCCATTACAGTCTCGGCAAATTCGTCCGGGGCGAGTACGACACCGCGGCCATGGGTATGCGCGAGCAGGGCGTCACGGTGGCGCCGCCAGGTGCCCAGTCGCACCAATACGGGCGCGGCCGGAAGGTCCAGGTGGCCCGCGTCGCTTTCCGATACGACGACGTAACGATCGTCGACGATCTTGCCGTCCTTAATGAGCTTCGGCATACACACGCTCCTTGAAGACTTCGATACCGACCCGGCGATACGTGGTCAGGAAGGTTTCGCCTGCCTGGCGCAGGTCCAGATAGGTATTGATGATTTCCTCGATGACATCGGCCATTTCTTCGGCCGCAAACGACGGGCCGAGAATGTCGCCAATGGAGGCGTCATGGCCGGAGGAACCGCCCAGGGTCACCTGATAGAACTCTTCGCCGCGCTTGTCGACGCCGAGGATGCCGATGTGGCCGACATGGTGGTGGCCACAGGCATTCATGCAGCCCGAGATGTTGAGTTCGAGCGTGCCGATGTCGTAGACGCGGTCCAGGTCGTCGAAGCGGCGCTGGATGGCTTCCGCGATCGGAATGGACTTGGCGTTGGCCAGCGAGCAGAAGTCGCCGCCCGGGCAGCTGATGATGTTGGTGAGATACCCGATGTTGGCGGTATCGAAGCCCAGGGCCCGCAGTTCGCCCCAGAGGGCGAAGAGATCGGCTTGCTTCACGTCGGCAAGCACGATGTTCTGTTCGTGTGTCGTGCGCAGCTCACCGAAGCTGTAATGGTCGGCGAGATCGGCTACGGCTTCCATCTGGGCGTCGGTCAGGTCGCCCGGCGCAATGCCGGTCTTCTTCAGCGACAGTGTGACGATGCGGTAGCCCGGCACCTTGTGGTCATGCGTGTTGCGCTTCATCCAGTTGGCGAAGGCAGGATTGTCGGCCAGCGCCTTGCGGAGGGACTCCGGGTTGTCCTGGAGGGACTCGTAGGCCGGCGCCGTAAAGAATCCGGTGAGACGCTGCCATTCGCTGGTCGGCACGGTCAGGGTGCCATCCTTGAGATGCGCCCACTCGGCCTCGACCTGCTCCGCAAAGACGGCCGGTGTCAGTGCTTTCACCAGGATCTTGATGCGCGCCTTGTACTTGTTGTCGCGTCGTCCGTGCAGGTTGTACACGCGCAGGACGGCCTCGAGATAGGAAATGAGGTGTTCGCGAGGAAGGAAGTCGCGGATTACGGCACCCACCATCGGCGTGCGCCCGAGCCCACCCCCCACCAGGATGCGGTAGCCGATTTCGCCCTGGTCGTTCCGGACGATATAGACGCCGATGTCATGAACGGCTGTGGCGGCACGGTCGATGTCCGGCAGCGCGTTCACGGCGATCTTGAACTTGCGGGGGAGGAAGGCGAACTCGGGGTGGAAGGTCGACCACTGGCGGATCAGTTCGCAGGTGGGGCGCGGATCTTCAATCTCACCGGCGACCACGCCGGCAAACTGGTCGGTAGTCGTGTTGCGGATGCAGTTGCCCGAAGTCTGGATGGCATGCATCTGCACCGAGGCGAGATCGGCCAGGATATCAGGCACGTCCTTCAGTTCCGGCCAGTTGTACTGCATGTTCTGGCGCGTGGAGACGTGGCCGTAACCACGATCATAGGTGCGCGCAATGTGCGCCAGCATGCGCAGCTGGCGGGACTCCAGCATGCCGTAGGGGATGGCTACGCGCAGCATCGGCGCGAATCGCTGGATATAAAGGCCGTTTTGCAGGCGAAGGGGACGGAATTCATCGTCCGTCAGCTGTCCGGCGAGATACCGGCGGGTCTGGTCGCGGAACTGGGCGACACGCTCGTCGACGATGCGCTGGTCATAGGCGTCGTAGCGGTACATTGGGCTATCCTGGGACGCGGTTTTCGAGGCTGCAGAGGATAGCGCCGAGCCTTAATAAGCCTAAATACTTTTTTTGAATTGCATTAGTAAGCTTTGCTTATAAAGGGCGAGGGCGAGCGCTGTTTGACCAAGCCGGATTTCATGAAAAAAGGCCGATCCTGTGTGTGGCGGAGAGGCGTGAGACGTGAGCGGCAGGCAGGCGGTGTGACTGGGCCAGGATAAGCACGTGCTGGTCAGGGGCAGGGAAGCGGGGAATGAACTTCTGCACGACCTTGGTGGGAAGGGGGATGGCACGTGCCCAGCAGATTGTCGGACAATGGACAAAGTGCTGGCAGGCCTCTGCGGGCTGTTGCTAGCATGCCTGCTTTGCCGCCGGCTTGGCGGCTGTCCTCTATTGATCAGGCAAAGGAATGTAGTCTGTCCATGAGTTTTCGTGCCTCCGAAAGCCTGTCCGAGCAGATCGCCCAGCACCTGGCCCAGCAAATCATCACGGGCGACCTGGTGGAGGGCGAGCGCATCCAGGAACTGCGTATCGCCAAGGAACTGAACGTCAGTCGCGGCTCCGTTCGTGAAGCCTTGCTCATCCTTGCCCGTCGTCGCCTCATCGAAATCTATCCCCGTCGCGGGGCGGTCGTGGCCGAAATGTCCGTGGTTCAGGTCCGCGGGCTCTATGAGCTCGTGGGAATGTTGCTGCAACAGGTGGTCCGAAAGGCCTCGCAGGGGTGGCGCCAGCCGGACATGGAGCAGATGGTGGCACATGTGGACCGCCTGCAGTCCCACGTCACGGCCCATGATCTGGAGGCGTTTTTCGAAGGCACCTTCGATCTCTTCCGTCAGGTCCAGCGCTTTGCAGGCAATCCGTATGTGGAAGAGATTCTCGATGACCTGCAGCCCGCCGTCCGTCGCAGCTACTACCTGGCCCTTCACACCAGTCGGCGCGAAATCGAGGAGTCCTTCTCCTTCCTCAAGGGCATGACGGACAGCGTCCTGATGCGCAAAGGGGACCAGGCCGCGTCCCTGGTCGACGAGTTTTGCCAGCACCAGTGTCATCTCGTCCTGGACTCGCTCATGCGTGTCAAACAGATCGAAGCGGCGTGGGCGCAGCGCCATCGCCGTTGATTCCGACTTCAGGTAGGCTTGTGGTATGACCAATTCCGGGGCGTGGGCCGCATCATGAAGCGCAAAAGCAAACCGTTGGGCGAGCGCCTGTACGAGGAGTTGTGCCGGGACATCATCCATGGACGAATTGTCGCGGGAAATAATCTGCTGGCAGAGCGGAAGCTTGCCGAGAGCCGCGGACTTAATCGTGGCGCCGTTCGGGAGGCCATGAAGCGGCTGGCCCAGATGCGCCTGATCCGGACGGTACACGGTGGAGGTAACCGGGTTGAAGACTGGCGCGAGGTGGCAGGTCTGGAGCTGCTTCCCGAGTTGCTGGTGGGAGATACCGGTCTGCCGGACTTTGCCATGCTGCGCGGGCTGCTGGAAATGCGTGCCAGTCTGGCGGTCGATGCGGCCCGGCTGACTGCCCAGCGCGCAACCCCGGAGCAGGTGGAGGCACTGGATGCGGTGGTGCAGTCCATGCGCCGCCGGCAAAGCGATACCGAGTCGCTGCAGGCCGAGGTTCAGCGTTTCTGGTTGCTGCTGGCCAGGGCGGCGGCCAACCAGGTCTATGTGATGGCTTTCAACTCGCTGGATCTCTGCTGGCAGCGTTATGGCGCCCATCTCCGCCATCTATTGTCTGACGAACTCAAGGCCGTCAACGACTATGCGGCGATCGTGAAGGCCTGCCAGCGGCGTGATCCGGAGCTTGCAGCCAAGCATGCGCGGCAACTGGTGCAGGTGGCGACCAACCAGATCGAGAAGATGGCGGCCAACCATCAGCAGCGTCAGGCCGTGAATAACGGGGATTTGTTCGCTTTTTGAGCGACGTCTCGATTGCCTGCGAAAGCAGGGGGGGGCGGAGGTCTCTGTGCGGTGGCGGTGGCCAACCTGCTGAAGGGGCGTTTCCTTTGCCTGATCCCGGGCCCGCGAGATGTGCGCTCCTGATGGCTGGTCCGTTTGGGCACTGGGTCAGGGGCAGAAATCGTGGAGGCGGCCGGGGGTTTTGGATACACTCGGCCGACGTTTTTGCCGTAGGCGGGCGCATCATAAAAAACATGAGAAATGATGCGTAAACATTTGTTTTAAATAATTTTGGAATTGGTCGTACCACTGGCATTGCCGTGGTCGCCCCCAGGACTGACATGCGACTGAAGAGCATCAAGCTCGTGGGCTTCAAATCCTTCGTGGATCCCACCGTAGCCCAGTTTCCCACCAACCTGTCCGCTGTTGTCGGGCCCAATGGTTGCGGCAAGTCCAACATCATCGATGCCGTGCGCTGGGTGATGGGCGAATCGTCCGCCAAGAACTTGCGTGGCGAGAACATGACGGACGTGATCTTCAATGGCTCTACCGCACGCAAGCCGGTGGGGCAGGCGTCGATCGAACTTGTGTTCGACAACTCCGATGCCACGCTGGGCGGTGAATACGCCCAGTTTGCGGAAATCTCCATCAAGCGCCTCGTCACGCGTGATGCCAAGTCGGACTACTTCCTGAACGGCGTACGCTGCCGGCGCAAGGACATCACCGACATTTTTCTCGGCACCGGTCTTGGTCCGCGCTCCTACGCCATCATCGAGCAGGGCATGATTTCCCGCCTGATCGAGGCCAAGCCTGAAGAACTCCGCGTTTATATCGAAGAGGCGGCCGGCATCTCCAAATACAAGGAGCGCCGTCGCGAAACCGAAAACCGCATGCGCCACACGCGCGAGAACCTGGACCGCCTGAACGACATTCGCGAAGAGCTCGACAAGCAGCTCGCGCATTTGCAGCGCCAGGCGCAGGCCGCAGAGAAGTGCAAGGAATACAAGGAAGAAGAGCGCCTGCTCAAGGCGCAGCTTCACGCCATTCGCTGGCAGGCCCTCAATACTCAGGTCAACCAGCGTGAAACCCTCATTCGGGAACTGGAGATCCGCCTTGAGGCGGTGATCGCCGAGCAGCGCGCGGCCGACGCGGCTCTGGAAAAGCAGCGTGAAGGCCAGATCGAGCTTTCGGACAAGTTCTCCGAGGTCCAGAGCCGCTTCTACCGGATCGGCAACGAAATTTCCCGCATCGAACAGGCGATGGGCCATCA
>DASSUO010000007.1:0-3068 GCA_035706925.1 Moraxellaceae bacterium
GCGCGACATGCACCATTTCGTCCAGCGACGGCGTAATGAGGCCCGAGAGACCGATGATGTCGACCTTCTCGGCGCGCGCCGTATCCAGAATCTTGTCGGCCGGAACCATCACGCCCAGGTCAACAACGTCATAACCGTTACAGCCCAGCACCACGCCGACGATGTTTTTGCCGATGTCGTGCACGTCACCCTTGACGGTGGCCATCAGGATCTTGCCCTTGCTCTGGATCTCGCCGTTCTTCTCCGCCTCGATGAACGGAATGAGATAGTTCACGGCCTGCTTCATCACGCGCGCAGACTTCACCACCTGCGGCAGGAACATCTTGCCTGCACCAAACAGGTCGCCCACCACATTCATGCCGGCCATCAGCGAGCCTTCAATGACGTGGATGGGGCGGTCCGCCTTTTGTCGCGCTTCTTCGGTGTCCTGTTCGATATACGTGGTGATGCCTTTGACCAGCGCATGCTCCAGTCGCTTTTCTACCGGCAGGTTGCGCCATTCCAGGTCTTCAACGGCCTTGGCAGCGGCACCATCACCTTTGTACTTTTCGGCGATCTCAAGCATCCGCTCGGTGGCATCCGCGCGGCGATTGAGAATGACATCCTCCACTCGCTCCTTGAGTTCGGCAGGCAGGTCGTCATAGATGGCGAGCTGGCCCGCATTGACGATGCCCATCGAGAGCCCGTTCCGGATGGCGTGGTACAGGAACACCGAGTGGATCGCTTCGCGCACCGGCTCATTGCCGCGGAAGCTGAACGACACGTTGGAGACGCCGCCCGACGACAGTGCATGGGGAAGATGGTCGCGGATGTAGGCGCAGGCATTGATGAAGTCGACGGCATAGTTGTTGTGCTCGTCGATGCCGGTGGCCACCGCGAAGATGTTCGCGTCGAAGATGATGTCTTCGGGCGGAAACCCCACTTTTTCCACCAGCACGTCATAGGAACGCTTGCAGATTTCCGCCTTGCGTTCGTAGGTGTCGGCCTGTCCTTTCTCGTCGAAGGCCATGACCACGATGGCGGCGCCGTAGCGACGGCACAGGCGGGCCTTGGCAATGAATTCGGCTTCTCCCTCCTTCAGGGAGATGGAATTGACGATGGGCTTGCCTTGCGAGCACTTGAGACCCGCCTCGATGATCTCCCACTTGGAGGAGTCGATCATTAGCGGGACACGCGCAATGTCGGGCTCGGAGGCAATGAGATTAAGGAAGGTCACCATGGCGGCCTGCGAATCCAGCATGCCTTCATCCATGTTGATGTCGATTACCTGCGCGCCACTGTCGACCTGTTGTCGGGCGACATCGAGCGCCTCGGCGAAGTTTTCTTCCTTGATCAGACGACGGAATTTTGCCGAGCCGGTGACATTCGTGCGTTCTCCCACATTGACGAAGAGGCTTTTGCCTCGTTCGATCACATAAGGCTCGAGGCCCGAGAGTCGGCAGGCCGCCGGGAACTCCGGCACGGTTCGCGGGCTAATCGGGGCGACAGCATCGGCAATCGCGCGGATGTGTGCAGGCGTGGTGCCACAGCAGCCGCCCACGATATTGAGCAGGCCGCTACTTGCCCATTCGGCAATCATGGGTGCCATGTCTTCCGGAGACAGATCATAACCCCCGAAGGCATTCGGCAGACCGGCATTGGGGTGGGCCGACACGAGGGTGTCGGACACTGTTGCCAGCTCCTGAACATAGGTGCGCAGCTCCTTCGGACCGAGTGCGCAATTGAGGCCGATTGAGAGCGGCCTGGCATGACGCAGTGAGTACCAGAAGGCGGTCGCCGTCTGACCCGAAAGCGTGCGGCCTGATAGGTCCGTGATGGTGCCGGAGATCATGACCGGCAGTTCGACGGAGCTGCGTGCGAAGTACTCCTGTACCGCGAAGACAGCGGCCTTTGCATTCAGCGTGTCAAAGACTGTCTCGATCAGGATGATGTCGGCGCCGCCTTCCACCAGCCCGGCCGTGGCTTCGACATAATTCTCGACCAGTTCGTCAAAAGTGACATTGCGGAATGCAGGATCGTTTACGTCTGGCGAGATGGAGCAAGTGCGAGATGTAGGGCCGAGGACCCCGGCCACAAAGCGGGGTTTGTCGGGTGTCCTGGCCGTCCATTCGTCAGCCACTTCGCGCGCCAGCCGTGCCGACTCACGGTTGAGTTCGGATACCAGCGCTTCCATACCGTAGTCGGCCTGCGACACACGCGTGGCATTGAAGGAATTCGTCTCGAGAATGTCGGCACCGGCCTCGCAATAGGCGTCGTGGATACCCCGAATGACGTCCGGGCGGGTCAGGACGAGCAAGTCGTTGTTGCCCTTCACGTCGCGCGGCCACTCGGCGAAGCGCGTACCGCGGTAATCCGCCTCCTGCAGCTGGTGCTGCTGGATCATGGTGCCCATGGCGCCGTCGATGATCAGGATGCGGCGGGCGAGGTGGGCATGGAGGAGGGCGGTGCGGTCGACGTGGCTCATGGAAAACAGCAGTGTCCTGGCAAGCGGAAAAGACCCGCATTCTACCAAGCCCCCACCCTCCGTAGGAGCGGCTTCCACTGCGAATTAACCCTCAAACAAAAGTGCCCCACCATTACTCCGACCCCAGAACCCAGAACCTGAACCTGAACCTGAACCGTGAACCCTAAGCCCGAACTCTAGACCCGGAACCCGTACGAGCGACTTCAGCCGCGAACGCCACCCCATCCATCCTGAGGGCCTTATCCCGAGCCCGCAAAACAACCCTCCCGAACCGTGCAAACCTCCACCAAAAAACCGCAGGAACGCCCCTGATCGGGTCGCATTTGCCGGGCCGCTTCGGTAGAATCTCCAAAAGACCAAGTGTTTTGCTAGGAATTAGCCATGGCTGACAGCAACCTCCTCAAGATCACCATCACCGAGAATGCCCAGGCGTACCTCCGTGACCTGCTGTCCAGGCAGGACTCCGACGGCATTGGCGTGCGTATTTTTGTGGAAAATCCCGGCACCCCCCGCGCGGAGTGCTGCATGGCGTACTGCACTCGCGGCGAGGAGCAGGCGGACGATGTCCGCCTTGATTACGACGGCTTTCCGGCATTTATCGAAG
>DASSUO010000008.1:0-17985 GCA_035706925.1 Moraxellaceae bacterium
AGGACATTCGGATCACGGGCCGCCTGACGCAGGAATTCCACCACCGGCGTAAACGACTCGAAGGGATGATTGAGCAGGACATCGCCCTGCGAGATCGCCTCGAAATACGTCTCGGCACGCGCAAGGCGCTCCGGCACCGCCGGCGTCATTGGCCGGTAACGCAGGCGCGGACGATCGATATCCGTGATGAGGCGAACCAGATTCACCGGACCGTTGACCCGATAGAGAAACTCTTCTGTGAGGCCGCACTTGCGCAGCAGGTAATCAACCAGATGCCGCGGACAGTTGTCGGCCACCTCAAGGCGCACGGCGTCACCGTAGCGGCGCGAGAACAATTCATCCTTGAGCGCCACTGCAAGGTCCGCCTCGGCCTCCAGCTCGTCGAGATCGAGATCGGCATTGCGCGTCACGCGAAACTGGTAGCAGCCCTGCACTGTCATGCCCGGAAAGAGTTCGCCGGCGTGCTCATGGATGATGGACGAAAGGAAGACATAGTCATCGCCGGCACTGATGTCGGCCGGCAACCGAATCATGCGCGGCAGCGAGCGAGGCGCCGGCACGATGGCAAAATTGAGGTCACGGCCAAACGCATCGTTGCCTTCCAGCGACACGATGAAGTTCAGGCTTTTGTTCACCACGCGCGGAAAGGGATGCGCCGGATCCAGTCCGATCGGCGTCAGGACAGGATAGACCTGCTCCCGGAAGTACTTGCGGATCCAGGTCGACTGCTTTTCGCTCCACTGCTCGCGACGCAGAAAACGGATGTTCTCCTGCGCCAGCGCGGGCAACAGCACCTCGTTGAGAATGCGGTACTGCCGATCGACCGCCTCATGGCAGGCCTCGGAAATTCGCTTCAGCACTTCCTGCGGCAGCATGCCGTCGATGCCGGCCACCGCACGCCCGAGCGAAAGCTGTCGCTTGAGGCCTGCCACACGGATTTCGAAGAACTCGTCCAGGTTGCTTGAGAAAATCCGGAGAAAGCCGAGCCGCTCGAGCAAGGGGTGGATGTCATCCAGGGACTGTTCGAGTACGCGTAGATTGAACGCCAGCAGGCTGAGTTCACGATTGAGATAGAAGCCGGGATCGTTGAGGTCGGCAACGACCGGGGCGGCCTGGGGGGCGGTCATGTCAGAATCCTTTTTTGCGGCCATCTATCAGACCTTCAGCGTATTGCGATTTTATGACGATGATTGGCTGGCTCGGCTTGTGACTGTCGGCATTCCCGTTATCAGCCGCCGCGCTTCAGCAGTTCCGCCGCCTCGCGGGCAAAATACGTGAGGATGCCATCGGCGCCCGCGCGCTTGATGCACATCAGCGACTCCAGAATCACCGGCTCACGCTGCAGCCAGCCATTCTGGATGGCCGCCATGTGCATCGCATACTCGCCGCTGACCTGATAAACGAACGTGGGCGCACGGAACGTGTCCTTCACCCGACGCACCACGTCGAGATAGGGCATGCCCGGTTTCACCATGACCATGTCGGCCCCTTCCGCCAGATCCAGCCCCACCTCGTGCAGCGCCTCGTCCAGGTTGGCGGGATCCATCTGATAGGAGAACTTGTTGCCGCCCTTGAGGTTGCCGGCGGAGCCAACGGCATCACGGAAGGGGCCGTAATAGCTGGATGCATACTTGGCGGCATAGGCGAGAATCGCGACATTCACGTGCCCGTCCTGCTCCAGCGCGGTGCGGATGGGGCTGATGCGGCCGTCCATCATGTCCGACGGAGCCACGATGTCAGCGCCCGCTTCGGCTTGCGATAGAGCCTGCTTCACCAACACTTCGGTCGTAATGTCGTTCAATACATAGCCGTCGGCGTCGATGATGCCGTCCTGGCCATGCGTGGTGAACGGATCCAGCGCCACATCGGTGATCACGCCGATCTCCGGCACCGCCGATTTGACGGCGCGCACCGCCCGCTGGGCGAGACCGTCCGGATTCCAGGCCTCCTCGGCCATCAGCGATTTGACCTCAGGGGGCGTCACCGGAAATATCGCGATCGCCGGCACGCCGAGCGCCGCCAGTACCTCGGCCTCCTTTACCAACAGGTCGATCGACAGTCGCTCGACACCGGGCATCGAGGCGACAGCCTCCCGCCGGTTCACGCCCTCCAGTACGAATACCGGACAGATCAGGTCAGCGGGCGTGAGCACGGTCTCGCGCACGAGACGGCGCGAAAAGTCGTTCTTGCGAAGACGACGCAGGCGGGTGGAAGGGAAGGGCGCACGGGTGAAGGAAAAATCGGCCATCGGGAGCTCGCAGCAGCAGAATCCGTAAAGGTTGAGAGTAGCCGAAAACCGGGGCGGCCTGCAGTGCGCTCCACCCTGCGGGATACCGTGGGTCTGCTAGGCTGGAACCATATCCCGTTTTGCGCCTGTCCCCCGGAGGCCCCATGAAAAACGTCGCCGTTCTGCTGTCCGGTTGCGGCAACCGGGACGGCAGCGAAATCCGCGAGGCCGTGCTCACCTTGCTGGCGCTGGACGAAGCCGGCGTGCGGGTGCAATGTCTGGCGCCCGACATGCTGCAGACCCGCGTCACCAGTCACCTGACAGGCACCTCCGTCGAGGGCCGGCGGCAGGTCCTGGAAGAGGCCGCCCGCATTGCCCGGGGCGAGATTCGGGATGTGGCGGGAGCGCGGGCCGCCGACTATGACGCACTGATCGTTCCCGGCGGACTGGGTGCCGCCCTCAACCTCAGCGACTTTGCCCTGAAGGGCAGTGGCATGACGGTCCACCCCGCCGTGCTGTCCTTCGCCCGCACCCTGCACAGTGCCGGCAAGCCCGTGGGACTCATCTGCATTGCCCCGGTGCTTGCGCCGGCAATTGCCGGCACCGGCGTGCGCTACACGCTGGGCGATGCACCTGACGTGGAAGCCAAGGTGGATGCCATGGGCGGACATCACGTTCGTTGTGCCGTAACCGAATGCATTGTGGATGCCGCGCACAAGGTCGTCAGCACTCCCGCCTACATGTATGGCGATGCCCGCGTCAGCGAGGTGGCAACAGGTATCCGGAAGCTCGTGGCCGCCGTCCTGGAAATGGCCTGACACCGGTGAAGATCCGGACCGGGGCCGCATGGGCGTGAGACTGGCCCCTCCGGACCTTGGCCCGGCACAATCCCGGCTGCTAGGCTGCCCCCGTTACCGACTTTTCCCCACCGGAACGGCATGACCGACGCATCCCCCACTCCCGCCCTCACGCCGGAAGAAAAAGCCCGCATCCTTCTCGAGCGCATGAAAAGCGGCTTCGACAACACGCCGTTCGTGAAGCTGATCGGACTTTCGCTGAGCGAAATCACACCGGAAGGCGTCCGGGCGCAGTTCGACATGAAGCCCGAGCTGGTGGGCAATACCTTCAAGCAGATCCTGCACGGCGGCGTCATTGCGACGGCGCTAGACACAGTCGGCGGTGCCATGGGCTTTGTGGCCGTGTACAAGTACATGAAGCAGCTGGGTATGTCGCGCGAGGAACGCTACGCGCGCATGGCCAGGCTCGGCACCATCGACATGCGTGTGGACTACCTGCAGCCAGGGCGTGGCCAGCACTTCGAGGTCACAGCCAGTCCGCTGCGCGTCGGCAAGAAGGTATTCGTCACGCGCATGGAACTGCGCAACAGCGACGGCGAGCTGATTGCTGTCGGCACCGGCACCTACATGTATTGAGCCCCGCCATGCAGTGTCGTGCAGGCTGTGCGGCCTGCTGCATCGCCCCGTCCATCACCTCGCCCATCCCCGGCATGCCGCAGGGCAAGCCGGCGGGTATTCCCTGCGTTCAACTGGACGGACAGGGGCTGTGCCGGCTCTTCGGGCAGCCTGAGCGCCCGGCTTTCTGTGCCAGCCTGCAGCCGGCGACCGACATGTGCGGCGAAAACCGCGAGCAAGCCCTGCGCCTGATCGGCGCCCTGGAGCAGGCGACGCGTCCCTGAGCGTCGATCGCGGGTACGCCCGCACCCTCGTCGAAGACGCCTCCCGGCGCCGTCGCACAGTGCCGGGCTGTTCAGCGCTTCAGCCTTCCATTGCCTCGCTGGCCGCCATCCAGGCCTCTTCGGCGGCCGTCACGCTGGCGTCGACCTCGGCCTTTTCGGCCAGAAGGGCATCAAGCTCATGGCGTCGACCGCTGTCGTAAAGCTCGCCATCCGCCAACCGTGCTTCCAGCGCCTGCTGACGCTCCTGCAGTAGCGCGAGCTGCTTCTCGGCCTTGTCCAGCGCCTTCTTTGCCTCCTTGTTCATTTTCGCCGGGGCGGTGGCCTTTGCGGATGAAGCCGATGACGATGCGGCGGGCGCCTCGCTCGTCGCGCGTTGCGACGCTCCACTGCCAGCCGCTTTCTTGCCATCCGGCTTTTTCGCCGGCGCCCGGTCTGCGACCAGCGCCAGACGCCACTGCCGCAACCAGTCGGCATAGTCCTCAAGGTCGCCCGCGAACGGCGTCGCATGGCCATCGGCCACCAACAGGAAATCATCGCAGCATGCCTTGAGCAGGTGACGCTCATGCGAAACGACCACCAGCGCGCCCTGGTATTCCTGCAGCGCCAGCGTGAGCGCGTGCCGCATTTCCAGGTCGAGATGGTTGGTGGGCTCGTCCAGCAGCAACACATTGGGCCGCTGCCACACGATCAGCGCCAGCGCGAGGCGGGCCTTCTCCCCGCCCGAAAAATTCTCGCAAGACGTATCGATACGATCACCACCAAAGCCGAACGAGCCGAGAAACTTGCGCAGCGTCAGCTCGTCGGTTCGACCGGCAATACGGGTCAGCTGCAACAAGGGGGAGGCCTTGAGATCGAGGTGGTCGACCTGGTGCTGGGCAAAGTAGCCGATCTTCGTGTGTTCGGACATCGTGCGCTCGCCGCTCAGCAGCGCAAGCTCCCCGACCAGCGTCTTGATCAGCGTGGATTTGCCGGCGCCATTCGGGCCCAGAAGACCAATGCGGCTGTCGGGCGTGAGCGAAAGATTCACACGCTGCAGGATGCGACGCTCCGCGTAACCGCAATCAACGTCGTCCATGCGGATCAGCGGACTCGGCAAACGCTCCGGATCGCGAAAACGAAAGCTGAATTGCGAATCGACATGTGCCGGCGCAATCATCGTCATGCGCTCCAGCGCCTTGATGCGGCTCTGCGCCTGACGCGCCTTGGTCGCCTGGGCGCGGAACCGGTCGATGTATTTCGTGAGATGGGCAATGTCCGACTGCTGCTTCTCGAACGCTTGCTGCTGTTGCGCCAGGCGCTCGGCACGCATGCGCTCGAAGGCCGAGTAATTGCCGCGATAATGCGTGATCGTGCCTTGCTCGACGTGCAGCACGTGCTCGACAACGGCGTCCAGGAAATCACGATCATGTGAAACCATGACGAGGGTGCCGGGGTAGGCGCGCAACCAGTCTTCCAGCCAGAGGATGGCATCGAGGTCGAGGTGGTTGGTGGGTTCGTCCAGCAACAGCAAGTCAGAACGGCACATCAGGGTCTGCGCCAGATTGATGCGCATGCGCCAGCCGCCGGAGAAATCCGCCACGCTCTTCTGCTGCTCCTCGTCGCTGAAGCCGAGACCGGCCAGCAACTTGGCGGCGCGGGAAGGCGCGGTATAGCCGCCGATCTCTTCATAGCGCTGATAGAAATTGGCCAGATCCTCGTACCGCTCCTCCTGCTCGGCCGCGGCCAGCTGCCCCTCTAGCGCCCGGAGCTCTGCATCGCCGTCGAGAACATAGTCGAGGGCACTCTGGGCCAGCGCCGGGACTTCCTGGGCCATGTGGGCCACAGTCCATACGGCGGGCCGCTCCAGGCGACCGCCATCGGGCGTGAGATCGCCGAGGAGGAGGGCAAAGAAGGTGGACTTGCCGCTGCCATTGGCACCGGTCAGGCCGACCTTCCAACCGGGATGGATGAGGAAGCTGGCGTCGCGATAGAGCTCGCGGCCATCACGGGAAACGACGAGATTGGAGACAGTGATCATGGGCGCGGAGTGTACGCGGGAGCCGGCGACACCCCAATAAAAAACGGGCCCGAAGGCCCGTTTTTTACACCCGGTCCGATTACTCGGCGGGCGGGGTCAGCACTTCTGCCGGGGCAGCCGCGGGCTTTTCAGCCTTGCGGGGCTTGGCCAGGGACTTGGGCGCCAGGGGCTTGGCCGGAGCAGCCTTCGCCGCCGGCTTTTTGGCGGCCACCGGCTTTTCAGCCTTCTTGGCCGGCGCAGTGGCCTTGGCGGGTGCTGCCTTCTTCGCAGCCGGCTTGGGGGCAGCGGCCTTGGCCGGAGCAGCCTTCTTGGCAGCCGGCTTGCGGGCGGCGGGCTTGGCCTTCAGCTTGTTCTGCACATAAGCCTTGAGCTCGCTGCTGGCCTGCAGGCCGAGGATGGCCTTCTTGGCCTGCTCGTAATCCTTCTTGGCGGCATTCAGGGCAGCCTTGGCTTCCGCTTCGGCAACCTTGGCACGCTCCTTCACCACCTTCAGCGTTTCCTTGTCGCCGGCCTTGGAGACCTGCGCTTCAAGACGCTTCTTGAGTTCCTTGTAGTTGGCTTCCGCCTTCTCGACCAGTTTGCGGGCAGCGTCGATGTACTTCTCGGCTTCCTTCTGGGTCTTTTCCACGATCTTGTGGAAGTGATCCTGTAAATCCGTCACTTGCTTCTCCAGGTCCTTCTTAAGTTTGTCGACTGCCGGAGCGGCAGTTTTTGCAGCAGGTTTCGCGACCCCTTTCTTGGCGGCAGGCATGACACATCCTCTTGTGGTGGCACCGTGGGTGAAAAATATACGAATTGATTGCGAAAAGCGAGCACGCGAGTGCCCGAATGACGAATCAGGATCGCATCACGATCCACGTCATCCGCATGTCACACCATGGCGCAAAAATGCCGGGTTGCCTGTGCTCCTGCACTCTCCTGGTTCACCCGTCCGGCTCCTTTTGCCCGTACCAAACCGCTACGCAAATCCATAGCCAAGGGGGGCGGCCTGGCATATCCTGCGGTTCGTTTCGTCCGGCATGGTCCGGCTCACGACACAACAAGACAAATACGGAGATTCCATGAAACGCATCCTTCTGGCGACCGCCCTGCTGGCCAGCTTCCCCGTGATGGCAGCCGAAAAACCTGCCGACAAGCCCGCGGCGCACCCGGCGGCCTCCATTGCGCTCCCCAAGGACGATGACAAGGCGGCTTACAGCATCGGCTACTTCACCGGCAAGGCAAACGCACAGCACCTCGACTCCCTGAACGTCGACGCCTACGTCGCTGGTTTCCGTGACGCCTATGCCAAGAAGGACCCGGCACTGACGGAAGACGAAATGAAGGCCACGCTGGAAGCGTTCAAGCAGAAGCTGGCGGCCGAGGCTTACGCCAAGGCCAAGAAGGAAGCCGAAGAAAACAAGGCAAAGTCAGCGGCCTACATGGCTGAAAACGGCAAGAAGCAGGGTGTGACGACTACCGCCTCCGGCCTGCAATACGAAGTCATTACGCAGGGCTCGGGCGCCAAGCCCAAGGCCAGCGACACCGTGAAAGTGCATTACGAAGGCAAGCTGACCGACGGCTCCGTCTTCGACAGCTCCATTCAGCGCGGCGAACCCGCCACGTTCCGTCTGGACCAGGTGATCCCGGGATGGACCGAAGCGCTGCAGCTCATGCCGGTCGGCTCCAAGTACCGCCTGACCCTTCCGCCCGAGCTTGCCTATGGCGAACAGGGCGCCGGTCCGATCCCGGCCAACGCGACGCTGGTGTTTGAAGTCGAGCTGCTCGGCATCGAAAAGCCGGAAGCCGAAGCCAAGCCGGCCGCAAAGAGCAAGAAGGGCAAGTAATTCACTTTCCCGAATGAAAAAACCGGAGCCATCGCTCCGGTTTTTTTATGCCCGCGCCGTGCTTCCGGCGCCCGTGTGCTCGTGGAGCAGCGCAATCAGGCGATCTTCAGTCTGGAACCGGCTTTCGAGTTCAAGTGCAAGAATCGGCAACTCGCGCGCCAGGCTGGCGAGTGTCTCCGGACGGCCGGGATCTTCGCACAGGTCATTGAAGCGGATGACCGCATCGGTGGTGGACTGGACACGGGCCAGCAACGCCTGACCATCGGCGGGTGAGAGCGCGTCGTATCGTTCGAATTCGCCGAGGAGTTCGTCGTAAATTTCGAAATGCCCCGCGGACACATAGTCCATGAGGATTTCACAAAAAGTCTCGAGACGACGGGACAGCTCATCCGCGGCAGCGCCGGATTTCTGCGCTGCCTGCAGGGCCGTCCACTCGGCGAGCAGGGTGCGACGTTCATCCAGCCAGCGCTGGACTAGGGCTTCGACCCGGCGGTGATGGTCTTCCTTGCTGGTCCTGGCAAGCATGACGCCTCCTTGGCATGTCGGGAATGCCACAGGCTAGGCCTGAGTCCCCGTCGCTGGCAATTCCCCTGAATCATCACTGATGGACAGACGGCGCAGGAAACCTATCGGGCGGCGCTCCGGCAGCCGGTGCCACGTTGGAGGCGGCCCGGACGTACATCGAACCGGTGCCCGGCGTTGCGCATTACAACGGAACGCCGCCTGGCGTGCTTCCGGGTGCGTGTCAGTCCCGGCGCAGCAACTGCCAGACGGTGATACCACCCAGTCCGATGAATGCGGCGAGCGTCCACGCCGGCAGCGCCAGACCAAGGAAGGTCCAGTCGACCACGGCGCACTCACCGGTCCCCCGGAAGACCTTCATCATCACTTCATGCAGGGGAAACGTGTCGAGCCAGTACTGAAGCCCGGGGCCGCAGGCGGGCACCTGGTCGGGCGGCAGATGCTGCAGCCAGACATGCCGGCCTGCGACGACAATCCCGCCCGTGATGGCGAGGAGCGTCAGGACCGCATAAACGCGCCGCCCGGTTCTTCCCGGTCCGTGCACAAAAGCAGCGAAGGCGACGACCCCGGTCGCGATCATCGCCACACGCTGGAAGATACAGAGTGGGCAGGGCTCAAGATGCTGGTCGTATTGCAGCCACAGGGCGACCAGCATGGCCACCGCGGTCATCAGGAACAGACTCAGGTTGGTCAGTCGGGGGGAAGGAAGGTATGGCATGTCGGACTCCGGAACTGCGCCGAGACTAGGGCCGTGTCCGGCCGCGCGCAAGGAGTGGTCGGTAACCGGCGGAGGCGAGGCTCCCGCCGGTTACCGCCGGATCAGTCACGGAAGTATTCATCGAGGAAGGTGTCGAAGTCCACGACATCGGCCTGCTCCAGCCGGGCCTGCTCGGCCAGCGAGGCCGCCGCATCGTCGGCAAACTCCGCCTCGCGCTCGCCATGCAGCGTGTGGCCACGGAAATACGTCGCCTGCGCCGCCGCGGTGTCGCACCCGAACTGGAAGAACGACTGCTCACGATCCCGCAACAACGTCAGGATACGTGCAGAGTAGGTGAGCTCAGGATTGTCGAGCTTGGCGGCCTCGCGAGCAATTGCCGCGGAGTACGCGCCTGTCTCGTGCGCGGCATCGAGCAGGGGCGCAACGGCGGCCAGCTCCGCCACCAGTTCGCGGGCCAGATCCCGGAAGCGGCCATCGCGACCGCCGAAGTGCAGCTCGAGCGCCGGATCACGACCCCGCTCGACAACATCCTGCTGGTTGCGCGGTAGCGACCGGTACTCCCCTTCGGTGAACGCCGGCGCATCACGCAACAGACAGTGAAGCGCAAACACCTCGAGGAAGTGCGCACTCGTGTGGTCGATTCCGATGGGTACGAAGGGATTCAGATCCACACACCGCAACTCGACATACTCCACGCCGCGGCGCGACAGCGCGGCTGTGGGACGCTCGCCACGCTGCGTGGTGCGCTTGGGTCGGATCAGGCCGTAGTACTCGTTTTCGATCTGCAGGATGTTGGTATTGATCTGCTGATAGTCGCCCGCCGCGTCGCGCAGGCCCAGCGCCTCAAAAGGCGCGTATGGCGTACGGATCGCATGCGTAAGGTCCCGCACATACTCGTCGAGTCCATTGTAGGAAATGCGCAGCTCCGATTGCACATTGTTCTGATAGCCCAGCGAACTCATGCGCAATGACGTGGCCCCCGGCAAGTACAACGTGCCATCGTCACTGCTCATCAGACTGTGCTGGCGGCCGCGCAGAAAGCTTCCGCATACGGCGGGGCTCGCACCCAGCAGATACAGCAGCAACCAGCTTTGCCGCTGGAAGTTGCGCACCAGCCCGAAATACCGCGCAGAACGGAAGTCCTGCAGCGACCCGGTGTCGCCCTCGCGCTCCTGCCAGTCACGGAAGAAATCGTCGGGGAACGACAGGTTGTAATGAATGCCGGCAATGGTCTGCATCTTGCGGCCATAGCGCACGCCGAGCCCGCGCCGGTACAGCGTCTTCATGCGCCCGATATTGGAGCTGCCGTACTGTGCGAGCGGAATTTCACTGTCGTCACCCAGCAGACAAGGCATCGAGTTCACCCACAGCTGCTCGTTGCCGATATGCGCATAGACAAAACGGTGAAGGTCTTCGAGAAAGCCCAGCGTCTCGTCGATGGAGTGCGTGGCCGGTGTGATGAGCTCGATCAGCGACTCGGAATAATCGGTGGTGATCCAGGGATGCGTCAGCGCCGATCCCAGCGCAACCGGGTGCGGCGTCTGGGCCAGACGCCCTTCCGGGGTCACGCGCAAGGACTCTTTCTCAAGTCCGCGCCGCATGCCGCGCAAAAGGGCCGGACGGGGAGCTAGCCAGGTCAGGGCACGGGAGAGAGTGGCATCCACAGCAATATCCTCAAGGGGGGGCATCGACAGGTCGGGGCTGCGCCAGGAACCTGTGGCGTCATGGGGCCGAAGGGGTAAAAACGGCGTTCGCCTACGGTTCGTTTTTCCAGATGGCGAAGGTGCCGGTCGCCTTGGCCACCAGCTTGCCGCCCGCCGTCACCTCGGCATCGAGCACAGCCGTACGACGCCCCCGGTGAATGACTCGTGCCGTACACCGGATGGTGCCCTCGCGAACCGGGCGAATGTAATTGGTCTTCGCCTCAAGCGTGGCAGCGAGTTCGTCGATGTCCAGCAACGAGTAAATGGCGGCGCCCATGGCACAGTCCACCAGGGCAAACGCCGCCCCGCCGTGAAATCCGCCTACGACGTTATGGAGATGCTCTGCCATGTCGACTTCGGTGGTGCAGACGCCGTCCTCGACACTGACGTAGCGGATCCCGAGGTGCCGGCTGAAGCGGGAACCTTCGTCACGCAGGATATGAGCCTTGTGTTTCACGGCGTTGACTCCGCCAGGGGAAGGAGCAGGGGCTGGCGAGCTTAGCAAAAAAGCGGTTTGAAGGCGCATGCGCTATGGTTGCCCCATAGACCCGGAGGATCCATGCGTCTGCTTGCGCTCATGCCCTTGTGCCTGCTGCTCCCAGGATGCCACCTGTTGGCGCCACCCACGGTGGAAAACCTGAGCACCTATGTCTGTCCCGACGGACGCGAAGTCACAGCCGGTATCAGCGCCGATCGCCGGCATATGCGCCTGACCCTGGATGGCCAGACCCGTACCCTCGACCGCGATAACGGCAGTAACAGCTACTCAAACGGGTATTACAATGCCCGCACTGACGACTTGTTCCTTCATCTCAGCTTGCCGGGAACGCTTCTCCCCCTGCACTGCCAACTGCTGACGTCGACCGGCCCCTGACACCGGCATCAGCAAAAACCGTGTGGACTGCCGCCCTGTATCGTCCCCTTGCTCCAAAAACAAAGAAGCCGGCAGTTGCCGGCGTCTTTGCTCTGCCGCACCAGGCTCAGGGACTCGTTGCGACACACGCCGCATGGACATCCAGCGTGGTCAGCGCCCCCAGCACGCCGCCGATACGGACCCGCACTCCATCGAAGGGAAGGGTAGGCGTAAAGCCGATGCGGACCGGATCGCCCGGTGACAGCCCCAGCGCTGTCAGTGTCAACAACGAGCTGTTGGTTGCACTCTCACGGACCGTAGTACCTGACAATGTCTCCACCGTCACGCCGGTAAGCAACCCGAGGCTGAGCAGCGTCGACGGCTGCGAGACCACGATCCCGACCGCAGGCCCGGCTCCTTGCGCCGTCGCGAGGTTTACCCCGGTATAGGCAGTTACCAGGTTCAGCGGATCCAACAGCACGTTCATCGTGGCGACGTTAGTGGCATCAGTATCCGTCAGCGCGCCGTCGTTAGTAACCGAACTCAACAACGTTGCAGGACTGCTGAACGCCGTGGCATCCGGTGCGAGCAGCGGGCGGAATCCTGCCCCGCAAATCGCATTCACCGGCGCGTCACATGCGTCACCAATTCCGTTGCCATCCGCGTCGGCCTGGTCCGGATTCGCAACAAGGGGACAATTATCACTGACGTCGGGGACGCCGTCATTGTCATCGTCCGTATCGCAGGCATTGCCGATGCCGTCACCGTCCGTATCCAGTTGATCCGGATTGTAGGTCGTCGGGCAATTGTCACTGACATCCGGCACGCCATCTCCGTCCCGGTCCGTAGAACAGGCGTCGCCAATGCCATCACCATTGCTGTCCTTCTGATCGGGATTGTAGGTCAGCGGACAGTTGTCACTGGCGTCCGGTACACCGTCATTGTCATCGTCGGTATCACATGCATTTCCAATGCCGTCACCATCGGTGTCAAGCTGATCTGCATTGGCCACCAGCGGACAATTGTCTCGGGCATCGACCACTCCGTCCTTGTCACTGTCCTCGCAGGCATCACCGATGCCGTCGTGATTGAAGTCGGCCTGGTCGGCATTGGGAATCGACGGACAATTGTCGATCGTGTTCGGGACTCCGTCACCGTCCGTATCTGTCTCACATGCATCACCGATTCCATTGCCGTTGCTGTCTTTCTGATCGGGGTTGGCGACCAAAGGACAATTGTCGCTGACGTCGGGCACACCATCGTTGTCGTCGTCCGTATCACAGGCATTGCCGATCCCGTCTCCGTCACTGTCAAGCTGATTCGGATTCGCGACGGTCGGACAGTTGTCCTTGGCATCGACCACGCCATCCTTGTCAGTGTCGTCGCATGCATCGCCGATTCCGTTGCCGTTGCTGTCTTTCTGGTCCGGATTGGCAACAGTGGGGCAGTTGTCGCGGAAGTTGGGAACTCCGTCACCATCAGTATCCAGAATGACGGTTCCACTGGCTGTCGACGTCACAGGCGCTGGATCATCCGCGCTGCAGCCCGCAAGACTCAAGGTCAAAACAGAAAGAGCCATCAGCAGACGGATAAAGTGAAAATTCACAGACATCGCGTTCATGGATCCCTCCTCACTGCGCCTTGCGCAGCACGAACTCGACACGGCGATTCGCCTCACGGCCGGCATCCGTATCATTGCTGGCCATGGGACGACGCTTGCCGAATCCCCTGGCCTCCAGTCTCTTCGCACCGATCCCTTCCTCGATGAGGTAGGCGCGTACCGATTCCGCACGTGCCTGCGACAACTTGAGGTTGTAGCCATCACTCCCGCGATTGTCGGTGTGTCCCTCGACCACGGCCGTGACACCTGGCTCCGACCGCAGGAATGCCACCATGCTGTCGAGCAGACGGCGACCATTCATGGTCAGTCGGGCCGAATTCGTTTCGAACGTGACGTCGTGGAAAGTCAGCGTTTGCTCAATCACGCAGCCGTCACCGTCCACCTTGGCGCCCTTTGGCGTGTCGGGACATTTGTCACGACTGTCGATAACGCCATCGCCATCACTGTCGACGTCCTTGACGACCGTCACCGGCGTCGGGACCGGAACCTCTCGCACGACCTCCTTAACTACCTCTCTCACGACCTCGCGCACCTGCGGTTCTGGCGCAGGACGCTTTTTTTGCAGGGAAAATTCGAGTCCCGCCGAAACGCGGTAATCGAGCAGGCCACCCATGAAGTTGTCGTAGATGACTTGCGCCTCCACCCGCCAACGCAGGTTCTCGAAACCAAGGAGGTTTTTCGTCAGGCCGGCGCCGGCATCAATGAAGTGGTTCCAGCCATCTATGCGGCTGGGAACCACATCGTTGTAGGAGGCGCCGGCGCCAGCCAGCAGGTAGGGCGTGAGCTCGTCACGATTGCCAAAGGCGTATTGGAGATTGATTCCGGCACCGTACAGGTAGAAGTCAGTGCCCATGTTCTTGCTGCGATCGAGCGTCGCCGATGATGCATGCACCTCGAGCCAAAGAGGATCGGTCCACTGCCAGCCATAGGCGGCATCGACACCGAGGCCGAAGTTCACATCGCGCTTGTCGTCCGGTACGAGATAAAAACCGCCGACCGCAATATAGGGATCGGCGGCTGCAGCAGGCTTCAACTCGTCGGCGCTCGCCATCGATGAACAGGCCAGGCTGCTGACGAACGCCAGCGCCAAGCGGTGAACGGGCCAACAGGCGGAAAGGTGGTCGCGGAGATACGTCCCCGATAAAGAAAATCGCATGCCAAACTCCTTTTTCTGATGAGTCACCTTCCTTGATGACGGCCCCGGCGGCGGGGTGCCTTCTCGTAGCATCGGCACTCCCTGGAAGGTTTTTTCTATTCATGCGCAATTAATTGATAGGACAGAAACCTCACAATTCTCCTTATTCAGATAAACGGCTGAGTTGGCGGCAAAATCTACCCCTGTAGTACTACCACACGAGGCATATCCAGTGAGATTGAGGCAGGATTCATCAGAAAGTTGCGCGCGCGCGCCAAAGTTCAACAGCCAGCACTAATTGCGGACGGGTTCAATTCATCACGCGCAGCGGTGGAATTTCGCGGGACGAAATCAGGCGATGCTTGAACGATA
This sequence comes from Moraxellaceae bacterium, assembly GCA_035706925.1. Taxonomy (GTDB): domain Bacteria; phylum Pseudomonadota; class Gammaproteobacteria; order Pseudomonadales; family Moraxellaceae; genus UBA2031. Next base: position 14,691 of record DASSUO010000008.1, read on the forward strand.
AAAAGCACATCCATATCGGGGTGGCGCCGACATTCACCATGCGGAAGGACAACGCCAGAAAAGGGGAAATCGATGACGAGGGCGGGACTTCACTCAGGAGATGGCGCTCCGGGCGGTAACGCGGATATCCCGACGACGTAGCAATTCACCGAAGGCGTCACCCCGGAGCACGGTAAACTCGGCCTCGCGGGCAGTCGCGATGACATCATCCGTGACACGACCGGCAGCGGGATGACACATGAGCACAGCGTCGTCATGACAGGTGGCCAGCCATTGCCCTAGCTGATTCAGGAACGTTTCCTGATCCAGATCGAAATCGTAGACGCCAATAAAATCGGCGTTGTGGGTCAACCCTGCAGCGGCCACCCGCGCGCGAAAGGCCGAGCCGCCGAGCCGGTGCAGCAGCCATCCCTTGAAGCCGCGCCCCGGATGCGAGGACTGCGTACTCCGTACCCAGGGACGCCGGGCCGCGACACCATATCGTCGCGACAGCTCGGCGACCACCACGTCGCGAATCAGCGGCAGCTCATGGACATGCTGATGGCCGTCGACGAAGTCCGGCGCGCGCCCCATGGCGGCCTCAAAAGCGTCCAGCTGTCCCTGCAGCTCCCGCAACACGGCCTCACGATCGATTGCCCCAAGAAAGGAGCGCAGGAGAAGTACGCCTACCGACGGCGGCACGCGCACTCCGGGCCACGGGTGCGTAAGGTCAAAGTGCAGCCCGGCCTCCACACCCTCCTGCTGCCGCAGGGCAGCCGCCGCCTCCGGCCAGCGCGGGCTCCGGGTCATGCAGCTCACGGAGGACAGTCGCCCGGCGGCCAGGAGTTCCAGACAGGCCGCATCAATCGCGGCATCCATGGCATAGTCATCCGCACAAATACACAATTGCCGCATTACAATCTCCCCTTCGAAAGACCCCCTAAAGGGCCCAACCTTTCCCCTTGCGCCCCGTCCCGCCGGAGAACTGCGTGAAACCACTTGTTGTCCCCGCCTTGCGCCCCACCCCCTCCGATGCCGGAAGGGACCGGTGGTTCTTCTTCACGGTCATGCTGTGGTTGCTGCTCTTCATGGCGCTGCGCCCGCTCGCCGTACCGGACGAAGGACGCTACGGCGAGGTCGGCCGCTGGATGACGGTGTCCGGTGACTGGCTGATCCCCCGCGAAAACGGCTTGCCGTTCTTCCACAAGCCGCCCCTGGTGTACTGGCTCGACGCCACGTTCTACACCCTGTTCGGCGCCAAGCCCTGGGTGGCTCGCCTGGCACCGGCGCTTGCCGGCATCGTGGCCAGCGCCGGCCTGTTCTGGTTCACCCGTCGCCGCATCGGCTCCGCGGGCGCGCGCCTCGCGACAACGGTATTCGCCACCTCGCTTCTCGTGTTCGGCAGCAGCCAGTACGTCAACCACGACATGATGGTCGCCTGCTGGATTTCCGTGGCGCTGTTCGGCTTCATCGACGCCCTGCTGACCCGTGAACGGGCCCCGCTGTTCGTTGCCTATGCCGCCTGTGCGCTGGGCGTGCTCTCCAAGGGGCTCATCGGCGTGGCGTTGCCGGGCATGGTCCTGCTGCCCTGGCTGCTGACCACCGGACGCTGGCGGCAGATCGGTTTCCTGCTGAACCCCTGGGGCATCCTGCTGTTCGCCGCCATTGTGACACCATGGTTCCTTCTGGTGCAGCAGCGCTATCCGGATTTCTTCCACTACTTCTTCATCGAGCAGCAGTTCAACCGCTACACATCGGGCAACTTCAACAACAAGCAGCCCTGGTGGTTCTATGTAGTGTTGCTGCCGTTCCTGTTCTTTCCCTGGCCCCTGCTGGCGGCACGTCGCGGCGCCTGGAACGACGCCCGCTCGGTCCTCGGCCGGGAGATGGCCCTGTTGATGGCGTGGTGGTTGGTCGGGATCACCGTATTTTTCACCCTGCCGCCATCCAAGCTCGTGGGCTACATCCTGCCTGCCAGCCCGCCCCTGGCCTTGTTGCTGGCCGCCTCCCTGCTCCGCCAGCAGCCCGGTCGCCTGCAGCGGATCCTGGTCTTGCTGTTTCCCGTACTGCTCGGCGTCGGTCTGCTCGTGGGCGCACGGCACGTCCAGCACGTGGGGGCTGACGATCTGAACCTGATCCGGGGAATCGGGGCCGCCATGGTGGCCGCCGGCATCCTCATCGGCACGCAGATGCTGCGCGCGGCCGACCCGCGACCCGGCACCCTGCTGCTCAGTGCCATCTGCTGCGTGGCGCTGGTCGCCACCGTGGGCATTGCCGATCGCAAGAACAACTCACGGGATGCCGCGGTCGGCCAGCTGCTGACCCCGGGGACGCAACTGGTGTTCTACCGCGCCTACTGGATGGACCTGCCTTTCGTGCTGCAGATCCACCAGCAGGTGGCCGTCGTGAACAGCTGGTCCGAGATCCGCACCGACAGCGTCGCCATGGAGCAGCTGGACGGCAAGCGTTTCGACAAGGCCGCGGCAGGCGCACTGTGGGAAGAACAGGACTACCAGCGGGCAATCGCCAGTGGCCGTCCGCTGCTGATCCTGTCCGCCCGTACTGTGACGCCGCCGGGCCTGGAGGGCATTGCGCCGACCTATCGTGGCCAGAACTTCAATGCCTGGCGCTTCAGCGGAACGCCCAGTGCCGGCTCAGTACAAACGTCATCGCCGCTACCAGCACCAGCGCAATGAACAGGTCGACATAGGGTGACCACGGCGTGAGATGCAGAAGGCCGAGATAAACCAGATGATTGGTGACGAAACCGGCGAGCGCGGTCAGCAGGAATCGGGGCAGCGCTTGCTGGTGGCCTGATCGGTCGGCATCAGCGAACGAAAAATGGTAATGGCCGAAGTAGCTCACCCAGAAGGCGACCGCGAAGCCGACCGGGTTGGCCCACGCCGGCGTCGTCCAGCCGTTATGAATGCAGGCCGCCGCCACCAGGTAATGCGTGAGTGCGGCCAGCGCACCCACCATGCCGAAACGCAGCAGACTCGCAATCATGGGCGCGGCGGCAGGTCGCTGCCATCCAGGTCGCGTGAAACCAGGAAGGTCGGACGACGCTTCACTTCTTCATACACGCGGGCCACATACTCACCCAGGATGCCGGTCGCGATGAGTTGCACCGACGCAAAGAAACTGAGCGCGACGACAATGGTCGCCCAGCCTGGCAGCGGATGCGCCTCGACGAAATGCGCATATAGCGCCGACAGGCCAAGGCCGGCGGACACCAGTGCGCTGACAAAGCCGGCGAAGCTGATGAGACGCAGCGGGAACGCCGAGAACGCCGTGACGCCGCTCAGGCCCAGCGCCA
>DASSUO010000009.1:0-14521 GCA_035706925.1 Moraxellaceae bacterium
TAAGTGACGAGATACACCGTCATCGCCTCGGGGGTGGCAACCGGTGCCGCCAGCGGGATCAGCAGATAGCCGAAGTGGGCGATCGACGAATAGGCCAGCAGGCGCTTGATGTTGGTCTGCATCACGGCCAGCAGGTTGCCGATCAGGATGGAAGCCCCCGCCATCACGGCCAGTACTGTGCGCACGATTTCGGCATCCAGCGCGCCCGACTGATAGAGAAAGCGCATCAGAACGGCGAACACAGCGGCCTTGCTCGCCGTGGCCAGAAAGGCGCCCACTGGCGCAGGAGCACCTTCATACACGTCCGGCGTCCAGATATGGAAGGGCGCCACCGAGAGCTTGAACGCGAGACCGGCCAGCATCAGGCCGGTGCCGAGCAGGAGAATCGGGTTACCCGCATCCGGACCACGGTAGGTGTACTCGAGTCCGCTGAATTCGAGTGTGCCGCAAATCGCATATACCAGCGCCATGCCGAACAGCAGCGTCGCCGATGCCGTCGCCGACAGCACCAGATACTTCATTCCCGCTTCCAGACTCCGCCCTTTGCGGAACGTATAGGCGACGAGACCGTAGGCAGGGACCGACAGCAGCTCGAGGCCGACAAACAGCGAGCCAAGATGCCGGCTGCAGGCCAGCACCATGCCGCCCAATGCTGCGAGCAGGAGCAGCAGGTAAATCTCTTCGCGATTGCCCCGGAACCGCTCCATGTACGCATGTGACAGCGTGGCACAGGCGAGTGTCGCGACAAGGACCAGGCCCATGTAGAAAAGGGCGAAGCGGTCCACCACAAGGAGCGGCGTGACCGGAAGTGGCGGCAGGCGAAGCGACACGAACACGACCGCCATGAGGGCCACGTTGAGGCCGGCCACGGAGATCGTGGCCGTCCACCAGTGGTGGCGCTTCAGTGCGACCAGCAGCATCACGGCCACGATCGTGAGTGACACCACCAGAATGGGTAACAGGGCGAGTAATTGTCCGACGTTCATCATCATTCGCCTTCCGAAACAGTGGGGGCAGGAGCAGCGGAATCCATTCCCGCCGGTTCCGCGACTGGAGAGGAAGCCGCTGGTGCAGCAGAGGTCGCCGCATCGACGGCAGGCATTGCAGCGGACGGCGTGGCGACGCCCGGCGTGGCGACGCCCGAAACGAAGTGTTCGTGTACGCTGCGCATCACGCTGGCGGAGGTGTTCAGGACCGGCTGCGGGTAGATGCCGAGGAACACCAGCATGCCCATCAGCGACAGCATCAGCGAGATTTCGCGCGGCGAGAGATCTTCCATAGGCTCGGCCGACTTGGCCGGCTTGCCGTAGAACGCGCGCTGCATCAACAGCAGCGAGTACACCGCGGCAAGAATGAGGCCGCCCGTGGCGATGACCGTGATGACGGGATGGCTCTTGTAGCTGCCAATCAGGATCATGAACTCGCCGACGAAATTGCCGAGGCCCGGCAGACCCAGCGAAGCCGCGACAAAGAACAGGGCAATCGGCGGCAGGAAGGCAAAGCGCGACCACAGTCCGCCCATTTCGCGCAGGTCACGCGTGTGCAGGCGTTCATAGATTTCGCCGCAGAGGATGAAGAGCGCGCCAGCCGAGAGCCCGTGAGCCAGCATCTGCACCACAACGCCCTGCATCGCAAGCTCGCTGCCGGAGTAGATGCCCACCAGCACGAAGCCCATGTGCGAGATCGACGTGTAGGCGATCAGGCGCTTGATGTCGTTCTGCGCACAGGCGAGCACCGCACCGTAAAAGATGCCGACAACACCCAGCGACATGGCGATGGGCGCGAACTCCTGCGAGGCGTGCGGGAATAGCGGCACGGCGAAACGCAGGATGCCGTACGCAGCGGTCTTGAGCAGCACACCCGCAAGGTCGACCGAGCCGGCCGTGGGCGCCTGCGAATGGGCATCGGGCAGCCACGAGTGCACCGGAACGACGGGGAGCTTCACCGCGAAGGCGATGAAGAAGCCCAGCATGATGGCCATTTCAACCGGAGGCGTCATCACCGTGTTGCGCAGTGCCGCATAGTCGAACGTCACCACACCCGTTGCGCGGCTGTGGACGAAGACCAGGCCGATAATGGCCACCAGCAGCACCAGGCCGCTGGCCTGTGTGAAGATGAAGAACTTGTTCGCGGCGTAAATGCGTCCCTTGCCCCCCGGCGCGTTGTGACCCCACAGCGCGATCAGGAAATACATCGGGACCAGCATCATTTCCCAGAACGAGAAGAACAGGAACAGGTCGAGCGCGAGAAACACGCCGATGACGCCGCCCAGGTTCCACAACAGGTTCAGGAAGAAGAAACCCACATGCGTCTGGATTTCGCGCCAGGAACAGGCGACGGCGAGAACGCCGAGAAAACCAGTCAGCAACACCATCAACAGCGACAAGCCGTCGAGTCCAAGGTGGAAGCTGATGCCGAAGCGCGGAATCCAGTCGGCATGGAACTCGAGCTGCCACTGCGGCTGCCCGCTGACTCCTGCCAGCGTGTAGTTACCTTGTGCCCAGAGTGCGCAACCGAGCACCAGCACCAGCATCATGGAGAAAAGCGCAATCCAGCGCGGGATGTTGGTTCCCAGGCGTTCGCTCTGCCAGCACAGCAGGCCGCCGATGAAGGGAATCAGGATGAGCCATACAAGAATCATGTCAGGGCCTTTTATTCAGGTTCTTCAGACCAGGGCGAAGCCGGCGACGACGAGCACGAGGCCAATGGCCATGGTGGCGGCGTACCAGCGCAGCTTGCCGCTCTGCATTCTGGACAGGACGCGATGCCCCTTGCGGGTCAGCCAGGGCAGGACGCCGATGGCAACATCGGCACCGTCACGCGCGTTGACGCGCACGAGCAACATGAAGGGCTTCACGAAAACGAGATCGTAGAGCCAGTCAAATCCCCAGGCATTTTTCCAGAGCCCACCCACAAGGCGTCCCGGCACACTCTGCGCCACCGCACCGATGAGGCGACGCTGGCCGGCAAACAGGAAGATGGCGATGGCAATACCCGCAAGTGCCACCGTGCCGGAGAGCAGCTCGATGGAATGCTGCGCGGCTTCACCCTTCACCACCGCCACCGTTTCCGGCAATACGCCGGCCACTGGCGGATGAATCAGGGCACCGATTCCGGTCGACAGCACCAGCAGCACGGCCAGCGGCAGGTGGTGCGAAATGCCGTGCGGCGCATGTGCGTCGCTCTTCGCTTCGCCATGGAAAGCGATGACGATGAGGCGCGTGGTGTAGATCGCCGTCAGGAAGGCACCGAGCAGTCCTGCGTATAAAAACATCTCGTGGCCATTGGCAAAGGCCTGCCAGAGGATCTCGTCCTTGGAGTAGAAGCCCACGGTCAGGAAGGGCACGGCCACCAGGGCCCCGCCGCCGACAATGAAGCAGGCGTACACAAACGGAATCTTCTTCCACAGGCCACCCATCTTGAAGATGTCCTGTTCGTGATGGGTGGCGATGATCACCGAACCCGCCGAGAGGAACAGCAGGGCCTTGAAGAAGGCATGCGTCATCAGGTGGAACACCGCCGCACCCCAGGCGCCTGAGCCCAGCGCCAGGAACATGTAGCCGATCTGGCTCATGGTCGAGTACGCGAGGATCCGCTTGATGTCTGTCTGCATGAGTGCGGTAAAGCCTGCCAGCAACAGCGTGATTGCACCGACCACGCCGACGAGCTCCAGCACCTGCGGTGCCTGCAGGAAAACGTCATGGGTACGGGCGATCAGGTAAACGCCGGCGGTCACCATCGTCGCCGCGTGGATGAGCGCGGATACCGGAGTGGGGCCGGCCATGGCGTCCGGCAACCAGGTCTGCAACGGGAGCTGCGCCGATTTGCCGACAGCGCCGCCGAGCAGCAGCAGTGCTGCCAGCGACAATGCATCCTTGTTCAGCGTCCCGGCTGCCGCGCCGGTCTTCACCGCCAGGAGGATGTCCTGGATGCTCAGCGTATTGAATTCGCGGAAGAGGATGAACAGGCCGATGGCCATGAAGGTGTCACCCACACGCGTGACCACGAAGGCCTTGCGCGCAGCCCCTCCGTTCGCCGGATCCTTGTAGTAGAAACCGATGAGCAAGTAGGAGCAGAGACCGACCCCTTCCCAACCCAGGTACAGGAACACCAGGCTGTCACCCAGCACCAGGAAGAGCATGCTGGCCACGAACAGGTTCATGTAGCTGAAGAAGCGCTCATAGCCTTCTTCGCCACGCATGTACCAGGAGGCGAACAGGTGAATGAAGAAGCCGACACCCGTAATGACACCCAGCATTGTCAGCGACAGGCCGTCGAGATGCAGTGCAAAGCGCGGCGCAAATCCGGCGGCATTGATCCAGGTCCACATTACCTGCGTGTACACGCCACCGGCGGGCGTGTGCTGCAGGAAATCGGAACCGACGTAGGCAGCGGTTGCCGCCGACAGCCCCATGGAGCCGACACCAACCAGCGCCGACAGATTCTCGGAAAGGCGGTTACGCCCGAACGCGAGGATCAGGAACCCGAGAAGGGGAAAGACGAAAGTGAGGAAAAGAAGGTTCATCCGTGCATCTCGCTAGCCGCGTCCACATCGAGCGTGCGGAACCGGTGGTAAACCTGAAGAAGGATGGCCAGGCCGATGCTGGCCTCGGAGGCCGCCAGCGTCAGGACCAGGATGAACATGATCTGGCCTTCGGGCTGCACCCAGCGACTGCCCGCCACCACGAAGGCGAGCGCAGCGGCATTCATCATCACTTCCAGACACATGAGCATCCACAGCAGGTTGCGGCGCACCATGACGCCGACCAGACCCAGCGTGAACAGGGCGCCTGCGAGCAGCAGGCCGTACTCCATGGGAATCACGTTCATTCGCCCCGCTCCTTCTGTTGACGGCCGAGATGGAAGGCCGTGACAAGTGCCGCCAGCAGAAGCATGGACGCCAACTCTACCGCCAGCAGCCAGGGCCCGAAGAGGGCAACGCCGACCTGCTTGGCCGACACGGTGGTGTGGCCGGCCGGTGTCAGGTAGCCGTGACTCATGACGTAGGCAAACTGACCCAGCAACACGAACACGAGAACGCCAGGGGCGACCCAGGTGCGCGGACACAGCCACTTGCGCTCCTGCTCCTCCGTGGCCTTGCCAAGATTCAGCATCATCACGACGAACACAAAAAGCACCATGATGGCGCCGGCGTAAACGATCAGCTCCAGCATGGCGGCGAAGGGTGCGCCCAGCATGAAGAAAATCATCGCCACGGCCAGCAGCGACACGATGAGGTTGAGCAGCGAGTGCACGGGATTGCGTCCCACCACCACGCCTAGCGTGGCAGCAAAGGCAACCGCTGCTGCGATCAGGAAACCGATTTCAAGCACAGACACGTTGTAGGGCTCCTCAGGGCAGCAGGCTCTTGACGTCGACCGGCTTGGCTTCATTCAGGGACTCACCCTTGGCCTTGCCGGCGATCGCCATGCCCGAGACGCGGTAGAAGTTGTAATCCGGATACTTGCCGGGACCGGAGATGAGGAGATTTTCCTTCTCATACACGAGATCCTGACGATTGAATTCGGCGAGTTCGAAATCCGGCGTCAGCTGGATTGCCGTAGTCGGACACGCTTCTTCGCACATGCCGCAGAAGATGCAGCGCGAGAAATTGATCCGGAAGAACTCCGGATACCAGCGGCCGTCTTCCTTTTCCGCCTTCTGCAGCGAAATGCAGCCGACCGGACAGGCCACGGCGCACAGGTTGCAGGCCACGCAGCGCTCTTCGCCGTCCGGATCGCGCGTCAGCACGATGCGGCCGCGATAGCGCGGCGGCGGATTCACCGGCTCTTCCGGATACTGCAGGGTGTCACGCTTGCGGAAGCCGTGGGAGAACACCATCACCAGGCTGCGTACCTGGGTGAAGGCGCCGATCAGAATACCTTTCAATGTCATGGCAGTGTCCTCAAGGCGTCTGCAGGGCCAGCACAACCGCGCCGGTGACAAGCAGGTTGAGCAGCGTCAGTGGCAGACAGAAAACCCAGCCAAACGTCATCACCTGGTCATAGCGCGGGCGCATCAGCGAGCCACGGACGAGCACGAACAGCATGATGAAGAATGCGGTCTTGCCGGCGAACCAGATGAAGGGCGGGATCGCATTCAGGAAGGGCAAGGTCTGGGCAAACGGTGTCATCCAGCCGCCAAAGAACAGCGTCACGATCAGGGCGGAAATCACCACCACGCCAACGTACTCACCGACGAAGAACATGCCCCACTTCAGGCCGGAATATTCCACGTGATAGCCGTCGGCCAGTTCCTGCTCCGCTTCCGGCTGGTCAAACGGATGACGGTGGGTCACCGCAATGCCGGCGATCAGGAACGTGCAGAAACCGAGGAACTGCGGAAAGACGTTCCACCAGTTGCGCTGCGACGCCACGATGTCGGCCAGGCTAAAGGAACCGGCCTGCACCACCACGCCCATCAGCGCGATTCCCATGAACACTTCATACGACAGCGTCTGGGCCGATGCTCGCAGGCCGCCGAGCAGGGCGTACTTGTTGTTCGACGACCAGCCGGCAAACAGCACGGCGTAGACGGCAAGTCCGGCCATGGCCAGGAAGAACAACAGGCCGACGTTCATGTCCGCCATCACGCTCCAGTCGGGCGTAATGGGAATGACCGCCATGACCAGCAGCAGCGCACCCATGGCAATCGGCGGGGCCAGCCAGAAGATGAGCTTGTCGGAGAAGGGCGGCGTCCAGTCTTCCTTGAAGAACATCTTCAGCATGTCCGCCACCAGCTGGAACATGCCGAAGGGTCCCACACGGTTCGGACCGTAACGGTCCTGCCACCAGGCGAGCAGCCGGCGCTCCACAAAGGAGAGCAGCGCCGCCGAGATGACGGTGACCAGCAGGATCACCACCGCCTTGAGCATGGCCACCACAATGGCAATGACTTCAGGCGTGAAGAACGCGGAAACATTCTTGATCATGTCGTTCATTCGGCAGCTCCCACGAAGGCGCCCTGTCCGGCAACAACGGGCACGGCGCTGACGCCAACCGGCAGGCCAACGATCCCGGCAGGCTGAGTGGCACTCACGCGGACCGTCAGCTCCAGATGGGAGTCGCCCACCTTTACCGACGCACGTGCGCCGTCGGCAAGTCCGAGGCGCGTCGCATCGGCACTGGCCAGCGCGACGTAGGCGCCCGGTACACGATCCTGCACAACCGGCGCAGCGGACGACAGTTCTTCGGATCCGAACAAGTGGTACAGCGGCACGATGCGCAGGTCCGTGGATGCCGCAAAGGCCGACGGCACCGTCGTGAAGTAGCCGAGCTCGCCCCGGCCTTCGATCAGGCGCACACCGGGGTCGCCGGCGCGCAGATGGCCACCGACTTCATCCTGGAACTTGTTCCAGGCCGACGGCGAATTCCAGCCCGGCGCCCAGGCAAAGGGCACGAGCGCGGACGGCTCGTTGGGACCGGAGTAGCCTTCCATCGAGAAAGCGAGCGCGGAATCCTGATCCTGCGGCGTGCGCGGTTCATGCACCGAAATCGGCGCGCGCTGCGCCGTGCGGCCGGAATAGCGGCGCGGCGAACGGGCGATCTTCAGGCCCTTGATGCGGAAATCGGCGGCCGGCGCGGCATTCACGATGCCGGCGAGCACCGGATTGGCATCGGCGCAGTGCTTGGTGACGTCATCAAGCAGCGTCCAGTCGATCTCGCGCTGCTGCAGCGTCGTCTGCAGCGCATGCAGCCAGCGCCAGGTTTCGTGCATCACGATGTCGGGCTTGTAGTAGACCGGATCGTAGACCTGGAAGAAGCGCTGCGCGCGACCTTCGTTGTTGACGAGCGTGCCATCGCCTTCGGCGAAGCTCGCCGCCGGCAGAACGAAGCCCGCCTGCTGTGTCGTGGCATTGCGCTGATGGTCGATGGCAATCATCGTCGCGGCGCGCGACAGCGCAGCATCGACCTTTGCCTTGGGTGCGCGGCGATACAGGTCGTTCTCGATCACCACCACCGCATCGGCATCACCGTGCTCGAGCGTGGACAACGCTTCATCGAGCGACTTGCCGCCCATGAGGGCGAGGCCGAGGCTGTTGGCTTCCGGCAGGCACAGCGTGAGACCGGCAGACTTGCCCTTCTTCCTGAGCGCCGTGGCGACATTGGCCGCCGCTTCGAGAACGGTAGCACTCTGCGCGCCCGTACCAGACACCACCAGCGGCGCGTCCGCCGCCAGCAGTGCTGCGGCAATCTGCTGCGCCAGCGTGGCCGTAGCGGCATCAAGGCCGGACACGGCCGGGGCTTCGGCATCGATGGCATGCGCGACGGCAAAGCCGAGGCGGGCGATATCATCGGCCGCCGCACGGAATGTTCCGGCCGCAATGTCGTCCAGACGCGTGGCATCGAAGCTCGCGACGTACACCGGGCTGCGGGCACCCTGACCGATATTGGCCAGTGCTTCGGCCTGCCAGGGCTGCACATTGCTGGCAGCAGCCATCTTCACGGTCTTGTTCCTGGCGGACTGACGCAGGGCCAGCGCCACACGCGGTGCCGTCTGCGTGACGTCTTCGCCCAGCACCAGCACACCGTCAAACGATTCGATCTCGCGCAACGACGGTGTACGCACACCCCGCGCCAGAATGTCCTTCGACAGGTTGAGCAGGCCGAGTTCCGCCGCGCTCACCCCGAGGAAGAAATTGTCATTGCCGACCAGTTCGCGCAGGGCATGGTTGGCTTCCAGGCTTGCACGCGGCGAGGCGATACCAATCACGCGACGTGCCGCGCGCAGCACATCGGCCGCCTGGTCCAGCGCCGCATCGCCACTCAGTACGGTGCCGTCACGCGTCACCGGCTGGCGGGGACGGTCTTCGCGATTGGCGAAGCCGTAGCCGAAACGACCACGGTCACACAGGAAATAGTGATTCACCGTGCCGTTGTATCGGTTCTCGATACGACGGATTTCGCCATAACGCTCGCCCGGGGAGACGTTACAGCCCACGGAGCAGCCCTGGCAGATGCTGGGTGCAAACTGCATGTCCCACTTGCGGTTATACCGTGCGCTGTGGGTCTTGTCGGTAAAGACGCCCGTCGGGCAGACCTCGGTCAGGTTGCCAGAGAATTCACTCTCGAGCGTGCCGCTCTCCGGACGGCCGAAGTACACGTTGTCGTGCGCGCCATAAACGCCGAAGTCAGTGCCGCCGGCGTAGTCCTTGTAGTAACGGACGCAGCGGTAGCAGGCGATGCAGCGGTTCATCTCGTGATTGATGAACGGACCGAGCTCCTGGTTCACATGCGTGCGCTTGCTGAAGCGGTAACGGCGCATGTTGTGGCCGGTCATCACGGTCATGTCCTGCAGGTGGCAATGGCCCCCTTCTTCACAGACCGGGCAATCGTGCGGGTGGTTGGTCATCAACCATTCGACCACCGATTCGCGGAAGGCCACGGCTTCGGCGTCGTCGATGGAGATCACCATGTTCTCGGTGGCCTGCGTCATGCAGGACATCACCAGGCGGCCGCGCTTGTCGTCGGCATTGGCGTACTGCTTCACCGCACACTGGCGACAGGCACCGACCGAACCCATGGCCGGATGCCAGCAGAAATAGGGAATGTCGAGGCCCAGCGACAGGCAGGCCTCGAGAAGATTGTCGGCACCGCTGACTTCGTACTGCTTGCCGTCTACATGAATGGTCGCCATCACAGCACTCCCGTCATGGCAGGCCGTTCGGAACGGGTCGAAGCCGTCGCCGAAATACCTTGTTCAAATTCGGATCGGAAATGGCGCAATGCCGTGCCCAGCGGTTCCACCGCGCCCGGCGCGTGCGCGCAATACGTCTTGCCCGGCCCCAGGCGGTCGACGAGCGACTGCAGGATCTCGATGTCGCCCGGACAGCCTTCGCCTTTTTCCAGCGCGCGCAGCAGCTTCACGCTCCAGGGCAGGCCATCGCGGCAGGGTGTACACCAGCCGCAGGATTCACGGGCAAAGAACTCTTCCATGTTGCGCAGCAGCGACACCATGCTGATGGTGTCGTCCACGGCAAGGGCGAGGCCCGTGCCCATGCGCGTACCAGCCTTCATGATGCCGCCGGAATACATCTGCGCCTCGAGCGCTTCGGGCAGCAGGAAGCCGGTACCGGCGCCACCGGGCTGCCAGCACTTCAGGGTGTAGCCGTCCTTCATGCCGCCGGCATAGTCTTCAAACAGCTCGCGGGCGGGCACGCCGAGCGGCAGCTCCCACACACCGGGATTCTTCACCTTGCCGGAGAAGCCCATGAGCTTGGTGCCGTGGTCTTCGGAGCCCGGACGGCACAGCGACTTGTACCACTCGACACCGTGGCCGATGATGGCCGGCACGTTCGACAGCGTCTCGACATTGTTGACGCACGTCGGCTTGCCCCACACGCCCACCGCCGCAGGGAAGGGCGGCTTGGAACGCGGGTTGGCGCGACGGCCTTCCAGCGAATTGATGAGCGCGGTTTCTTCGCCGCAGATGTAACGACCGGCACCGGTGTGCACATACAGCTCGAAGTTGAATCCTGAACCCAGCACGTTCTGACCGATGAGGCCCTTGGCACGTGCTTCGTCGATTGCCTTGTTCAGGATGTTTGCCGCATCCACGTATTCGCCGCGCAGGAAGATGTAGCCCGTTCCCGCTTTGAGCGCGCGCGCAGAAATCAGCATGCCTTCGATGAGCAGATGCGGCATCTGCTCCATGATCAGGCGGTCTTTCCAGGTATTGGGTTCCATCTCGTCCGCATTGCAGAGCAGGTAGCGAACGTTCTGGCTTTCATCCTTGGGCATCAGGGACCATTTCACGCCGGTAGGGAAGCCCGCACCGCCGCGACCCTTGAGGCCGGAATCCTTCACGGCCGCGACGATCTCGTCGGGCGCCATTTGCGATAGCGCCTTGCGGGCGGCCGCGTAGCCGTTCTTGCTTTCATATTCCGCAAGCCACACGGTCTCGCCGTCGTCACGCAGACGCCAGGTCAGCGGATGCGTTTCCGCAGCGCGCGGCGTGCGGTTAGCCGTACCGAAAGAGGAGAGTTTCATGCGTACTTCTCCAGCAGTCCGGCAACCGTCGAGGGCTCAAGGCCGCCGTGGGTATCGTCATCGATCATGATGGTCGATCCCTTGTCGCAATTGCCGAGACAGCAAACGGGAATCAGGGTGAAGCGGTTGTCCGCCGTGGTCTGGCCGAGTTCGATGCCGAGCTGGCTCTTCAGCTCGCTCAGCACAGGCTCATAGCCGTTCACATAGCAGGTCATGGAATCGCACACGCGAATCACGTGGCGACCGACCGGCACACGGAAAATCTGGCTATAGAAAGTTGCCACGCCCTCAACATCGGCTGCGGGAATGCCGAGAATGTCGGCAATCTCGTAGATCGCGCCATCGGGCACCCAGCCGTGCTCCTTCTGCACGGTCTTGAGCGCGTCGATACTGGCCGCACGCGCGTCGGGATAGTGGCTCTTGGCGTGCTCGATTTCGGCACGCGCCTCGGGCGACAGCGTGTAACGGCTGGTCGCGATGATCTGGGAGGAATTAACGGTCGACATCGGCCATCACGAAGTCAATGGACGCCAGGTAGGCAATCAGATCCGGGATCATGGATCCACGGATCACCGAGGGGATCTGCTGCAGATGCGGGTAGCTCGGCGTACGGATACGCGTGCGGTAGCTCATCGTGCTGTGATCCGAGGTGAGGTAGTAACTGTTGATGCCCTTGGTGGCTTCAATCAGCTGCGACGACTCACCGGCCGGCATCACCGGACCCCAGGACACGGACAGGAAGTGCGTGATCAGGGTTTCGATGTCGGCCAGCGTCCGGTCCTTGGGCGGCGGGCAGGTCAGCGGATGGTCGGCCTTGTAGGCACCAGCCGGCATGTTGTCCAGGCACTGACGAATGATGCGCAGGGACTGCCGCATTTCCTCGATGCGCACCAGGCAACGGTCATACGCGTCGCCATTTTGCGCGAGAGGCACTTCAAATTCGAAGTTCTCGTACCCGGAATAGGGACGCTTCTTGCGCAGGTCGTAGTCCAGGCCGGTCGCACGCAGCGACGGGCCGGTAACACCCCAGGCCAGCGCCTGTTCGGTGTTGTACTGCGCAATGCCGGTGGTACGCGCCTTCAGCACGCTGTTCCGGATCGCGGCCTTTTCGTATTCCTTGAGGCGCTTGGGCATCCAGTCCAGGAATTCGCGCACGAGTTTGTCCCAGCCACGCGGCAGGTCATGCGCCACGCCACCGATGCGGTACCAGGCCGGATGCATGCGGAAGCCCGTGATGGCCTCGATGACGTCGTAAGCCTTCTGGCGGTCGGTGAACATGAAGAAGATCGGCGTCATGCCGCCCACGTCCTGGATATACGTACCCAGGAACAGCAGGTGCGAGGTGATGCGGAAGAATTCCGCCATCATCACGCGAATGGTCTTTACGCGGTCCGGCACGTCGATGCCGGCGAGTTTTTCTACGGCCAGCACGTAGGGCAGGTTGTTCATCACCCCGCCGAGGTAATCGATGCGGTCCGTGTAGGGAATGTAGGAGTGCCAGCTCTGGCGCTCACCCATCTTCTCGGCGCCACGATGGTGGTAGCCGATATCGGGCACGCAATCGAGGATCTCTTCGCCATCGAGCTGCAGCACGATACGGAAAGCACCATGCGCGGACGGGTGATTGGGACCGAGGTTGAGGAACATGAAGTCCTCGTCCGCCGTGCCCTTCTTCATGCCCCATTCTTCCGGCTTGAAGAGCAGCGCTTCCTGCTCCTGGTCCTGACGCAGGGCCGTCAGCTGGAAGGGATCGAATTCCGTGGCACGCGCCGGGTAGTCCTTGCGCAGCGGGTGACCCGTCCAGGTCCGCGGCAGGAGGATGCGATACAGGCGCGGGTGCCCGGCAATGTCGATGCCGAACATGTCCCAGACTTCGCGCTCGTACCAGTCCGCGTTCGGCCAGATGCCGGTCACGGTCGGCACCGAGAGGTCACCTTCCTGAAGCGCGACCTTGATGCGCACATCGGAATTCCGCTCGATCGATAGCAGGTGGTAGAACACCGTGAAGTCGGCCCTTGGCATGCCTTCGCGATGCTTGCGCAGGCGCTCGTCGACCGCAGAGAGGTCGAACAGCATCACATAGGGCTTGGGGGCCTCGCGCAAAAAGCGCAGGACATCAATGAGCTGGTCGCGCGGAACCCAAAGGGTCGGTACCGAATCCTTCGTGGGCTGGAACACAATCCCCTCGCCAAAGCGGGATTGCAGTTCGCGCACGACCTCGTACTCGGTGCCCGGTGTGCTGGGCGGAAGCGGGGCGTTGTCGGCCATCGTGTTGTCGTCGCAAAAGTTCAAAAACAGGTTGGAAGAAACGCGCAATGCGCTCCTTCCGCAATTCGTTGCATCGTGCACCGCAGATCCGGGGATCCCCCGGACCATGCGCAGATTCCTGCACCGGCCAAGTACCGGCTCATACTCCGAGCCGTTCGAACCTCAGTCCGGCACCGCTCAATTCGATCCGGCATTCACCGAACGTCCTGCGAGGTCGCACCCGGCGGATTCGTCCGGTCAGATCTGGTCCGGTGTCCGCAGGTTGGTGACCGCAATGCGCTCGGCATTCTTGCGATCACGCTCGGGTTGCATCTGCGGACGGTACACGCCCTGGTCACCCACCACCCACGACAGCGGGCGACGTTCCTTGCCGATCGATTCCTGCAGGATCATGAGCGCCTGCAGGAAGGCTTCGGGACGGGGCGGGCAGCCCGGGATGTACACGTCGACGGGCAGGAACTTGTCGACGCCCTGAACCACGGAGTAAATGTCGTACATGCCGCCGGAGTTGGCGCAGGCACCCATGGAGATCACCCACTTCGGTTCCAGCATCTGTTCGTACAGACGCTGCACCACCGGGGCCATCTTCATGAAGCAGGTACCGGCCACCACCATGACGTCGGCCTGGCGCGGTGACGCACGAATCACTTCCGCACCAAAGCGCGCGAGGTCATGCGGCGCGGTGAAGGCAGTCGCCATTTCCACGTAGCAGCAGGACAAACCGAAGTTGTAGGGCCACAGGGAATTCTTGCGACCCCAGTTGGCCGCGCCATGGATCATCTCTTCCAGACGGCCCATGAAGATCGAATTCTTGACCTGTTCCTCGACGGGATCGTCGACGGTCTGCTTCTGTTGCATCGGATAACGCTCATTGGGAGCGTTCGGATCGACGCGGGTCAGCGTGTATTTCATGACAGGTCTCGATTCAGTAGATGCCGGCGGATTCGGATTTCTGCTGCTGCGCGCGACGACGGCGGGCTTCCGGCGCCCACTCGAGCGCACCGAGGCGCCACAGATAGACCAGGCCAGCCAGCAGGACAAGAACGAAAATGGTCGTTTCAATGAGCCCGGACCAGCCGGCTTCCTTGGCGGAAACGGACCAGGCATAGAGATACAGTGCTTCGACGTCGAAGATCACGAAGAACATCGCAACGAGATAGAACTTTGCAGAGAAGCGCAGGCGCGCGCTGCCCTGGCTGACGACACCGGATTCGAAAGGCTCACCCTTCGCGCGGCCCCACGTACGGCCACCGAGCCACACGGGA
>DASSUO010000010.1:0-20476 GCA_035706925.1 Moraxellaceae bacterium
CCTTCCTCCTCCAGCGGCCGCATCAGCTCCAGCATGCCGCCGATGTCCTCGATTTCCGCCTCGCGGATTTCTTCGTACGGGTCATGCGTGATCAGCGTGCCGGAGCCGTCACGGGTGAACAGCTCCTGCAGCAGGGCGCCGTCACGCGCGTACGAGATGATGTGGACGCGCTTGACGCCGTCGCGACAGGCTTCGCTCGCTGCATGCATGTGGCGCAGCAGTTCGGTGTCGAGTTTTTTGCCGCGCAGGAACTGGTCGACCTCGTTGGGGATCATTTCGCGCAACAGACGGTCATCGTCAGACTGGATCCCGTCACGCTCGCCGAGACAGATCAGCTTGTCGGCTTTTAGCGCAATGGCAGCGGACACGGCGACATCTTCGGCCAGCAGGTTGAACACCTCGCCGGTCGTGGAGTATCCGGTCGGGCCGAGAATCACGATGTGGTGGTTCTGCAGGTTCTTGCCGATCGCTTCGACATCGACCGCGCGCACTTCGCCGGTGAGTCCGTAGTCGACACCGTCGCGCACGCCATACGGCTTTGCGGTGATGAAGTTGCCGGACACGGCATCGATCTTGGCGCCGAACATGGGCGAATTGGCGAGTCCCATGGAGAGCAGGGCCTCGATTTCGAGACGGATGGAGCCGACCGCGTCGAGCACCGCGCGCAGCGCTTCTCGCGTGGTGACGCGCAGGCCATTGTGAATGGGGGTCTGGATGCCGATCTCGGCCAGGTTTTCGTCGATCTGCGGGCGCGCGCCATGCACGAGCACGAGACGGATGCCGAGCGAGTGCAGCAGCGCGATGTCATGCACGATGTTGCGGAAGTTCTCGTGGTTGACCGCCTCGCCACCGAAGAGCAGCACAAAGGTCTTGCCGCGATGCGTGTTGATGTACGGCGCTGAATTGCGGAACCAGTGGACGTACTGCTCGGACATGGTGTCCTGGAACGGGGGGGTGGTCACGGCCAACACTCGAGGTAACGGGAAAACGCCCATTTTAGGGGCTGAAACGAGGGCGCGGGAAGGTGAGAAAATCGGGAGAGGGTCGGGAGGGCCTGGACACGTGGCCGGGCGTCCCGGCCGATTCCCTGTCTGCGCGTTGAAATGCAGGCCGGGTGGTGTGTTCCGGAGGCCGCCCGGGGTGCGGTTTCGGGGCGCGGTTCCGGCCTTCAAGGGTCTGGCGGCGGCCAGGACGACCTGTCAAATGCCCCGAATGCCCAAATCCCGAACGAAAGCGGCCGGTCGCCAATCGCCCGTCGTCAGAGGCAGAACTCGCGGATCAGGCCGCGGAGTACGTCGACCGTCGGGCGGAGGGTGTCCAGTGCCAGGAATTCGTCCGGCTGGTGCGCCTGCCCGATGGCGCCGGGCCCGAAGATCAGCGCATCCATGCCGAGCTGCCGGAAAAACGGCCCCTCGGTCCCGAAGGCGGCGGCCTCCGCCACATGGCCGGTGAGTCGTTCGGCCGCGCGCACCAGCGGAGAGTCGGCGGGTGTCTCCATGGCGGGGGTGCCTGCATAGATGGGCTCAACCGTGACGCGGACACGATGCAGCGGCGCCAGCGGTGCCAGCCGGTGCCGGATCTGCTGCCGCAGCTCGTCCATGTCCATCCCTGGCAGCGGCCGGAGATCAAACTGCAGTTCGCAGCGGGGACAGATACGGTTGGGATTGTCGCCGCCGTGGATGCAGCCCAGGTTGAGCGTGGGCACCGGTACCGTAAAGGCCGGATTGCGCCAGCGGGACTGCAGCTCGCCGCGGAAGGCCAGCAGTTCGTTCATGGCGGCGTTCATGGCTTCCAGCGCATTGGCGCCGAGTGCCGGGTCGGAGGAGTGCCCCGCATGTCCTTCGATGAGCACGCGCTCCATCATTACCCCCTTGTGCATGCGCAGGGGGCGTAGCGAGGTGGGTTCCCCGATTACTGCAAAGCGGGCCGCAGGCTTGCCGGCCTCCACCAGGGCACGTGCGCCCGCCATCGAGCATTCTTCGTCGCAGGTGGCCAGCAGGATGAGCGGCGCTCGCAGCGGGGTTTGCAGGAAATCGCGGGCCGCCTCGATGGCGAGAGGGAAGAACCCTTTCATGTCGGCCGTTCCCAGGCCATAAAGCCGGCCATCGGCCTCGGTCAGGGTAAAAGGATCGAATCGCCATTGCCCCTCGTCCCAGGGCACCGTATCGGTATGGCCCGCCAGTACCAGCCCGCCGGGGCCGCGTCCCAGGGTGGCGATGAGGTTGGCTTTGCCAGGGGAGACCGGCTGGATCTCGCAGACAAAGCCGAGGTCCGTCAACCAGCCGGCCAGCAGGTCGATTACGCCGCGATTGCCCTGGTCCAGGCGCGGATCCGTGCAGCTCACGCTGGGCGACGCAATGAGGGCGGCGAGCATCTGCCGGAGATCGGGCGAAGCCATGGAAAAGTCCTGGAACGGGGGAGGGAAAGCCTAGCCGCTCAGTGCGCCGGGGCCAAGCCGGCCGCGCAGGGCGGGCCGGGGAAAACGGCCGTGTCAGCGCAGGACGACGGGCGCGTCGGGCAGCTCGTTGGGATTGTCCACGCCCGCAGGGAAATGGCGGCTGAGAAGCTCGTGTACGCGCTCCAGGGCCTGCAGCGTCCCTTCACGATAGTGGCCCTCGCGGTAAGCGGCCGAGAGCCGCGCGCAAATGCCGTCCCAGGCGTCCTGGCCGGCCGCGCCATGCAGGCCGCGATCCGCCAGGATTTCGATCTTCTGCTCGCACAGCAGGACATAGATCAGCAGGCCGGTGTTCTCGGCGGTGTCCCAGACGCGACTCATGCCGAAGACTTCGATCGCGCGCTCCCGCACGGTCTTGCCCGCGAGTACGGCCAGCAGGGGCCAGCTGCCCTCGACGACGACGCGGATTTCCCCGCGATGGGTGCGTTCGCCGGCGGCCACGGCTTGTCCGATGGCCACCTGCAGGGCCTCCGGAAATGCGCGATGGGTGGCGAGCGGGGTGTGCAGCAGATGGGCAAGCAAGCGGGACATGGAACTCCTCCGGTTGCGCCGATTCTGCGCATGTCGCACGGAAAGTCGAGTGACCGTCCGTAACCGGCCGTCCGTAACCGACCCTCCGAAAGCGGCCCTCCGAAAGCGGCCCTCCGTAACCAGTGGTTCTCAGGGGCAGCGGTAGTCCTCCTGGGTGAGCAGGTCGATGCCGCAGTCGAGGTCGGCTATCCAGTCGAGAAAGCGGTGGATCATGGGTTTGCCCACGAAATAGCTGCCGTGTTGTGGTACCAGCATCTCCACGTCCATGCGCCGCACCATCTCCGCCCAGAGGCGCGTCACGCGGCGTGAACACATGTAGCGCTGGTGAAAGCTCCGCATGCTCGATACATGGGTCTCGAAATCCTTCACCGGGCCGACGTCATCCACCATCGACGCCCCCATGTCCCCCGAAAACAGGATCTTCGACACCGGGTCATAAAACTGGAAGTTGCCGACGGAATGGAGGAAGTGCGCGGGAACGCAGGTGATGACGGAGTCGCCGAAGGGAATTTCGGCGCCGCGGTCCGGCAATTCGATCAAACGTTCGCTGACATCGGATTTCATCTGCGTGGTGACAAAGCCGGAGGCCAGGTGCGGCAGGAAGCGGGCCCACAGCTTTGATGCGACCACCTTGCAGCGCGTGTGCATCAGCCAGCGCGGCATGGAGGTGATGATGTCGGGATCCTGATGCGAGGCAAACACGTAGTCGAGATTCTGCAGCTTGATGTGCTTGCTGATCTCGATCGTGAGAGGCGTGTAGGTCAGGTCGCCACCTGGATCCAGCACGGCGGCACGCTCATTGTGGATGATCAGGAACTGGTTGGCCTGCACGCCGTCGCCTTTGACGAGGGATGAAAAACTCAGGCACTTGTGCGGGCCGTTGTCAAAAAGGAGGGTGGAGGTAGAGGTCGGCAGGATGGAATTCATGGGGCCGGGTGCCTGCAATGAAAGTGCATTCATGCTCGGTGCTACCCAACCGTGGCGTATTGACCTGAATCAACGGCGTCGAGTGCGAGTAGCACATCGATCGGAAAGCGCGAGGCCACGGGTCGGCTGGACGAGTGGTGTGAGTTCGGATGAGCGGGCGTTGCCGGAGTGGGCCAGCTCAACCAATCTAGGGGCAAGGTCCGCACAGCCTCCGGCTTCCAGCAAGCATCATCACAATAATAAGGCGGACCGTCAGGGAGGGACTCCATGCCGAAGCTTTACCGGTATCGCGAGGACATTGCACCCAGCCTCATCGTGCTCGGCGTCTTCGCGATTCAGCTCTATACCTTTTTTCACATTCAATCGCTCTGGGCGGTGGCCGCGGTCATGCTGGGCCTTTTGTCGTTTTCCGCCATGCCGGGCTCGATCTCGCACAATCACCATCACGTGCCCACCTTCCGCAGCGTGTGGCTGAACCGCCCCTACGAGATGATCCTGTTCCTGGAGACGGGCGTGCTGCCCTTCGCCTGGACGCTCCACCACAACCTGGGGCATCACAAAGACTACCTGGACCAGGAAAAGGATCCCGCCAACTGGCTTTTGCCGGATGGCAGCGTCATGTCCCGCGTGCGATACGACGTCGTCGGCGCCTTGCGCATCTACCCGGAAATCTTCCGCATCGGTCGCGACTTTCCCGTGCTTTTTGGCCGTTTCAAGGTGTGGAGCGTCGTCGCCCTCGCCCTGCTGGGCGGATTCCTTCTGATCGATCCGGTGAAGGCGCTGGTGCTGTTCATTGCCCCCATTCCGGTCATGTATCTCGGGCTCATGGACAACACCTACATGCAGCATTCCGATCTCGATACGTCTTCCGAACTGACGGCCTCACGCAATACCACCAGCCGGCTGTACAACTTCATTTCCTGGAACCTGGGCTATCACACCGCGCATCACATGAAGCCCAACGTACACTGGAGCCGCCTCCCCGAACTTCATGCCCGTCTTGCCTGGCAGATTCCCGAGGGCGTGAAGTGCGACTCCGTGCTGCTGTCCGCGTGCACCTACCGGCATTCTCGCGATGTCGAGCCGCCCGAGGTCCTCTGTTATCTGCGACCTGCCGCCGCTGCCCGCTGGGCTCCGGCGCAGGAGCGTCTGGCCGCCTGATGGCGGCCTGCTCCGGGGTCACACTTTTCCCCTTGTTCCGCTCCGGGTGGGCAGCTACTGTGGCGGCCACATCCGGGGGAACCAACATGCTGTACCAGACGATCTTGCGGTTGCTGCTTTCCGCGGCGGGACTCGGCCTTGCAGCCGTATGGCTCGACGGCGTCCATGTCGATCGTCCGGCCACCTTGTTCGTGGCAGCTGCCTTGCTGGCCATCGCCAACACCGTCGTGCGCCCCATCCTCATCCTGTTCACCCTGCCCGCCACGGTGGTGACCCTGGGACTGTTCCTGCTGGTCATCAATGCCGCCATGCTCGGGCTCGTGTCCTGGGTGTTGCCCGGGCTGGCCATCGACGGATTCTGGCCGGCGCTGGGGGCCTGGTTCATCATTGCGACGCTGCAGGCAATCGGCAACGTCCTCGCCGGTGGAAAGCGCGTGACCATCCGGATCGAGCGGTACGACGACCATTGACGGAAGCCCCGGCACCGACAGCCGTCGCCAATGAAAAAGGCCCCGAAAGGGGCCTTTTTCATTGCGCAGGGTTCCGCACTTACAGGTTGTAGCGCAGTGCCACGAACAGGCCGTCAAGCTCCGTGTCCACAGCGACACCGGCCGCCACGGAGAAGCGCTGATCGAGGTAGAAGCGGCCGTCCACCTGGGCGCCCAGACCGTCGTGGAGGAAATCATTGGTCAGGTACTTCACATCCCCTTCCAGTTCGATCTTGGGCTGCACGCGGAAGCGCAGACCGGCGCTGGCGACGAGGCCTGTGTCATCGCGGCTGCCCCAGCGGCCGGCATCGACATTTACATGCAGCACCTTGAGGCCGGCGTTGAAGCCCAGGTTGGACTTCAGCGGCTGGTGATACACGCCACCGAACTCCAGCATCGTGACGTCGCTGCTGCTCGGGTCGGTATTGCCAAGGAAGACCCCGCCGGCAAGGGCGATATTGGGCGCCACGTCGTGGGAGCCGTTGACGAACAGGCCGTCGCCATCGGTGATTTCGCCAAAGCCCCCTTCCACATAGTCGTAGGAGTAATCGGCCGCAGCGGCGGTCGTAGCGGCGCCAAGCGCCAGGACGAGGGCGGCGGACCTGAGAAGTGTGCGAGACATGGTGTGAGACTCCCTGTTCGGATGGATTGGGGGCGGATGATAGTGCTGTGGCGCTGTCGTGACAGCCATTGGCCGAACATTTGTGACGTGGCTCACAAGCCGCATGTCGTCGTTTTGTACCCGGTGGTCCCTTTGTTAGCGCTTGCGCAGCCCCGGTAACAGGGGTGTGGCGCTCGTTAACGGAACGAACCGCCTGGCTTGACCCCGCCTTTCATGAGGGGGGGCGGACGGGCCGACTCAGGCATTCCGGCCTTTGGCCTGGCACCCCGAGCGCGGGCTGGGCAGCGCGGAAATCGGGGACGAATGCCCTGCGGCACGACTTCGCCCGGTCAGGCGCCCCCAGGGAATCCCAGTTGTCGCCAGGCGTCATACACGACGACGGCAACACTGTTGGAAAGATTCAGGCTGCGGCTGTGGGGGCGCATCGGCAGGCGCAGTCGCTGCGCGGGAGGAAGGGCCGCCAGAACGTCGTCCGGCAACCCGCGGGTTTCGGGTCCGAACAAGAAGGCATCCCACTGTGCCATGGCGATGTCGCGGTAGAGGCGTGATCCCCGCGTGGTAAAGGCGAACACACGGGGCGGTTTTACGGCGTCCAGAAAGGCATCGAGCGAGTCATGGACACGCAAGTCGGCCCACTCGTGATAGTCCAGGCCGGCGCGCCGCAGCTTGCTGTCATCAAGATCGAAGCCCAGTGGGCGGATCAGGTGAAGGTGTGCGCCGGTATTGGCGCAAAGCCGTATGATGTTGCCGGTGTTGCCGGGAATCTCCGGCTGAAAAAGCACTACATGGAACACGGTCGACGTCCTGCGGGGCAGCGGGGTGACAGTGTAGGGAGGTGGGCGCGTGCGGCCAATGCCCTGACTGTCAACCGAATGCAGCGCGGCGCGTTAGCCCAATCACAAACAAAGAATCGGTTTCAGGGGAAATGGACATGAACAAGCGGATTGCCTCTCTTTCTCTCGCTCTTGCGCTGGCCACCGGTGCGTCACTGGCCTTTGCCGAAGGCGCGGCGCCAGCAACACCCGCCGCTCCGGTGGCGGGGCCGGCCGCCGGCCCGGGCGCAGGCCCGATGGGTCCCATGATGGGCCGCGACGGTCATGGCAAGGGCCCCATGGGCGGCCAGCGCATGATGCGCGAAAAGCCGGAAAGCTTTACGGAAGAGACGGTACGAAAGATGGCCGACGGCCGCGTGATCAAACGTCAGGTGGAGCAGAAGGTCGGAGAAGGTACCTTCAGCCGTAAGGAAGTAATTACCAACCCTGATGGCAAGACGGCGACCCAAACCATTACCGCGACCCTGAACAAGGACAAGAACACCTGGACGCGCAAGATCGAAGGCCAGGACTTTGACGGATCGACGTGGTCGCGCACGCAGGACATTCCCGCCATGCGCGGACCCGAGGGCGGCGCGGATGCGGCAGAAGGCGCCAAGCGTCCGGCCAAGACCGGGAAGAAGGGCAACTGAGCCGTGACCGGCCGGGAGGCCAATCGATGCGAGTTGTAGCGGAGCCGGGGCTTGCGTATGGTGGCGCTTCTTCCGCCACCCGACCCGCCATGTCCACGCCCGTCCCAACGACCCTTGATGCCTTCCTGCGTACGGTGGGACGCCGTGCGCAGGTCATGGCCGAAATTGCCACGCGTGACCGCGAGGCGGCGCTGGATATCGTGCAGGACAGCATGCTGGCGCTCGCCTCCCGTTATGCACACAAGCCCCCGGCGGAATGGGGGCCGTTGTTCCAGACGATCCTGCAGAGCCGGATCATGGACTTCCACCGGACGCGCACCCGTCGCGGCCGCTGGATGACGTGGCTGGCCCCTGACCGGGACGATCCGGACGCCGATCCCTGGGCCGACGTGCCCGAGGCGACGAGCTCCGATCCGGCCTTGCTGCTGGAACGGGCCCGCGACATGGAAACGGTATCCGATGCCCTGTCGGGATTGCCCCTTCGACAACAGCAGGCATTCATGCTGCGCGTTTGGGAAGGGCTCGATACCGCTGCCACGGCAGCGGCGATGAAGTGCTCCGAAGGGAGCGTGAAAACGCATTTGTCGCGCGCCATGCACAGCCTGCGCGCGCGACTGGAGGCGCAAGATGACTGAGCGTGAATTTCTCGCGCCCGCCGAGCGCGACCTGGCGGCCACTGTGCGCGATACGCTGGAGCGAAAGGCAGCACAACCTGATCCGCTGATGGAGGCTGCACTGGCTGCGGCGCGCGCACGCGCGACCGAAGCGGTGAGGCACCCGGTGCGTGTCCGCCATCCCTGGTGGCTGGCAGGCGGCTTCGCCGTGGCGGCAAGCGTGGCACTCGTGTTCGTGGCATTGCCGGAGTGGCCGACATCGGCGCCCGTCAATACGGTGGCTGAAAACACGGCCATGCCGGATGCCGACCTGCAGTTCCTGCAGGACATGGACATGCTGGTGGCAATGAACAACGAGACGACCGGCTCATGAAAGTTCAGCTGACGTGCGTGCTGCTGCTGGCACTGGCCAGTGGTGTTGCCCTGGCGGGAGGGCGCTCGTTCGAGAGCCTGGATCCCGATACCCAGGCGGCACTGGCGCGCGTGCGTCCGAACTGGAACAGCCTGCCGCCCGATCGACAGGACGAGCTGGTCCGTCGCGCGCAGCAGTGGCGTCAGATGCCCCCGCAACAGCGCCAGGAATTGCGGCAGCGCTATCAGCGATTCCGGGATCTCCCCCCGGATCAGCGCGAACAATTGCGGCAGCGCTATCAGGAGTTTCGTCAGCTGCCACCGGAACAGCGCCAGCAGATTCGTGAACGCTGGCAGCGTCTCTCCCCTGAAGAGCGCGACACGCTGCGCCAGCGGGGGCGCCAGGGCGGTGGCCCTGGCCAGAACGATTCCGGCAGGGCGGGGGGGCAGGGCTGGGGGCGCGACAATCAGCAGGAACAGGATGGCAATGGATACGGCAATGACAATCGCCAACCCGGCCGGGGCTGGGGTCGCCAGCGGGACTGATTTCCCTGAACATGAAAAAGGCGCTTTTCAGCGCCTTTTTCATTAGTGCTCGTTGTCATCCTCGTCATCGCCGCCCACGTCCATGCGCAATTCCTTGATCTTGCGCGTGAGCGTGTTTCGTCCCCAGCCAAGCAGCTCTGCGGCGTCGCGGCGGCGCCCGCCCGTCTGGTTCAGCGCGCAGGTGATCATGATGCGCTCGAAGGCGGGAAGGGCTGAATCCAGCAACGGCGTGCCGCCGGCGGCCAATTCCTTGCGCGCCCAGTCCGCCAGCGCCTGCTCCCACCCCTGGGCCAGATGCGCCGGTTCGGCATCGCCCGGCGTGCGCAATTCCAGCGGCAGGTCACCGATGAGGATTTCGCGACCGGAGGCCATCACCGTGAGCCAGCGACACGTGTTCTCGAGCTGCCGCACATTGCCGGGCCAGGGGAGGGACTGCAGGTAGGTGGCCGTGTCCGGACGCAACACCTTGGGCTCCACGTTCAGCTCGCGGGCCGCGCGAACCAGGAAGTGCGACGCCAGCGTCGGGATGTCCTCCCGACGGTCGCGCAGGCGCGGAATATGTACGCGGATGACGTTGAGGCGGTGAAACAGGTCCTCGCGGAACTTGCCTTCGGCCACCAGCCGCTCCAGGTTCTGGTGCGTGGCGGCGATGATGCGCACATCCACTTTCACGGGCACATGGCCTCCCACGCGGTAGAACTCGCCGTCGGCGAGCACGCGCAGCAGGCGCGTCTGTGTGTCGATCGGCATGTCGCCGATTTCGTCCAGAAACAGCGTGCCGCCGTTGGCCTGCTCGAAGCGGCCCTGGCGCTGGGCACTGGCCCCGGTGAATGCGCCCTTTTCATGGCCGAACAGCTCGGACTCCATGAGGTCCTTGGGAATGGCCGCCATGTTGAGCGCAATGAAGGGCCGTGCCGCCCGCGGTGAGTGCTTGTGCAGCGCATGGGCCACCAGCTCCTTGCCGGTACCGGACTCACCATTGATGAGCACAGTGATGTTGGAGCTGGAAAGGCGGCCGATGGCGCGAAAGACCTCCTGCATTGCCGGTGATTCGCCGATGATCTCGGCGCTGGCGCCCGGGGCTGCAGGCGTGTCGCCCGCCAGCTTCTGTTCCTGCCGGTGTGCCACGGCGCGCTTGACCAGTGCGATGGCTTCGTCGACGTCGAAGGGCTTGGGCAGGTACTCGAACGCGCCCCCCTGGTAAGAGGACACCGCCGAATCCAGGTCGGAGTGCGCGGTCATGATGATGACGGGCAGGTCCGGATGGTCGGCGCGGATCTTGTTGAGCAGGGAGAGGCCGTCGATGCCCGGCATGCGGATGTCGCTGATGATGGCGTCGGGCTGCTCCTTGTCCAGTCGCGCCAGGGCGCTGTTGCCGTCTTCGAAGGCGGTCGCCGAAAGCCCTTCCTGCATCAGGGCCTTTTCCAGCACCCAGCGGATGGAGCGGTCGTCGTCGATGATCCAGACCCTGGAGTTATTTGTTGCCATTTTCCGGCTCCACAGGCAGCAGAATGCTGAAAAGGGTGAGTCCCGGGCGTGACTCGCATTCGATCAGCCCGTGGTACTGGTGCACGATGTCCTGTGCAATCGAGAGGCCAAGTCCGCTTCCGTTCGCGCGGCCACTGACCATGGGGTAGAAAATCGTTTCCAGCAGCGCCGGCGGAATGCCGGGGCCGTTGTCGATGATGTCGACGCGGATCACCAGGCGGTGCCGTGTGGCGCCAATGGTGAACTGGCTCATGTGGCGCGTACGCAGCGTGATGCAGGGCGATTCCTGCGCCGGATTTTCCAGCAGCGCCTGCAGCGCGTTGCCGCCAATGTTGAGCAGTGCCTGGATCAGCTGGTCAGGATCGGCATTGATTTCCGGCAGCGATGGATCATAGTCGCGCCGCAGCTGTACCCGGCCATCGGCCTCCACCAGGATGAGTGACCGCACACGTTCCAGGCATTCGTGGATGTTCACGCGCTGCCGCTCCGGCAGCTTGCGCGGCCCCAGCATGCGATCCGCAAGGGCCCGCAGGCGGTCAGCCTCTTCGATGATGATGCCGGTGTAGTCGGCCACGTCGGCGCCCTCGGGCTGCTTGGCCAGCAATTGCGCCGCACCGCGAATGCCGCCCAGCGGATTCTTGATCTCGTGTGCCACGCCGCGAACCAGGGCACGCGTGGCCTGGTGGGTAGCCAGCAGGGCTTCGTCGCGCGCAATGCGCAGCATGCGGTCCACCTGCTGTATCTCGACCAGCAGGCTGGCGGGTTCTCCCGGGCCCATCAGCAGGCCTACCGTATAGTCCACCGTGATCTCCTGCCCGCCGGCTCGCAGGCGAACCTCGCGCCGCGTGAAGGGATGCAGGGTTTCCAGGCTCTCCCGGAGCTCGTCGGTGGAGTCGTCGTCCAGCTCGAGAAAGATGTCCCGGAACGGAAGGCCAAGGGCGCGCGCACGACTGGAGGCCAGCAGTGCTTCCGCCGCGGGATTCAGGTAGCGCACGCACAGGCGGCCGTCGAGTACCACCACGGCCGTGGTGAGGTTGTCGAGGATGCGGCGGTGAAGCGGGGATTCGGTCATGGGATCCTGTCGGCAGCAGCGGCTGACCTCTTTGGGGAGACCTAGAGCAATAAGTGCACCAACCCGGATCAGGCCCTCAAAAGCAGGCAGGACCGGCGCCGGAGCCGGCTCAGCAAGAGTTTGTGCTTCTTTTTGGGGCGGCACCATGCTCAAAAATAGTGCATTGGCCCGAAATCTGCCTCTCCCGATGGTCGTGCTTGCGCTGGTCGTGCCGAGGTCCCGGGCGTACAATTGCGCGCTTTTTCATCAGGCCCCCGGGGCCGGGAGTCCTGCGTCATGTCCAGTTCCGCACCCAAGGTCGGTTTCGTCAGCCTCGGCTGTCCCAAGGCCCTGGTGGATTCCGAGCGCATCCTGACCCAGCTCCGCTCCGAGGGGTACGCGATCTCGCCCGACTACGCCGGTGCCGACCTCGTGGTGGTCAACACCTGCGGCTTCATCGACTCGGCCGTGCAGGAGTCCCTGGATGCCATCGGCGAGGCGCTGGCCGAGAACGGCAAGGTCATCGTCACCGGCTGCCTGGGCAAGAAGGAAGAGGTTATCCGTGATGTGCATCCCTCGGTGCTCAAGGTCACCGGCCCGCATGCCTATGAAGAAGTCATGGGCGCGGTGCACCAGTACCTGCCGCCCAAACACGACCCCTTCCTGGATCTGGTGCCGCCCCAGGGTGTGCGCCTGACGCCCAAGCACTACGCCTACGTCAAGATTTCCGAGGGCTGCAACCACCGTTGCACCTTCTGCATCATTCCCTCGCTGCGCGGCGATCTCGCCTCCCGCCCCATCGGTTCGGTGATGGCCGAGGCCGAGAACCTGGCCAAGGCCGGCGTGAAGGAGCTGCTGATCGTGTCCCAGGACACCAGCGCCTACGGGGTCGATCTCAAGTACAAGCTCGATTTCTGGGGCGGCCGTCCGCTCAAGACGCGCATGAAGGAAATGTGCGAGGCCCTGGGCGAGCTTGGCGTATGGGTGCGACTGCACTACGTCTATCCCTACCCGCATGTGGACGACATCATTCCCCTGATGGCCGAAGGCAAGATCCTTCCTTATCTGGACATTCCCTTCCAGCACGGCAGCCCGTCGGTGCTGGCGCGCATGAAGCGTCCGGCTCATGCCGAGAACACCCTGGCGCGCATCAAGCGCTGGCGCGAGATCTGCCCGGAACTGACCATCCGCTCCACCTTTATCGTGGGTTTCCCCGGCGAGACCGAAGAAGAGTTCCAGGAACTGCTGGACTGGCTCAAGGAGGCAGACCTCGATCGCGTGGGCTGCTTCCCCTATTCGCCGGTCGAAGGCGCGAAGGCCAACGAGATTGCCGACCCGGTACCCGAGGATGTGAAGCAGGAGCGTCTCGACCGTTTCATGCAGTTGGCGGCGGACATTTCCGCGGCGCGCCTGCAAAAGAAGGTGGGTCAGGAAATCGACGTCATCGTGGACGAGCTGGATGAGGAAGAGGGCATTGTCGTGGCCCGCTCGAAGGCGGATGCCCCTGAAATCGACGGCAACGTCTTTGTCGAAGGGCGCGACCTGTCGACCGTCAAGCCGGGTGACATCCTGCGCGTTCGCGTGACGGAAGCGACGGAATACGACCTCTTTGCGGAGTAAATTTCCGGCGTACCGGCAGGCGCCTCACCGGGTCGTCAACCGATCGGTCAGGAAGGCGTTACACTGAAGGCGGAACGTGGGCAGGGATGGCCCCGTGCTTTCCTTTCATCGGAGAGGGATGCTGCCAACTGTTCCGCACGGTTACACATCTGCCGCAGTACTTCCGCGGCAGGCAGTAAAAAATTGGTATTCCTGCGTGCCTCCTGCCAGGGGGCATGCGCCGATCCCTCGACAAGGACCGCATCATGCACAAGAAACTTGCTCTCCTGGCCGCTCTGGCGGTGCCCTCCCTGGCTTTGGCCAACCCCTACATCATCGCTGGCGGCGGTACTGTCAATGCCGACATGACCGACCTTGAGAACAACTATGCCGGTGCTCATACCACCAATGACAACTTCGGCCGCGCGCTGGTCGGCGTAGGTGCTGACCTGAGCCCGAATGTCGGTGTCGAAGCTGTCTACCTGACCGAAGGGCAGGTGTCTGTCCAGAACTCCACCAACAAGGATGTTCTCAAGAACTCCGGCGTGCAGTTTGCCCTGCTGGGCAAGGCCCCCCTGACGCCGCAGCTGACGGTGTTCGGCAAGATCTCCGCCAACTACATGGATGTGACCTGGGATTACACGAATGTCAGCGGCACGACCAGCAACGAAGACAACAAGTTCCAGTTGGGCTACGGCATCGGCCTGAATTACCAGTTCACGGATGCGGTTGCCGGACGTTTGCAGGTTGAGCGCATCCAGATGCGCGACCCGGTGGCGGATCCGCTCGGCGGCCCGTCCATCAATAACGATCAGGACATGGCCAGCGTCGCCTTCATGTTCTCGTTCTGAGCCCCGGCGGGCCCGGACCCGCTCACGGCATGATGAAAAACGGACCGCTTGCGGTCCGTTTTTTATGGAACTCTTTCTGGCAAACCGCAAACCGCAAACCGCAAACCGCAAACCGCAAACCGCAAACCGCAAACCGCAAACCGCAAACCGCAAACCGCAAACCAGTGCGCCAAGTTCGGACTAGCGCACGATCACATCGTATTCGACCCAGAAATTGGCGCCGAGTCCCGCCATGTTGCCAGTGAAGGGGATGCGCACATTGGTGACATTTGCATCGTAGCCTGCCGGAGCCCCCCCGCCGCCGGACGTGGGCGTGTAGGCAAACGTAGTGCCGTTGTCAGACGAGTAGGTCACTGCGCCCAGGGCCAGGGTGGACGTCGGACTCCCGTCGGTAAAACGCACGTTCAGGCCGGCGCCAAAGGTATTGAGGCGGAACGCGGTGAATTGGCTCAGCTTGTCGATGGCCACCACCGAGGTCGCATAGCCATAGCCCGCATTGGAGACATAGACACGATAGCGAATGGTGTCGCCCGGATTGGCTGAAGCGGTGGAGGCCGTCTTGATCGTATTCAGCAGCGGCGTCGGCATGATGGTCACGCTGGCGCTTGCCGTGTCGTTACTCGTGCTCTGGTTGAGGCCGACCCACGAGGTCAGCTTGGCGGTGTTGGTATCCGTCACGTTGGCGGTGACGTTGGCCGCCTTTACGGTCACGGTCAGTGTGGCAGTCGCCTGGCCCACCAGTGTCGGAATGTTCCAGGTGTCGGGGATGCCGTTGGCATCCGTGTCCACATAGCTGCCGTTGTTGGCGGTATAGCTGACAAAGGTGCCGTTCGGCGGCAGCACATCCTTGATCACGAGGCTGCTGGCCGTGTTATAGCCGAGATTGGTTGCCGTCACGGTATAGCTGAAGTTGGTGCCGGAAACGACGCTGCTGGCACTCGCCGTCTTTTGTACCTGGATGTCGCCGGGGAAGAGCTGGTTCCCGCCGGGTCCTTCCATGTTGTCGATGATGGAGCCGGGGAGATTGGAGCCGTTGGAGGACGAAATATGAAAGCCCATGTTGGTCGGGCCGGTGAGACCCAGTGACGACCACGCCAGGCGCGCCTCCATCTGCAGGCCGGTCGATCCACCACTGTTGTTGGAGTACAGCGAAACTTCCGAGCCGACCGATCCCGGCATGGTGTAGCCGTCGGCAGAGCCGCTGCTGTTGACCATGGGATCGCCGCCCGCGTTGGCGGCGGTATAGGTGTCGAGGCCGGCGACGGTGGAGCGGTTGCTGCCTGTCCACTTGATGTGCAGCACCTTTTCACCGGTTTCCATTTTCTGGTTGCCGTTGGTGTCCATGTAGAACCACCAGTCGGTCACGTTGTTCGAGTTGTCCCAACGCTCCAGATAGAAATAGAGATAGGTGTTGTCCCAGGTGAAGGCGAAGGACTTGAGGTCACGCCCCGTGGAGCTCAGCGAGCCGTCCTTTTCGCAACTCGTGCCGCTCTGGCAGTCGGTGCTGACCTGTCCGCTGTTGGTGAGGATGTTGCCGGCCGGGTTGTAAGTGCCGCCAGTGCCGTCCCAGTCCGTGAAAGTGCCGTCCAGTGTAATCGTGCGGTTGATCAGGGCGGCGTCCGCCCCGCTGGCGGTCAGCAGCATCAGGGGCGGCAGCAGTAATGCAAGAAGGCGGCGGATGGCAGGCATCGGTACGTCAGGCCAGGAGAAGGTCCGGTATCCGAGCATGGGCAGGTGGGTGCAGGCTGGCAAGCGCCCGGCGGACCAAAGGCGGCCGGCGGGTGGCAGACCGTGACGATCAGTCGGCCAGCGTCAGCTGTACCGCTTGGCCGGACTGCTCACTGCAGACGCGCGAGAGCAGGGCCGGGAGGTTCTCGCCGGTGGTATTGCAGCGCCAGTCTTCGCCGGCGCGGCCGCAATGGAAGCCGCCGGAGCGGGCGGCCACCCAGATCTCGCGCGTCGCGCCTTGCCGGTTGATGATGACCTTGCTGCCGTTGGGAAAGGTCAGCGTGAGGATGCCGCCGCTGGTTTCCAGATCGATGTCGAGATCCAGCGCCTCGACCGCATCCTCGACGGCAATCAGCGTGGTGTCGACGAGGGCGTTGAATTCGGTGTCGTTCATGACGGTGTCTGCTGGGGGCGGGGAGGGTAATCATACCGGCACTGACGCCGGGACAGCAGGGGCGTCCGGGGCGCCGGCATCGTTTCGGGCGTCAGCCGGGTAGCTGTCTCCCCGGCAATGATCGAGTCGTGATCCCGAAAGGAGGCGCTGCCGGCCGGGTGCCAGGCCGCTACGGGCATGAGCAGGTCGCGCATCCGGTACACCCGCAAGGCGCCGGTCACTGTGTCCCGCGCGCCTGTCATGCACGGCGACGGTCGCCCTGAGACAGGCAGCACTCTATAATCGGCGCCTTGTCATGACCCCGGACGATTCATGTCGCGCCTGTTACCCCTCTGCCTTTTCCTCCTGCTGGCCGGCTGTGGCCAGAAGGGAGCGCTGTACCTGCCACAAAAGCCGGGGCCCTCGGTGCCGACGCCCGCGCCGTCTTCCACCGCGAACACCCCGGCGGCCTCCCCCTCCGACAGCGGCGGGCCAGCCGCCCCTGCGACCCACTACTGAGTGCTTCATGGACCACTTCCATTACCGTGACGGCGTCCTCTGCGCCGAAAACGTTCCGCTCGCCGCCGTTGCCGCGCGCTTTGGCACGCCCGCCTATGTGTATTCCCGCGCCACCCTTGAGCGTCACTACCGCGCCTTTGATGATGCTTTCGCCGGCATTCCGCATCAGGTCTGCTATGCGGTGAAGGCCAACTCCAACATTGCCGTGCTGAATGTGCTCGCGCGACTTGGCTCGGGGTTCGACATCGTCTCCGGAGGAGAACTCGAGCGCGTGCTGGCTGCTGGCGGCGAGGCGGGCAAGGTGGTGTTTTCCGGTCTCGGCAAGCAGGAGGCCGAAATCCGCCGTGCGCTTGATGTGGGCATCGCCTGCTTCAATGTAGAATCCGAAGCCGAACTCGACCGCATCAACGAGGTCGCGGTGGCCATGGGCCGCATCGCTCCCGTGTCGCTGCGCGTGAATCCGGATGTGGATGCGCAGACGCACCCTTATATCTCCACCGGGCTCAAGGAAAACAAGTTCGGCATCGACATCAACGCCGCGATGGCTGTCTATCTGCGTGCCCAGCGCATGCCGGGCCTGCGCATCGTCGGTATCGATTGCCACATCGGCTCGCAGCTTACCCAGGTCACGCCCTTCGTCGACGCACTCAAGCGCGTACTCGCCATGATCGACACGCTGGCAGCGCATGGGATCGTGATCGAGCATCTCGACATCGGGGGTGGTCTCGGTGTGCGTTATCGCGAAGAAACGCCGCCCGAGCCGCGCACCTATGCGGAGGCCCTGATGCCGCTGCTCGCCGGTCGTCGCCTCAAGGTGTTCATGGAGCCGGGTCGCGCCATCGCCGCCAATGCGGGTGTCCTGGTCACGCGCGTGGAATTCCTCAAGCCGACCGCGCACAAGAACTTCGCCATCATTGATGCCGCCATGAACGACCTGATCCGCCCGTCGCTCTACAGTGCCTGGATGGACATCGTGCCGGTCGTGCCGCGCACGGATGATGTCGCTGTGCGCACTTATGACGTGGTCGGTCCCGTGTGCGAGACCGGAGACTTCCTCGGCAAGGACCGTGATCTGCGCATCGAGGCAGGAGACCTGCTGGCTGTCCGCTCGGCGGGCGCCTATGGATTCGCCATGAGTTCCAACTACAACACCCGCGGTCGTGCGGCCGAAATCATGGTCGATGGCGATGAGGCCTACCTGATCCGCCGTCGCGAGACCGTCCAGGACCAGATCGGCCTGGAATCCCTCCTGCCCTGACCCCTCACCACCCGCCGGGGCTCCCCGGCGGCACGCCCCCAATGAAGCGGGGTCGCGCACCCTCCTCCTTCTTCCGCCCGGAATTCCGCTGACGTCGCCGAGGCCTTCCTGGTTCGAGGCGCCAGTCCCTGCGTCTGCGCCGCTTGAATCCCGGGAGTCCCGCACCCCACAATAGCCCCAAGCACGAGTCCCGAGCGCCCGGGCAGCTCCGGTGAAGCCGGCTCGTAACAGGATTGGAGACCGCAATGCGTCTGGAATTCACCAAGATGCACGGCCTCGGCAATGATTTCGTGGTGATCGACCTGGTCAGCCAGCACATCGCGCTGACCCCGGATCAGATCCGACAGCTCGCCGACCGCCATTTCGGCATCGGATGCGACCAGCTCCTCATCGTGGAGCCCCCGGGACGCCCCGACGTCGATTTCCGCTATCGCATTTTCAATGCCGATGGATCCGAGGTGCAGCAGTGCGGCAATGGCGCGCGCTGTTTTGCCCGCTTTGTACGCGAACGCCGCCTGACGCAAAAGGATGTCCTGCGCGTTGAAACGGCATCCGGCGTCATCGAGCTGCAGATTGACGAGCGGCAATGGGTGACCGTCGACATGGGCGCGCCGCGCCTGGCGCCGGCAGAGATTCCCTTTGTGGCCGACACCGAGGCACTGACGCATCAGGTCGAGGTCGCCGGGCAGACCGTTACGCTGTCGACCGTGAACATGGGCAATCCCCATTGTGTAATCGAAGTCGACAATGTCGACACGGCGCCGGTTCCCACGCTGGGGCCGGCGCTTGAAACACATCCCCGCTTTCCCGAGCGGGTGAATGTCGGGTTCATGCAGGTGGTGGATCGGCATCGCATCCGTCTGCGCGTGTTCGAGCGCGGTGCCGGCGAAACGCTGGCCTGCGGTACCGGCGCCTGCGCGGCAGCGGTGGCGGGCATCCGGCTCGGTCGCCTCGACAGTCCCGTACATGTCACGCTGCCGGGGGGCGAGCTTGAGATCAGCTGGGCGGGCCCCGGTCAGTCCGTCATCATGCGCGGACCGACCGCGCGTGTATTCGACGGCATCATTCGTTTGGCAGGACTGGAACCACCGCGCGACGAGGCAGTGGGACGGGAGCGTCGAACGGCCCGTGAAGGACGCCACGGCCGCGATGGCCGCCGTGGTGGCAAAAACCGAAAACGTAAGGACTGACCATGTCGGGTGAATACCCCTCCGAGACCCAGGTGGCAGCCTGGCTGAAAGCGCATCCGGAATTCTTCGGGCAGCATCCGGACCTGCTCGCCGAAATGGCGATTCCTCATGCTACCGGCGGCGCCGTGTCGCTCGTGGAACGTCAGGTGGCTGTCCTGCGCGACCGCAATGTCGAACTGCGTGAGCGCCTGCAACGCCTGCTCGACGTCGCCCGCGAAAACGATGTGCTGTTCGAGAAAATGCGGGGTCTCATCCTCGCATTGCTGGAGGCGCCCAGCATTGCCGCGCTGGCGGCGGCGCTGGAGGATGAGTTGCGTGCCCGGTTCAACTCCGAATTCATCAGCCTGCTCCTGTTCGATGTGGAGGGCGCGACCGGCGCGGCCCATTCGGTCAGCCTGCAGTCCGCCCAGGAAAAGGTGCCGGGTCTCGTGAAGGGGCGGCAGGCCATTGCCGGCCAGTTGCGCGCGGACGAGCTGACCTTCCTGTTCGGTCACGAAGGCGAGCGGGTGAAATCCTGTGCGGTAATCCCGCTGTATCACGGGCGTGCGCTGGGGCTGCTGGCCATTGGCGCTTCCGACCCTGCACACTTCCGCACCTCGATGGACACCCTCTTCATCAGCTTTATCGGTGAAGTCCTTGCGCGAATCGCAGCGCCCCTGACCGGTGCGCCGGCGGCGCGGCAGAGCGCCTGATGCCGGACCGGCTCGACGAGCTACTGGAGAGTTATCTCTCGCTGCTTGCGAGCCAGCGTGCGCTGTCGCCCCACACCGTCAGTGCCTACCGGCGCGATCTGCACAAGCTCGCCACCTTTCTGCGAGGGACCGCCGGGCTCTCGGAATGGCGCAGTCTCGACGCCTTGCTGCTGGAGGAGTTCATTGCGCACATCAGTGAAACGCTGGATGTGCGGAGCCAGCAGCGGGCGCTATCCAGCGTCAGGGGGTTTTACGACTGGCTGGCCGAGCGGGGAGAGGCGGCGTTCAATCCGGCCCGCTCCCTGCGGCTCAAGACGCGGCGACGCGAGCTCCCCCGGCTCCTCGATGTCGATTCCGTGCAGGCCCTGCTCGATGCGCCCCCGCCGGTCGATGAGCCGGAGCGATTGCTGTGGGTGCGCGATCGCGCCATGATGGAACTGTTCTATTCGTCCGGACTGCGTCTTGCGGAGCTTGCCAACGCGCTCCTCGTCAGTCTGGATCTTGCGGAAGGGCACATCACCGTTACCGGTAAAGGCAACAAGACGCGGCGGCTGCCGGTGGGTCGGC
>DASSUO010000011.1:0-6870 GCA_035706925.1 Moraxellaceae bacterium
CGGCGGCATCGACGGCCTGCTGCACATCACCGACATGGCCTGGAAGCGCATCAAGCACCCCAGCGAAATCGTCGAAGTCGGCCAGGAAGTCACCGTCAAGGTGCTCAAGTTCGACCGCGAGCGCAATCGTGTCTCCCTGGGTCTCAAGCAACTGGGTGAAGATCCGTGGCTGGCCCTCATGGGTCGCTACCCGGAAGGCACCCGCGTCAAGGCCCGCATCACCAACCTCACCGACTATGGCTGCTTCGCCGAGATCGAAGAGGGCGTGGAAGGCCTCGTGCACGTGTCCGAAATGGACTGGACCAACAAGAACATCCACCCGTCCAAGGTTGTTCAGATCGGCGACGAAGTGGAAGTCATGGTGCTGGACATCGACGAAGAGCGTCGCCGCATTTCCCTGGGCATCAAGCAGTGCAAGCCCAACCCCTGGGAAGAGTTTGCCAAGAACCACGAGAAGGGCGAGAAGGTTGCTGGCAACATCAAGTCCATCACCGACTTTGGCATCTTCATCGGCCTGGAAGGCGGCATCGATGGTCTGGTGCACCTCTCCGACATTTCCTGGAACGAGACTGGCGAAGAAGCAGTTCGCAAGTACAAGAAGGGCGATGCCGTCGAAGCGACCATCCTGTCCGTGGACCCGGAGCGCGAGCGCATCTCCCTCGGCATCAAGCAGCTGGAGCGCGATCCGTTCGGTGACTTCGTCGGTTCCTTCGACAAGGGCGCCATCGTCAAGGGCAAGGTCAAGACCGTTGATGCCAAGGGCGCCACGATCGAAGTCATGGATGGTGTGGAAGCCTCGCTCAAGGCGTCCGAAATCAGCCGTGACCGCGTGGAAGATGCCTCCAAGCATCTGACCGTTGGCCAGGAAATCGAAGCCAAGATCATCGGTATCGATCGCAAGTCTCGCGTCATCAGCCTTTCCATCAAGGCCAAGGATGAAGCGGACGAGCGCGAAGCCATGAGCAGCCTGCGTGAGCAGGAGACGGAGTCTTCCGGTCCGAAGACCATCGGTGACCTGATCAAGGCACAGATGGGCAACTGAGACTGATGCCTCAGGCTTGAAAAAAACCCCGCTTCGGCGGGGTTTTTTTATGCCTCACTGCCAATGCCAATGGGGGTGCCTGGGCCATTGCAAGTGCCTGAGCCTGAGCCAGGGCCAGTGTCTGGGTCATGACAAGGGCCTGGGCCTGTGCGGCCGCAGCAAGCGGGCCATTGCCGGGGCTCGGGGGGCTGTTCATCCGCAGGTTGTTTCCGGGCGGCACCGTTGCCTGGTGGGCTGGCGGATCGGCCCTTCCACCGCCCTGGCGGCAGGGCTGAAGACCAGGCAGGAGGGTGAAACAAGGGACAGCCTGGACAGACAGATGATCCCGGCAGGGACGGTCCGAATCGGCATTGGGGGCGCCCCCCGGAATCGAGGCGGTGGCCCGAAAACAGCAAAAATGGAGGGGGTTTGCGGCTGGCGATTTTTTGTGTTTAAAATCAGCCCGTTACACGGGAAACCATCTGACTAGTTGAGAAACATTCTCCAAGTCCACGAGAAGAGGCCCCGGGAGGCCCAGCGGAGACTGCAATGGCCCTGACCAAATCCGAGCTGATAGAGCGAATCGTTGCAAAGCAAGCGCTGCTCACGGCGAAGGATGTGGAGCTGGCGGTCAAGACCATTGTCGAGCAAATGTCTGAAAGTCTCTCCACGGGCGGGCGTATAGAGATCCGCGGCTTTGGCTCCTTCTCGCTGCATTATCGTGAACCTCGCGTCGGACGGAATCCCAAGACCGGGGAGGCCGTCACGCTGGTCGGCAAGTATGTTCCGCACTTCAAGCCCGGCAAGGAACTGAAGGATCGCGTCAACGAAAGCCTGCAGGAAGAACTTGCCGCTGAACGCGAGCGTGCCTCGGTTGCTTCTGCTTCCCAGCCTGGCGCCTGATACGTGTACTTTCTGAAAAAACTCTTTCTCGTCCTTTTGGGCATCGCCATCCTGCTGGCCGGTTTGTGGCTGGTCGTCGCGAACGAGCAGCGGGTGGCCATCGACTTCCTGTTCATGCAGACACGCCCCACCAATCTCGGTCTGGTTGTGCTTGTTGCTTTTGCCGTGGGGTGCGGAACAGGACTGCTGGTGGGCCTGGGTCTCCTGCAGATGCTCCGTTTGCGGCATCGCCTCTTCTGGCTGAAGCGTGAAGTCCGGCAGCTACAGGACGCCTTGGGCGACAAGCGCTAGCCCATCCCGCCCCCGGTCGCGCTAGAATGCGCGCCTCATTTCCGGGGGTTCCATTCATGTCTCTTGCCGCTGCGGTTCGCTCGCCCGTCGTTGTCGCGCTCGACTTTGCCAATGCCCGGGATGCCCTGGAGCTGGCCGGTCGGTTGTCGCCGGCGGAGTGTCGGCTGAAGGTGGGCAAGGAACTGTTCACTGCAGAAGGCCCCGCCATTGTCCGTGCACTGCAGGACCTGGGCTTCCAGATTTTCCTGGACCTCAAGTTTCATGACATCCCGAATACGGTGGCGGCCGCGGTAGCCACTGCGGCCGACCTCGGGGTCTGGATGGTCAATGTCCACGCCTCCGGAGGGCGCCGCATGATGGTGGCGGCGCGAGAGAGTCTGGAGAAAGGGGGATATGACACGCACCTGATCGCGGTCACCGTTCTTACCAGTATGGAGCGGGCGGATCTTGTCGACATCGGGCTTGATGTCGAACCACTGCAGCAGGTGCGGCGTCTGGCGGCGCTGACGTCGGATTGCGGCTTGCATGGGGTGGTGTGCTCGGCGCAGGAAGCCGCGCTTTTGCGGAACGCCCACGGGCCCGATTTTCTTCTCGTCACGCCGGGTATCCGGCCGGCAGACAGTGCGGCGGGTGATCAGCGTCGCGTCATGACCCCGGTGGACGCCATGTCAGCCGGCGTCAGCTATATGGTGATCGGACGCCCGATTACACAGGCCACAGATCCGGGCGCCGCGTTGCGGGCCATCAACGCCACCATCGGACTGGAGTGAGAGAGTGGGCACCCTGTATCACGACCGTATCGTGTGGATTACGGGCGCATCTTCCGGCATTGGTGAGGGACTCGCGCATGAGTTCGCGCGACAGGGCGCGACGCTGGTGTTGTCCGCGCGCCGTGCCGATGCGCTGGAGGCGGTTCGGCAATCCTGTCTGAATCCGGAGCGCCACCTGGTCCTGCCAATGGACATGACGCATGTCGAATCGTTCTCTACGCACGTCGACACAGTGATGTCGCAGTTCGGCCGGATCGATGTACTGGTAAACAATGCCGGCATCAGCCAGCGCTCGCTGGTCAAGGACACGAGTCTCAAGGTGGACCGCGAGATCATGGAAGTCGACTTTTTCGCGCCAGTGGCCCTCACGAAGGCGGTGCTGCCGCATATGCTGGCCGCCGGGCGCGGGCAGCTTGTGGCCGTGTCCTCGGTGGTCGGACTGGTGGCGACGCCTTACCGTTCCGCCTATGCGGCGGCCAAGCATGCCATTGCCGGGTTTTATGACTCGCTGCGTGCCGAAGTGCATGACGCGGGCGTACAGGTGGCAGTGATTTATCCAGGCTTCGTAAAGACCAATGTATCGCGGGCTGCCCTTGCTGGCGATGGATCGGCACACGGTCAGATGGACGAAAAGATTGCGGGTGCGATGTCGCCGGATGCTTTTGCCGCGAAAGCGGTCGCAGCGCTTGGTCGTGGAGAAGTGCACATCCTGATTGCCGGAAAGGAGAAGGCCGTGGTGTGGCTGGGGCGCTTGTCGCCTGCGCTGCTGGCACGCGCCATTCGCCGGCTCAAGGTGACCTGATTACAGGCTCGAACCACAAATCCTGATTGGCTGACGGCGCGAGGACGTGTCGTTGGCCCTCTATCGGTAGTAGAAGACGTGAATACTTCCCAGAATCCCGTAGTTTTTTATCCTGAATCCCTTGCCGCGGCGGATGCCGAGCTCGATGAGCTGCCGGGTGACGCCGGGGATACGCTCGTCGTGCCGGGGGGCGAGGAGCCGGCGACCGGCGCGCCCGATCACCTGGACAAGAAATCTAGGACCGAATTCAACAAGCTCCAGAAGCGGCTGCGGCGCCTGGTGGGGCAAGCCATCACCGATTACAACATGATCGAGGAAGGCGACAAAGTGATGGTGTGCCTGTCCGGCGGCAAGGACAGCTACACGATGCTGGAGATCCTGCTCAACCTGCAGATCAGCGCCCCGGTGAATTTCGACATCGTGGCCGTGAACCTGGACCAGAAGCAGCCCGGCTTCCCCGAACACGTGTTGCCCGAATACCTGACGCGACGCGGTGTGCCGTTCTATGTACTTGAGAAGGACACCTACAGCATCGTCAAGGAGCTGACCCCTGAAGGGAAGACGTTCTGCGCGGTCTGCTCCCGTCTGCGCCGCGGCAACCTGTATGCCTTTGCGCAGGAAATCGGCGCCACGAAGGTGGCGCTGGGGCATCACCGCGATGACATGCTCGCCACGATGTTCCTGAACCTGTTCCATGGTGGCAAGCTCAAGTCCATGCCGCCCAAGCTGCTGTCGGACGACGGCAAGAACATCCTCATCCGTCCGCTGGCGTACTGCAAGGAAAAGGACATCATCGCCTTTGCCCGTCTGAAGGAATTCCCGATCATTCCTTGCAATCTCTGCGGCTCTCAGGAAAACCTGCAGCGAGCAGCCATCAACGAGATGCTGCGTGAATGGGACCGGCAATATCCGCAGCGACTGGATTCCATGTTCACCGCCTTGCAGAACGTGGCGCCGTCGCAATTGGCCGACCGCGAGCTTTTTGATTTCGTGAGCCTCAAGGCGGCGCCACGCGAAGAGAAGAAGGCTGAAGAAGGGCGCCTGGATCTGGTCAATCTGAGCCTGTAAGCCGACGGCATTCAGTTCCCGGCTCGCGGGTTCGCTGAGGCGCCGCCTCCGCGGTGTGCCTGCCATTGGCACGCGAAGTCGCCAGGACGCAGGCAGCCCCGCGAGGAGCAGGTGGCGAATCGTTCCCGATCGGGCGGGTACATGATGCCGGCCAGCGTGGCCCGGCTGGCACGGATTCTGGCCTCTTCGCAGGTTGTTGCCGCCGGGGGTTCCCCGATAGTGTCGGTGGCCGACGATCAGGGAGACCCCAATGGCGCGCGACAGTTCCGGCATTTCCTTTACGGCGTTCTACACCGGCGAAGTCTGGCGGCGGCACGGCCTCTCCGTGCCCTTCCTGGCGCAGCCTGAGGGCAAACTGCTGTATGCGGCTGGTCGACCGGTCGAGCTGCTCGCCGAGGCGCTGCTGGGTGGTGGCAACGAGACCATGCTGCTGCAACGGCACTGCATCATCGACCATGTGCTCGAGCAGGCGATCGAGAAGGAGGGGTTTACCCAGGTCGTCGAGA
Organism: Moraxellaceae bacterium; assembly: GCA_035706925.1. Classification (GTDB taxonomy): domain Bacteria; phylum Pseudomonadota; class Gammaproteobacteria; order Pseudomonadales; family Moraxellaceae; genus UBA2031. The sequence goes on from DASSUO010000011.1 coordinate 5,362, forward strand.
TCGCCTGCGGCCTGTCGCCGCGCGGAACGGTGATGACGCGCCGCTTTGCCTCGCATGACCTGCACTATGTCGAAGCGGACTTGCCGGCCATGGCGGCCCGCAAGCGGGCGTTGCTGGAGGAGGCGGGTGAGTTGTCGGCAAGGCACAAGGTCATCGACGTGGATATCCTGGAGCGGGACGTACAGCACTCACTTGAGTCTGTGTTCGCCAATCAGCTCGACCCGTCGCGAAAGACACTCGTGATTACCGAGGGACTGGTCAATTATTTTGACCACCCGACCATCAACGGCTTCTGGACCCGGCTGGCCACGGTATTAACGCGGTTTCCCGCCGGTATCTATGTCACCGACCTCTATCCCGATTTCCAGTGGCACCGCATCGCGCGGGCGGCGCGCCTGTTCAAGGTGGCACTGTCGGTGGCTACACGGGCGCGGGTCACGCTCCATTTCGGCAATGAGGCGGCGATTCGCGCCGGCTTCCACGATGCGGGATTCACGACGACGCGCGTGCACCTGCCGGAGTCCTACTACGGCATCCTGCCGATTCCCGTGCAGCGCACGCCCAGCTTCGTGCGTGTGGTGGAGAGTCGCGTGGAAGGCGCGTCCACGTCCTGAGATCCATCTCCTTCACGCGCCCGGAAAGGGGCGGGGCACTCCCTGCAAGCGAGAGGGCCTTCATCGGCCGGGTCCGACATCGCGTCACCCGGATGCGCCGGCAAGGTCATTCAATGACGACGGTCGGGAACGAGGGGACATAAAAAAGCCCCCCGGGCTCTCGCACGGGGGGCTTTTTACCGTGTACCGGTACGGGGGATTAGCCGCCGAACTGGTTCATGGTGTTCTTCGAGGCATCGCCGGCCTTCAGGGCGTTGTCACCGGAGAACATCTCCTTGTGATCGTCGCCAATGTCGGAACCGGCCATGGCCTGGTGCTTCACGCAAGCGATACCCTCGCGGATTTCCTTGCGCTGCACGCCCGCCACGTAGGCCAGCATGCCCAGCTCGCCGAAGTAGCCCTTGGCCAGTTCGTGCGTGGACAGGGCCGCGGTGTGGTAGGTCGGCAGGGTGATCAGGTGGTGGAACACACCGGCTTCACGAGCAGCGTCGGCCTGGAAGGTGCGGACCATCTCGTCGGCGTTGGCGGCCAGTTCAGTGCCGTCGTACTTGGCGTCCATCAGCTTGGCGCGGTCGTAGGCGGACACGTCCTTGCCTTCCTTCACCCAGCGATCATAGGCCTGCTGGCGGAAGTTCAGGGTCCAGTTGAACGACGGGCTGTTGTTGTACACCAGCTTGGCGTTCGGGACGATTTCCTTCACACGGTTCACCATGTGGGCGATTTCCGCGACGTTCGGGGTCGGGGTCTCGATCCACAGCATGTCGGCGCCGTTCTGCAGGGAGGTCACGCAGTCGAGCACAACGCGATCGATCTGGGTGCCTTCGCGGAACTGGTACAGGCCGGACGCCAGGCGGGTCGGGCGGTGCAGCTTGCCGTTGCGCTTGATCAGGATTTC
>DASSUO010000012.1:0-5912 GCA_035706925.1 Moraxellaceae bacterium
GCTGACAGCGACACTGCCCCATGCCCTGAACCGCGCTTCCCTTTAGCGTCAGAATTCAGATTCAGATTCAGATTCAGACTAAGGCCATGACTCGGGTTCGGGTTCGAAACGCCGGATTGCTTCGCCCTTCAACGCCACACGGCATTTCATCGTACACACCCACTGCTGCCTTCCTCCAGCGCAAGGGCAACAGGCCGGCGCGGAATCAGAACAGGCGGTTCAGCCCGTTCAGCGCCGCGACGCGGTACGCCTCTGCCATGGTCGGATAGTTAAACGTGGTATTCACGAAATAGCGCAGCGTATTGGCGCCATTCTTCTGCTGCATGATGGCCTGGCCGATGTGCACGATCTCGGCCGCGTTGTCCCCGAAACAGTGGATGCCAAGAATCTCCAGCGTCTCGCGATGGAACAGGATTTTGAGCATGCCGACCGTCTCTCCCGTGATCTGCGCGCGCGCCAGATGCCGGAAGAAGGCCTGTCCGACCTCATAGGGCACCCGGGCCTCGGTCAACTGGTGTTCCGTCTTCCCGATCGAGGAGATCTCCGGAATCGTGTAAATCCCTGTCGGCACTTCCTCTACGCGCGGCACATCGCTGGAACCCACGATATGCGCCGCCGCACAGCGCCCCTGGTCGTAGGCTGCCGATGCCAGTGCCGGCGGGCCGATGACGTCGCCCACGGCAAAGACGTGCGGCACCACCGTACGGTACTGCTCGTCCACCGTCAGTTGCCCACGACGATTGGGAGTCAGGCCCACCTTGTCGAGTCCCAGGGTCTCGGTATTGCCGCTGCGTCCGTTGCACCACAGGATGGCATCGGCCTTGATCTTCTTGCCTGACTTCAGGTGCAGGACGACGCAATCATCCTGTGTTTCCAGACGCTCATACTCCTCCTGGTTGCGAACCAGCACGCCAAGCTCGCGGAGATAGTAGGACAGCGCGTCGGCAATTTCGTCATCGAGATACGACAGGAGCTGCGCCTGCGTATTGACGAGATCCACCTTGTAGCCCAGCCCCACGAAAATGGAGGCATACTCGCAGCCGATCACGCCGGCGCCATAGATGATGAGTTTCTGTACCGGGTAATCAAGCGACAGGATCTTGTCGGAATCGAATACACGCGGGTGGCTGAAGTCGATGTCGTCCGGGCGATAGGGGCGGCTGCCCGTTGCCACCACGGCGTGATCGAACTCCAGCGTTTCCGCGACCCCGCCCTCCCGCGGGACCACCGAAAGGCGGTGACTGTCCTCGAACGTCGCCGTGCCGTAGAAGATGCTGACGGCATTGCGGTCATAGAAATGCGTGTGGACCTGCACCTGGCTGTCGATGACCTTGCGTGCCCGGGCCAGTACGCGTGACAGCGGCACGTTGCGCCATTCGCCCACGCGCTGGAACAGGGGGTCGCGCTGGTAGCGCATCAGGTTCCACACCGTCTGGCGCAGGGCCTTCGAAGGGATGGTCCCCACATGCACGCAGTTCCCGCCAAGACGGCCCCGCTCGTCGATCATGGCAACCCGGCGGCCCTCCTTGACCAGCTTCATGGCGGCGCCTTCTCCGGCCGGCCCGGCCCCGATCACCACGACATCGAATCGCCCCAGCATTACTCCCCCTATTTTTGCCTTTGGACTGCAGCCGCCAAGGATAGCGCGGACCGTCCTCGCTGCGCGGACCCTGTGGCCAATCAGTGACTCCTGCCGCCCTTGCAAGACCCGTGCACACGCGCCACCCCGAATGTCCCGGACCGATCGCGCACCACGCTCCCCGAAAGGCAATCGCCAGACCGGCAGCGCTTCCCCTTTCGGGTATACTCCCGTGCCTCTGCAGTCGGAGCCCGTACATGAGCCAGCCCCCCGAGTCCTCCCGTCCCGCCCGCCTCGAACAAGGCGTCAAGCTGCGTGGGGCGGAAAAGGTGGCCCGAATCCCGGTCAAGGTCGTGCCTACGGAGGAACTGCCCCGGAAGCCGGACTGGATCCGCGTACGTGTGACGAATCCCGGCGAGGTTCAACGCATCAAGGGCCTGCTGCGCGCCCAGAAGCTGCATACTGTCTGCGAAGAGGCCGCCTGTCCCAACCTGCCGGAATGCTTTGGTGGCGGCACCGCGACCTTCATGATCATGGGCGACATCTGCACGCGCCGCTGCCCCTTCTGCGACGTGGCCCACGGCCGCCCCAACGCGCTGGACCCGGATGAGCCCCGCCATCTCGCCGAGAGCGTGAGCAATCTCAAGCTCAAATACGTGGTGGTCACCTCGGTCGACCGGGACGACCTGCCCGACGGTGGTGCACAGCACTTCGTCGACTGCATTACCGCGATCCGCAATGACAATCCTGCGACGAAGATCGAGATCCTCGTGCCCGACTTCCGCGGCCGCATGGACATCGCCCTGCGCCTGATCAGCGAATGCCCGCCCGATGTCTTCAACCACAACATCGAAAGCGTGCCCCGCCTGTACAAGGCCGTGCGCCCGGGCTCCGATTACCAGCACTCCCTGGACCTGCTCAAGCGCTTCAAGACCGAGCGCCCCGACATCTCCACCAAGTGCGGCCTGATGGTCGGGCTCGGCGAAACCAAAGAAGAAGTGCTGGCTGTGCTTGACGACCTCCGCGCGCACGGCGTCGATCTCGTCACCATCGGCCAGTACCTGCAACCCTCGAAGAACCATGCCCGGGTGGAGCGTTTCGTGACACCGGAGGAATTCGAGGAATATGCGGCCCATGGCCGTGCCCTTGGTTTCCGCAACATCTGGAGCGGACCCATGGTTCGGTCCTCGTACCATGCCGACCTGCAATTCGCCGGCGTGGCGGTCGATGCGGCCAAGCGCACCCGTGCCGAACCGGCCTGACGCGGACTGAGAGCGGTCCCATGGATTTCGGTGCTGCCTACCTCGAACTTCGAAGCTGGCTCATTCACCATCCGGACGCCATTCTTGCCGGCGTATTCCTGATTGCGCTGGTAGAGGCCATGGCCGTGGTGGGCGTGATCGTCCCGGCCGTGCCGCTGCTGTTCGTCATGTGCGTGCTGGCGGCCCACGCCGAAGTCTCACTGATCTCCCTGTTTGCCGCCGGCATTTCGGGCGCCATGCTGGGCGACGGCATCAGCTACGCACTCGGCAAGGGATTCAAGCACCGCATTCACCGCGTATGGCCCTTCACCCGCTATCCGGACTGGCTCAACCGCTCCGAAGCCTTCGTCGAGCGCCACGGCGGCAAGGGCATCATTTTCGGTCGCTTCATCGGGCCGCTGCGCGCCTTCGTACCCATGGCCGCCGGCATTTTCCGCATGAAGCCGCTGTATTTCCTGTGGATGAACCTCCTGTCGGCCATGGTGTGGGCACCCTTCCACCTGCTGCCGGGTTACTCGCTCGGGGCCGCCGCCGCCCACGCCTGGCTGCCCGGGCGTCCACAACTGCTCTTCGTGGCGGCCGTTCTCATCGTCGTGGCCATCCTAACGTGGTTGCTGCCGCTTCTGGCGGAATGGCGCAAGCACGCGGCCGCCCGACATCCGCTGCCGAATACCGGTCCATACCGCACCCGCGCAGGATTTCCCGAGGACCAGCGCGCGGCGCTTCGGGTTGCCCTGGTTTCCCTGATCGGCTTCTCCCTGGTGGCGCTTTCCCAGCCGTGGCTGCACAACCTGGACATGCACCTGACAGCGGCGCTGTTCCGGCTTCGCCAGGACAGCCTCGATGTCCTGTTCATCGGCCTGGGACTCCTGGGCGACCGGCATGGCCTGATTGCCTTCGCGGCGGTGCTGGTCGGCTGGCTGGCGCTGCGCCAGGAGTGGCGCACGGTTGCCATGCTGCTGATCGTCGTGGTGATCGGTCAGGTCGTCCCGGAAGTGTTCAAGTCGCTGTATGGCATTCCCCGCCCGCAATGGGTCGCCCTGCCACCGGCATCGTACGGATTCCCGAGCGGACATGCCTTCAACGCCGTCCTTGTCTGGGGGCTCGTGCTGGTCGTGATCGGGCGCTACGGCATCGAGGGCGTCACCGCGGCCGCACGCCCCGTGCTGCTGAGCCTGATGCTTCTCACCATTGTTTCGCGCCCCTACCTGGGGGTGCACTGGATCGCCGACGTGGCCGGGGGCGGCCTGCTCGGCCTTTCCGTCCTGGCGGCGCTACGCTGGGCCTGGTACCGGCTGCCCGCTCCTTCGATCGACCTCGTCGAAGTCATCCTGCTGATCGTTGTGGCGCTGACGGTCGCCGCCCTGGTCGCCGTACTGCCTTACCTCGACAGTACCTTCCTCGATTACAGTCCCCTGGTCACCCTCCCACCCACGCTCGATATCGCCCCCTGACACCACCCAAGGCATCAGGGCAGTGACACGATCACCAGCAGCGTTCGCGGACTACCCGACACCTTCCCCCTCATTCGCCGGTCACTTCGATCGCGACCGCCCCGACGTCGATGAACCCGGCATTGCCGACCGGATATCGGCCGGCGTGATGTCCCCGGGCTCGGCTGGCAACGCCTCCGACTGGATGGGTTCCAGTGCCTGATGCGCGGCGGCCAGCGTGGCTCGTGTCTCGGGAATGTCGAGTACGCGAACCGCGCGTTCAGCGAAGGGCAATGCCTCGAGGGGTCGACCTGTCCTGAGCAGCAAGTCGGCGAGATTGTTGAGTCCCGCGCCGTATCCGGGCTCACGCCGCACCAGTTCGCGAAGGACCGACTCCGCCCGGTCGATCTGTCCGAGTTGCATCGATGAGCTGGCCAGACCCAACCATGCCGTCTTCTGCTCCGGCCAGTTGAGCAACGCCCGGTTGAAGCCCGCCTGGGCATCAGTGGCGGCCCCCGCCTGTTCCATCAGTGCGAGTTCACGAATGACCGCGCGAGGCTCCAGATTATCCGGTATGGCCGCCGGGTCCATGATCAGGAAACCGAAATGATTGGCACGCCCCCACGCACGCTCGAACGACGCAAACGACATTGCCAGGCGCTCGGTTGAGCCTGAGCGCAGCCAGAAAACCTCATGTGCCCGATCGGCACCAATCACCACGGCGTAACGCCACAGGGGCACAAGGCTGATCCCCCTGTTCTGCAACACCAGCACAGGGTAACCCTGATGAATGGCCGTCAGTACGGAGTCGAGCGTGGGTGCGATCGAGTACACCACCCGCCCCTGCCGGCGCGCCTCGGCCGCCAGGGCGACGGCAAGCACGTCCGGATCATCCGGCACCTGCAGCCGTGCCGCGATGTCTGCGAGGGTCACCTTGCGGCCCGACTGCACCAGCATCATGGCAAGGGCCGCCGGCCCTCCGTGCTGCGCATCCTGCGACAGAAAGGGCACGTCACGGAGTTCGACAATGCCGGCGTTATCCGCCGCAGGGGCCTTGCGCAAGGCGACAGTCTGGGGCGCACTGCATCCGGCCAGCGACAGCACCAGCAGCACGACAGGAACCACGACTTTATTCATGAGGAAATCCGGACGTCCGAAACTTTGACGGAATCGGCAGGATTCCCCACTTTGCACCCGTGACGGGAACAGACGCGGTCACCTGCCCTGGTGACGCAGAGGATATCGGCCCTTCATGCAAGGGCAATAGGCATGACACCCTATTCGCCCCCTTCAAACAGGGGGGGACACCCGTGGATTGCGCCAGTGGTCGCCCATGGCAACCGCTCAGCCGCCCGACTGTGACTCCCACCACATCCCCGATAGCGACCTCTGGAAGTGAATTACGCGCGGCATATCCTGAACACATACCCACCCCGGAGACCGTCATGGCACGCGTTCTGATTGTGGACGACTCGCCCACCGACACTCTCGCAATTTACGGCATGCTCAAGAAGTACGGGCACCACTTCGTGTTTGCCGACGATGGCACTTCGGGAATCGCTGCGGCCAAATCAAAGCAGCCCGATGTGATCCTGATGGACGTCGTGATGCCTGACCTCAACGGCTTCCAGGCCACAC
>DASSUO010000013.1:0-12887 GCA_035706925.1 Moraxellaceae bacterium
GGTCGGCATGACGTTGCAGCTGGTACAGCAGCAGGTTCGTGATGACGTGGTTGCTGTTCCAGGAGTGCTGCGGCGAACAACGTTCATAACGGCCGTCGGGTCCTTGCTGCCGCAGCAGGCCGTAGTGCTCGATGTAATTGATCACTTCGAGCAGGATGATGGCGTAGGCGGCCTGCAATAGCAGGAAGAGCCATACGGTGTGGCCAAGCCACAGCGTCATCGCGCCGAATAGCAGCAGACTGAGGCTCCATGCCTGCAGGTTGTCGTTCTGTGTGCTCCAGCACGGCTCGCCGTGACGTGACAGCCGCGCGGCCTCAAGGCGCCAGGCCGAGGCCAGTCCGCCACATACGGTTCGTGGCAGAAAGCGCCAGAACCCCTCCCCCATGCGCGCACTGGCAGGATCGTCCGGCGTGGCAACGCGACGATGATGGCCGCGCACATGTTCGACGAAGAAATGGCCATAGGCCGAGGGGGCGAGCGCGAGTTTTGCCAGCCAGCGGCGCAACGGATCACGCTTGTGACACAGCTCGTGGCCGGTATTGATCGCCAGGCCGTTGATGGCGCCCACGGTGAGGGCCAGGCCCACTGCAGGTGCCCACCCGTCCGCACGGTGCACGAACAGCCAGCCTCCCCACAGGGTGAGAATGTACTGCGACGGCAGGTAGGCATAGAGGATATGGCGGTACCAGCTGTCGTTCTCGAGCTGCGCCACGGCCTCCTCCGGCGGATTGGCCGGGTCGGCACCGATCCACCATTCCAGCAACTGCACGAGCCCGTAGATGAAGAGCGGCCCGCTCCAGGTGAGCACGGTCCAGCCGAAGGCGTGGTAAAGCGCGATGGCCGTAACGCCCAGCAGCGGCGTTGCCGGACTCAGGAGCCAGAGGTGGCGGCGTGGGTCGGTCCACGGCCGTTGAGGCGTTGGCATCGGCAACATGAAGTCCTCCCTGGACACTGCACATGGCAGGCGCTCGTCACTGAGCGCAGACGCCTTTTTGTGAATTGCGTCACAAAATAGTAGGCGGCTGATCCATAAGCGGGAGTCCCCAAGTGGGGGCGATGTGAAAAATTTGATGAGCGGCCAGGACGATGGTGTCGGGGAGACGCCCGTTCGGGACATGCCCGTTCGGGACATGCCCGTTCGGGACGTGCCCGTATGGGACATGCCCGCTGGCGACACATGGCTGGCCGGGAAGACCGTCCGGGGCGATGCCTCAGAAGCGCAGGAGTACCGCCACCACGGGCGGCGAGAGAGGAGCGTCGCGGCGAACATGTGTCCGCCGCGACCGGGTGCCATCAGTCAGGAAGGGATTCGAAGTCGACCTTTTCGCGCACGGCACAATCGGGGCAGGGCCAGGTGTCCGGAATCTTTTCCCACAAGGTGCCCGGCGGGAAGCCTTCGCGCGGGCATCCCTGGCGCTCGTCATAAACGTAGCCGCAGTCGGTGCAGCGGAAGCGGCGCACGCCAGCCCGCGCCGGCAGGGCGGCCGTGGTGGCAGCAGCGGCCGGCGTCCCCTCTTTACTGGCCAGGCCTGCATCCGTCTTGCCCTGCCACTTCGCCAGCAGCTTTTCGCGCTTGGATGGCAGCAGGTTGGCGCGGGTGAGATCACCGTTATAGTGGGCGGCGACCAGCGGATCCATCTGGCGGAACCAGAGCGGCGGCAGGTAGGCCGGGATCAGCATCGAGGCGTAGCCCGAGGGGAGCTGCGGGCTGTCCTCGAAATGCCGCAGGGCCTGGAAGCCGCGCGTGGGATTGGCGTGGTGATCAGAGTGACGCTGCAATTGGTAGAGCACCAGATTGGTCACGATGTGATTGCTGTTCCAGGAGTGCTGCGGCGTGCAGCGCTCGAAGCGGCCATCGGCGCCCTTTTGCCGCAGCAGCCCGTAATGCTCGATGTAGTTGATCACTTCGAGCAGGGAGGCGGCATAGAACGCCTGCAGCAGCAGGAAGGGCAGCACTGCCCAGCCCAGCCACACCGTCATGGCGCCGAACATGAGGACGGTCATTGCCCAGGCCTGCAGGTTGTCGTTTTCCAGGCTCCAGATGCCCTTGCCCATGCGGCCGAGACGTTCGCCCTCGATCTTCCAGGCGGAAATCACGCTGCCGATCATGGTGCGGGGCAGGAAGGCCCAGAAGGTTTCGCCCATTTTCGAGCTGGCAGGGTCTTCCGGGGTGGCGACATTCTTGTGGTGGCCGCGCACATGTTCCGTGTAGAAGTGGCCGTAGGCGGTCGGTGCCAGCGTGAGCTTGGCCATCCAGCGACCCATGGCATCACGCTTGTGCGAAAGTTCGTGGCCGGTGTTGATGGCGAGGCCGTTGATGGCGCCCACACTGAGGATGAGGCCGGCCTGTGCGAACAGTGAGCCGCCGGCGTGCGTGAACAACCAGCCGCCCCAGATCGTGGTGATGAACTGTGACGGGATGTAGGCGTAGACGATGAAGCGATAGTACTTGTCGTTCTCGAGCGCGTTGACGGCGGACTCGGGCGGATTGGTCTTGTCGGTGCCGATCAGCCAGTCGAGAACCGGCACCAGCACGTACACAATGAACGGGCCGCCCCAGGTCAGGACGGCAATGCCGGTGATGCTGTAGAGTGCCACGATCATGACCCCGAGCAGGGGGATCGTGGGACTCAGCAGCCAGAGGTATCGCTTCGGGTCGGACCACGAGGTGGCAGGGAGGGTGGCAGCTGTTGTCATCAAAACCTCCGGGGCGGTGGGATCAGGATCGCATCATTGAGTAATGTCACATTGACAGACATAATCCAGACGCCGGAAAACCGGCGCAAAACACCTGACGCTTCACTGAACAGTATGGACACCCTCAGCCAGATCCTGGACGACATTCATCTGTCCGGGGGCGAATTCCGATATATACAGGCCGGTGCGCCGTGGGCTTTTGCCTTCCGGACGGAAGGCCGCGCCGGCTTCCATCTGGTGCTTTCCGGTCAGGCGTGGCTGTATCCGGCCAATGAAGATCCGGTGTGCCTGGAGCCCGGCGACATCGCCGTGATCATGAACGGCCGCGACCACGCCATGCTGTTCGAGCAGGTCGATTCCGTGCCTGCCGATCTGCCCGATATCGTGCCCGCCATCCAGGGCCACAATCGTGATCTCATCAAGGTCGGGAGCGGTGGCGCGGTCACCACACTGCTTTCTGCCCGCTGCATGCTCGATGCCGAGCTCGGCAAGCCGCTGCTTGCGGCCCTGCCCTCCGTACTCGTCATGCGCGGCATCAGCGAAAGCCCCCCGGAGTGGTTGCGCATCGGGCTCGATTTTCTGGCGATCGAGGGATCGGGGCGTCCGGGCCACCAGGCCATCATCAATCGCCTGGTCAGCATCCTCTTCATCGAGTGTGTCCGCGAGTACGTCGAGGGTCTGCCCGAAGGCACCAACAACTGGCTGCGCGCCCTTCGTGATCCGGCACTGTCGCCGGTCCTGGCGGCCATCCATCATCAGCCGGCACATCCGTGGACCGTGCCTGAACTTGCCGGGATTGCCTGCCTGTCACGCTCGGCCTTTGCGGAGCGTTTCGGCTCCGTCATGGGGCAGCCGCCGCTCAGCTATCTTGCCGAACACCGCATGCGTCTGGCGTTGTGGCAATTGCGACACACGCAGCAGCCTGTCTGCCGCATTGCCGAGATGGTGGGATACGGATCGGAAACGGCGTTCAGCCAGGCCTTCAAGCGGATCTATGGCTCCTCCCCCTCGCATTACCGGCAGCAGCGTGGCAAGGTGGATGCCGATCTCAGCGGTGCCTGATCCCGCGGTCGCCGAACCAGGACAACAAGAATGACAACGCGCTTTTCCTTTTCCGTCACGGACGAATTGTTTCACCACCTCGAAAGCGCTGAAGAGCCCATGGGCATCCAGCTCGATCTTCGCTTCTCGGGGCACCTCGACGAGCAGGAAGTGGAAAAGGCCGTCTACGCGGCCATGCGTCGCCATCCGATGTCGTCGGTACGCCAGCATCCGGTGCAGGCGGGGGGGCGCAGCTACGAGTGGGAGCTGATCGAGCGCGCCGATGAAGATCCTGTTCTGCGCATCGAATGCGCCGATGACGAGGCCGTCGAAGCGGCCCGCGATTCCTTCTATACGCGCCGACTCCTGCTGGAGAATGCGCCGCCTTTCCGCATGCTGATCGTGCACCATCCCGAAGGCGACTGGCTGTTTTTCAAGATGAGTCAGGTAGTCACGGATGCCGCCGGCGCCTATCGCTTCCTGCTTTCGGTGATGCGCAGCTATGCCGGCATGGATGATATCCCCCCGTCGGATATCGACGTGATAAAGGCCCGGCATCTCGGCGGCGAACTCGGTGCGAAGAATTTGCCGGACCGCTTGCGGCGTGCGCGTCGCCTGCTCGAATACCTCGGACGATCCGTGCAGCTGCCGACCCGGATCGCTCCCGTGTTCGGCGAGAACAACGCCGGCCTTTCCTTCGTCTCGCATACGTTCACGCAGCAGGAGACGGATGCGTTGGGCAAGCTGCGCCTGGGCGGCGCCACGCTCAATGATGTATTGGCGACGGTGTTGCATCTGGCCGTGGAGCGCTGGAATCTGCAGCGTAATGAATCGTCAGGCCGCATCACGCTCATGAACGTGATGAACTACCGTCCCATTACGTGGCGGCAGGAAGGCGTGGGTAATTTCTCGTTGTGGGTGAACGTTGCCACCAAAGCGGCAGATCGTCGTCATTATGAAGATGCGTTGCGGGTCATCACCGAGCAGACGCGGAAGTACAAGAGCGACGAGACGGCCGGCCTGCTGGTCGATCTGCTCAATCTCGCGCAGCTGTTGCCGGGGCCGGTGCGCAAGCAGCTGACCAATCTCATGCCGCTCACCGGCAATTTCGTGGTGGATACGGCGGTGCTGAATAATCTGGGGCGCGTGCCGGACATTCCTGACCCGGCGGGCCGCGCGGGACGCATTACGGCGATCCGGTTTTCATCGCCCACCCGCATGCCCATGGGGGTCGCCGTCGGCGTCGTAACGCTGCGAGGCGAGCTCACGGTCACATTCCGCTACCGGCGTGCGCAGTTCGACCGCTTTGCCGCAGAGGCGTTCCGCGACAACTTCCTGCGCGTACTCGACGACCTGATGACGACGGTCGGCTGACCGTCGCCTCGCTCAACTCGTCTCAAGAGCCCGGTCAAGACTCGATTCAGACCCTGACCTGGTCCTGGCGATGTGGCGGACGCGGCGGGAGGAATTGACGCGATAGCAGCCGGGCTTATAGCCGGCGACGGTGCGTCATGTTTCCGTCGGGAGCAGACGGGGTGGCGCCGTCTGCTATTTGCGCAGGGTCGAGAATTTCTGACGGAACTTGGCGACCTTTGGCGCCACCACCGCCATGCAATAGCCCTGGAAAGGGTGGTGGGTGAAGTAGTCCTGATGATAGTCCTCAGCCGGCCAGAACGGCACGTCGTCACTGACGACCTCGGTGACCACTGGATTAGGATATACCGCTTCGTGCTCGAGTGCGGCGATCGCTTCACGCGTGACGCGCAACTGGTCGTCATCCTGACAGAAGACGACGGAGCGGTACTGCGTGCCGATGTCGTGGCCCTGCCGGTTGAGTGTGGTGGGATCGTGGATGGCGAAGAAGATGTCCAGCAGATCGCGGAAAGAAATGACGCTGTTGTCGAACGTGATTTCGACAACCTCGGCATGTCCCGTGGCACCGCTGCACACCTGCTCGTAGCTGGGGTTGGGGCGCGCGCCGCCGGCATACCCGCTGACCACGGCTTGTACGCCGCGCAGTTCACGGAACACGGCGTCGAGACACCAGAAGCAGCCGCCGCCCAGTACCGCCGTTTCCATTGTCATGACAGTTCTCCACGTCAGTTCAAGGGCAGCCAGTGCTGACTTGCCGTGTCACTTGCCGGCGGGACGCTTCCGGCGGGCGGCGCCATCGGCGCGTGGCGGCAGGCCGGTGTGCTGTGTCAGCACCTTGCCCTTCTGCGGCTTCACCTTCAACGAAACGCCGCCGCCTTCGCTGGAATTCTTTTTGCGTGGTGCCTTGTACGCGCCGTCACCGGTGCCGGCCGGCTGATTCTTGGGAATGAGCTGGTGCTTGCCGTTGCCAATGAGGTCGGCACGACCCATTTCCTTGAGTGCCTCGCGCAACATCGGCCAGTTGTTGGGGTCGTGATAGCGCAGGAAGGCCTTGTGCAGGCGGCGTCGGCGCTCCCCCTTCACGATGTCCACCTTCTCTCCACTGATACGCGAGATCTTCTTCAGCGGATTCATGCCCGAGTGGTACATCGCCGTGGCCGTCGCCATGGGCGACGGATAAAAGGTCTGCACCTGGTCAGCGCGGAAGCCGTTGCGTTTCAGCCACAACGCCAGGTTCATCATGTCGACGTCGGTGGTGCCGGGATGCGCGGCAATGAAGTAGGGAATCAGGTACTGCTCTTTGCCGGCCTCTTTCGAGAAGCGCTCGAACATTTCCTTGAAGGTGTCATAGGCGCCGATGCCAGGCTTCATCATCTTGCTGAGCGGGCCGGACTCGGTGTGCTCCGGCGCGATCTTGAGATAGCCGCCGACATGATGCGTGACAAGCTCTTTCACGTATTCCGGCGAGCGCACCGCGAGGTCATAACGCAGGCCCGAGCCGATCAGGATCTTCTTGATGCCGGGCAGCTTGCGTGCCTTGCGGTACAGGTCGATGAGTGACGAGTGATCGGTGTTCAGGTTGTCGCAGATGCCCGGAAACACGCAGGAGGGCTTGCGGCAGGCGGCCTCGATCTCGGGCGACTTGCAGGCCAGGCGATACATGTTGGCGGTGGGGCCGCCGAGGTCGGACACGATGCCGGTGAAGCCCGGCACTTCGCGCATGCCCTCGATTTCTCGCAGGATGGAGTCGTGCGAGCGGTTCTGGATGATGCGGCCTTCATGTTCGGTGATGGAGCAGAAGGTGCAGCCGCCGAAGCAGCCCCGCATGATGTTCACCGAGAAGCGGATCATCTCGTACGCAGGGATGCGGGCACCCTCGTAGGCCGGGTGCGGTACTCGCGCATAGGGCAGGTCGAAAACGAAATCCATCTCTTCCGTCGAGAGGGGGATCGGTGGCGGGTTCAGCCACACATCGCGGTCGCCATGGCGCTGGACGAGCGCGCGCGCATTGCCCGGATTGGTTTCGAGGTGGAGCACGCGGTTGGCGTGTGCGTAGCGGACCGGATCTTCCTTCACGCGCTCGAAGGACGGCAGGCGAATGACGGTCTTTTCGCGCGGCGGCAGGCGCATCTTCATGGCCCCGGACAGACGCAGCGAAACCACCTGCGTATGCTCGTCGCGTGGGGCAGACATCCCGGCCGTGGACGGTGCACCTGTCGCGGAAATGACGTCATCCGGCGAGGCAGCGGGATCATGGGCGGCCGCCGCGTCTGTGCCCGCGGCCCGGGCGCCGTCGAGCGACGAAGGCGCGGACGAAGTCTGTTTCTCGACTTCGCAGGCGGCAGGATCGGCCGTGTTGATATAGGGATTGATGTGGTCTTCCACGCGGCCGGGCGCATCGACCTGCGTGGAATCGATTTCGAACATGCCGTCGGGCGTGTCGCGACGCACGAAGGCGGTGCCGCGCAGGTCGGTGATGTCCTGGATGCTCTCGCCCCGGTTCAGGCGGTGGGCGAGATCGACGATGGCGCGCTCGGCATTTCCGTAGAGCAGGAGATCCGCTTTGGCATCGAGCAGGATGGAGCGGCGAACCTTGTCCTGCCAGTAGTCATAGTGGGCGATGCGACGTAGCGAGGCTTCGATGCCGCCGATGACGAGAGGAACATCCGGATAGGCCTCGCGCGCGCGCTGCGCGTAGACGATGCAGGCGCGGTCGGGCCGCTTGCCGCCCTCGTCATTGGGCGAGTAGGCATCGTCGGAGCGGATTTTCCGGTCGGCCGTGTAGCGGTTGATCATGGAGTCCATGTTGCCCGCGCTGATCCCCCAGAACAGGCGCGGCTTGCCCAGCGCCCGGAAGGGATCGGCCGACTGCCAGTCGGGCTGGGCAATGATGCCGACGCGGAAGCCCTGCGCTTCGAGCAGGCGGCCGATGATGGCCATGCCGAAGCTCGGGTGGTCCACGTAGGCATCGCCGGAGACGATGATGACGTCACAGACATCCCAGCCGAGTGCGTCCATCTCCGCCCGTGACATGGGCAGGAAGGGGGCAGGCCCCAGGCACTCGGCCCAGAACTTGTCGTGGCTGAACAGGGCCGGTGCGGAAGGCAGCGGCCGGGCGGTGGCGGACATGGCGGATCTCGGGACTGGGCCGCCCATTGTACCTTAGCCCCCGTATCCTGCGGGGAGGCGCGTTCGTCGGGCCGCGCTGCCCCGGGGTCGGTGACCTATAGTAAACAGGATCGCTTGGCTCCTGACGAACCGTAGTCCGATGTCTTCCGACTCAACCGCTGCCTCTGGCATCCATCCTGACGAGATCCGCAAGACGATTGCCGGACGAGTCTTCTGGTGCCCGCTCGCGCCGCCGGCCGACCGCCTGTTCGCGGAACGGCGGATGGAGGAGTTCAGACACCTTGTTTACGTCGGCTGGCCCCTGCTGGCGCTGCTGTGGGTGTGTATTGGTGCCGGCGGCCGCTGGCTGTTCGCCGACGCCTTGGAAGGGCCGGCCGGCGCACTCTGGTGGCGCTGGGAGTTCAGCATGGGAGCGGCGCTGGTGGTGCCCATCGCCCTCCTCCATATCCGCGCGGTGCAACCCCACTACCAAAAGGTCATTTTCGTCGCCGGCTCCTTTTTCCTCGGGTTGGCTGTCGCGGGGGTCCATATCGTCCAGGAGCCGCGGCTGGCCCAGGTGAACAGCTACGTGGCGCTCCTGATCATCAGCATCCTCGTGCTGCCCTTGCGCCTGTCCCTGATCGTGTCCGGACTCACCTCCCTCACCGGCATTTTTTCCGGCATCGGGGTGGTGTTGTGGCTGGGGCTGCGCGTCGACTGGCCAATGGTGACCTGGTACTGCTTTGGCACCCTGTTGGTCATGATGTTCATTGGCGCCGTGATGGAGCGTCAGGAGCGCATCAGCTTCCTGCAGGGGCTCCTGCTCGAACATGAGTCGGCGGAGCGCGAGCGCCTGAACCGGGAACTGGCCCGGCTGGCCCAGCAGGACGGTCTGACGCACATCGCCAATCGCCGTCATTTTGATGAGGCGCTACTGCGGGAGTGGGAGCGCGCCCGTCGCGAAGGCAGTTCGCTGGCCATCCTGTTTGTCGATGTCGACTATTTCAAACCTTACAACGATACCTACGGACACGCGGCCGGCGACGAGTGCCTGGTGGCGATTGCCGCCGTCCTGGCCAACGCCGCACGACGCCCCGGTGACCTGGCGGCGCGTTACGGCGGCGAAGAGTTCGTGGTGATCCTGCCGGGTACCGACCTCGTGGGGGCGCGCGAGGTGGCGGAGCGTGTGCTGATGGATGTCGACGGGCTGGCGCTGCCGCACGCGGCCTCGCGCGCGGCGCAAAACGTCACGGTGAGCATCGGGGTCGCCGCGCGCATTCCGGTTTTTGGCGAGGAGGCCCAGCAACTGCTCGATGTGGCCGACAAGGCCGTGTATGCGGCCAAGCACGGCGGTCGCCATTGCGTGGTCACACAGCCGGAGGAGGCCCTTCCGGCCGCCTGAGCAACGCCATGAAAAAAGCCGGCAGCTGCCGGCTTTTTTGTTTCCCGGAGGGTTGCCCGGGCGGGTGCGCCCTGATCAGAGTCCCACGAGCGGCATCAGGGATTCCACGATTTCCGGGTCCAGACCCACTGTCTTGCCCACGTGTCCGGCCAGATTGCTCTTGAGCGAGGACAGCGAGTTGTTGCGCAGGGCCGTAGCGGCCTTCACGGCATCGGCCTGCGGGGTGGCCAGCTTGCGGCCCATGCGCGATTCCAGCTTTTGCACGGTTTCGGTCTGGGACAGGGGGGCGCCAACCGGGGGATAGAGCGCGCCAACCGTCGCACCGTCCAGACCGCTGACCTGCGACAGCGCGCCCACGAAGCGCTGCTGGGCACCATCGACCAGGCCGCGGGTTTCGGTCACGGCACCGCCGACGGCGACCTTCTCGGCCATGCCAAGTGCGCTGCCGCGAGCGGTTTCGATACGGTTGATGAACGTCGCCACATTCGCTGGCGAGGCCGCGGCGCCGCCGGAAGACGACGTGCTGGCAGGCGCGGAGGCGCCGGTGGTGCCCATGGCGGCACAACCGGAAAGGACGATGGCGAGGGGGGCAAGGCAGAGCAGCTTTTTCATGAGGGTCTCACTGTCCGGGGAAAAGGGTCAGGCAATGCGGGTACGGGCGCGCGCGCAGGCGGCAAGCACCTGTGCCGGCGCGGTACCGCCAATATGGTTGCGGGCGTTAACGGAGCCTTCCAGTGTCAGGACATGGAAGACATCGTCGGCGATCACGCTGGAAAACTGCTGGAGTTCGGAAAGGGTCATCTCGGCGAGGTCTTTACCCGACTGCACACCGTATCCCACCGCCTTGCCAACGATCTCGTGCGCATCACGGAAGGCGACGCCGCGCTTCACCAGGTAGTCCGCCAGGTCGGTGGCGGTGGCAAAGCCCCGGCGCGCCGCTTCGCGCATGTTGTCGCGACGGGCCTCGATGGCCGGGACCATGTCGGCAAAGGCACGCAGGGAGCCGATGACCGTGTCGATGGCGTCAAACAGGGGCTCTTTGTCTTCCTGGTTGTCCTTGTTGTAGGCCAGCGGCTGGCCCTTCATCAACGTGAGCAGGGAAAACAGGTGGCCGAAGGCGCGGCCAGCCTTGCCGCGGACCAGCTCAGGAACGTCCGGGTTTTTCTTCTGCGGCATGATCGACGAGCCGGTGCAGAAGCGGTCGGGCAGGTGCACGAACTGGAACTGGGCAGACGCCCACAGCACCAGCTCTTCGGAGAAGCGGGACAGGTGCATCATGATCAGCGACGCGGCGGCGCAGAACTCGATGGCGAAATCGCGGTCGGAGACGGCGTCCAGGGAGTTTTCCGACACCGCTTCGAATCCCAGCAGCTCAGCCGTGTACGCGCGGTCAATCGGATAGGTGGTGCCGGCCAGGGCGGCCGAGCCCAGCGGCATGCGGTTGACGCGGCGGCGCAGGTCGGTGAGGCGCTCGTCATCCCGCTTCAGGTTCTCGAACCAGGCCAGCAAATGGTGGCCGAAGGTCACCGGCTGCGCCGTCTGCAGGTGAGTGAATCCGGGCATGATGGTGGCATGTTCGCGCTCGGCGAGATCCACCAGTCCGGTCAGCAGGCGCTTGAGCTCAGCCCTTATGGCATCTACTTCATCACGTAAGTAAAGCCTTACATCGGTGGCGACCTGGTCGTTGCGGGAGCGGCCGGTGTGCAGGCGCTTGCCGGCGATGCCGATGCGCTCGGTCAGTCGGTGCTCGATGTTCATGTGCACGTCTTCGAGGTCGGTGCGCCACTCGAACCGGCCCGCCTCGATTTCTGCCTGGATCTGCTGCAAACCTGTCACGATCAGGTCGCGATCTTCTATGGAAATGACGCCAACGCGAGCCAGCATGGTGGCGTGGGCGATGGAGCCCATGATGTCGTGGCGGTAGAGGCGCTTGTCAAAGCTGACCGAAGCAGTGAATTCAGCCACGAAAGCGTCGGTGGCTTCGCTGAAGCGACCACCCCACATGGAGGAAGAGGAGGACTGGCTCATCGGGAGACTCGGTAGTCAGGGGGTTGCCGTCGATGAATTCCGGCGGACGGCGCTAAACCGGGGACGGCGCGCAGTATACCGGCAACGACAAACCTTTGCCTGACTTGCCGTTCGTCGGCAACAGGGGCAGACTGAGAGACATGCAACACAAGAAAAACAACAACCCAGTCACAGAAGACGGCGCAGACGACTTCTTTCTGCCTAATTTCTGTGCGCCCCAGGCGCTTGCCATGCTTGTCATTGTGGCCGAGCTGCTTGCGCTTTTGCTCGTGCTGGCCGCTGCCGACCATCTCGAGTTCTTTCCCTGGGACCGGTTTGCGCTGACCTCCTTCCTGGTGCAGTGGATCTCTCTCGTCAATGCCGCGCTGCTGTGCAAGTTGCGCAAGCCCCTCATGCGCCTGCGCAGCTCGACGGCCGCAGGGCTCTCCTTCGTTCTGGTCGTGGGTCTTGTTGCCCTCTTCAGCTGGCTGGCGGAGCCGATGCTGCGCCTGGCACACATCGCTTATGCCTACCCTGTCACGGGCCAGGACATTGTGCGCAATGTGCTCATGGGGGCCATCGTGGCGGGCCTCATCATGCGCTACTTTTATTTGCAGGAGCAGTTGCGTGCGCGGCAGCGGACCGAGCTCACCGCCCGCCTGCAGGCGCTGCAGTCACGGATACGACCGCATTTTCTTTTCAATTCCATGAACATCATTGCCAGCCTGATCCATGTTGATCCGGACAAGGCGGAGCAGGCCGTCGAAGACCTGTCCGAGCTGTTCCGCGCCAGTCTGCGCGCCGAAGGCGAGGTCGGGCTCAACGAAGAGCTCGAGTTGTGCCAGCACTACGTCAACATTGAAAAATTCCGCCTGGGTGATCGCCTGCGGGTGGAGTGGCAACTCAATGCCGTGCCCGAGCAGGTCCGCATTCCCGCGCTGACCTTGCAGCCCCTGATCGAAAACGCGATCTATCATGGTGTCGAGCCGCGCTCCGAGCCGAGTACCGTGAAGATCACCGTGGATTACGATGGCCGGGATGTCAGCATCATCATCACGAATCCCGTGGGCCATGCACCGGTATCGTCGCCCCGGGGCAATCGCATGGCCCTGAACAACATCCGGCAGCGCCTCATGGCTCACTACGGCGAAACGGCCAAACTCACCACGCACACCGACGGCAGTGTGCATACGACGTATGTTTCCTATCCTCTGAGTCTTGTGCCGGGGAAAGGAATACCCGTCACCCGATTAAAACT
>DASSUO010000014.1:0-3932 GCA_035706925.1 Moraxellaceae bacterium
TGCTCGGTGCTCGGTGCTCGGTGCTCGGTGCTCGGTGCTCGGCATTGTGGCGCAGTGCTGGAGGCCCCTGCTGATTGCTGTCCGGTTACGCCGGACAGCAATCTACATCACAGCCCACCAAAGAGGCCCTTAATGCAGACCTTCGCGCTCGGCGGCGGCGCGCGCGGCCGGCGAGCGTGCGAGATAGGCTAACGCCTGCGCGGTGTCACCCTCGTGTTCCGGATGAAAGCCGGGAGCCATCCAGCGCAGGGTCGCCTTCACCAGGAAAGTGAAGGTCGGCACATTCTGGGTACGTGTTCCCACGCGCTCCAGTTCCAGCATCAGGCGCGCCACCGATTGGCGGGCCAGCCAGCGCGAGTACCTGTTCTGGTCCTGTTTGGCCAACGAGCGACCGCCTTCGGCCAGGTAATAAAGGAACAGCGGGAAGATGATCGCCATCAACGCCTGGCGACTCACGTAGAAGCCCAGCTCGGTCTCGCACAGGTGGCGGAACAGGTCATAGGCCACGTTTCGGTGTTCAACTTCCTCCGCCAGATGCCAGCGGAAAAGGTCGACCATGACGGGATGACCGCGGTCCCAGCTGGTGTTGTCCATGCACCACTGGCCAAGCACGCCGGTGAAATGCTCGATGGCGGCGATGACGCCCACGCGCGCGATGACCCAGCGCTTTTCCAGCCAGGGCTGCTGCAGCGCCTTGACGCCGAACGGTGCCTCGCCCAGAAATTGCTCGAACAGCCACTCGGCCTTGGCCCGGTATTCGTCGGTCTCAAGCCCTTGCGACATCAGGTACTGCTCGGCCTTCGAATGCGAGCGCGAGTGGATGGCCTCCTGCCGGATGAATCCTTCGACGTCGGCGCGCAGTTGCGGATCGGTGATCAGCGGCAGCGCCTTGTTGTACACGCGGCAGAACCACAACTCACCCGCTGGCAGCAGCATGTTGATGCCGTTGATGACGTGGGACGAAAACGGGTCGTCCGGAAGCCAGTGCAGCGGAATGTCCTGGAATTCGAACTGCACACGACGGGGCTTCAGTTGATGGCGCAAGGCAGCAGTCATGAGGGTCTCCAGATGTCGAACGGAGTCAGGGGGTAATGTCGATACGCGCGATGAGGCGCGAGAGTCCGGGGGCGAAGCGGCTCAGAAGACGCGTGGTCCAGGCTTCGGCGCCCACCAGGGACAGGGCCGGGTTCTCGCGAACGGCACAGAACACGGAGTCGGCCACGTCGTCCGGCGAGAAATTGCGGCGCTTGTAGAGCGCATCGGCCTTGGCCCGCTTCTTTGCCTGTTCTTCTTCGCTCATGCCGGTATACACCGTGGCACTGGCGATGCCGGTGGCGACGAAGCCCGGGCAGATGGCGGTGACGCCGATGTCGTGCTCGGCCAATTCGGCGCGCAGACACTCGGTCAGCATGTGCACAGCGGCCTTGCTGGTTGAATACGCCGCCAGCTTGCGATTGGGGGCAAAGGCAGCCGCCGAGGCGACGTTCACGATATGGCCGTGCCGGTGGGCATTGACCATCTGCTTCGCAAAGAGGCGCGAACCGTGGATGACACCCCACAGGTTCACCTTGAGCAGGCGATCCCAGTCGGCGACGGACGTGTCGAGCATGCCGCCCGCCATGCCAATGCCGGCGTTGTTGACGACAATGTCGGCACCGCCGAAGTCCTTTTCAATTTCATTGGCGAGCGACTCCATCGCCTTGGCATTGCCGACATCGACCACACGAGCCCATGCGCCGGCACCGAGCAGCCGACACAATTCGGCCGTGCGTTCCGCTGCCGCGGCGTTGATGTCGACGCAGACAAGGTCCGCGCCCTCTTCCGCAAACCTGAGTGCCGTGGCACGGCCGATACCGGAGCCGGCACCGGTGATGACGGCCAGCTTGCCCTGCAGCGGCAAATGGCTTCGCTCCGGACGTACGCGGGCCCGTTGCAATGCGCCGGACAGCTGGCCGCGCTCGACGCCGTCGACGAATTCGCCAATCCAGCGGGCGATCAGGTCGGGATGGCTGAGGGGCACCCAGTGGCTGGCATTGAGATCGCGGCGATAGAGCTCCGGCACCCAGTGATGCAGGTCTTCGAAAAGCTGCGTGCTGACATAGTTGTCGCGCGTCGGCACGATGAGCTGTACCGGACACGCGGCATAGCGCTCTTCCGGATTGATGAGCTTGTCGCGGAAATTGGCGCGATAGAGCTGGACGCCATTGGCACCGTCTTCGGTCTGCGTCGCGTTGGGGGTCGCCTCGCTCACACCTTCGCGCTTTTCCAGATAGGTCGGCCAGAGCTTGCCGAAGCCGGCCTGCCAGGTTGCCGGCGCCAGCACCGGCAGCTGGAAGAAACCGATGTACCAGGACGACAACAGCTGCTTCATCACCTTGGCCTTGGCAGCAGGTGACAGATTGAGCGTACGGGCGCGCACCCAGTGCGCCGCATGATCAAGTGCCGGGCCGGAAATGGTCGTGTAGGACGCGATGCGCGGCTTGAGACGGTCGGTTGTCACCGACTCCCAGCTCTGGATCGAGCCCCAGTCGTGACCGACCAGGTGAAAGCGGCGCCCGGGAATGACGGCATCGACAACGGCCGCGAGATCCTGTGCGAGCCATTCGAGCTGGTAGTCGCGCGCGCGATGGGGCACGTCGGACTGACCGGCGCCACGCACATCATAGGCAATGACGAAATGGTCCTTGGCCAGGCGTTCGGCGACCGGCTTCCAGACCTGGTTATTGTCCGGATAGCCGTGCACCAGTACCACCGGCACCTTGCGGCTGTCGCCGTAGGTAACGACATGGAGCTTCACGCCATTCGAGTCAACGCGAGTAGTGGCGACCTTCATGCCGCCTTCTCCTCTTTCTTCTGCACCGGCCACAGGCCGCGCTCCTTCCAGCGCCGCACATGCGGGGTGTCATCATCGAGCCAGTAGGCATCGTCTTCGGTGATGACCAGCAACTCTTCGAACTTGGCGCCCACGCCGCGGAAGCCCAGATGCGGCTCCACCGCCCACAGACCCGGTACCGGCGCGTGATCCGAACTCGCATTCGAGGACCAGATGGGCGACCAGCCCTGACGGCGGGCGACCAGCGCGAGGCGGCCCAGGGCTTCGACCGCCTGGAAGCCGAACTGGAAAATGGTGCGCGGCTTGCCGCCCTTGCTCGCAGGCATGGGCTGCACGGTATGCGCCAGCGTCTCGAAGGGGTAGGCCTTGTGGCGCGGCGCATGGCCCTGCTGCTGAATGAGGCGGTCCACGGCCTGGGACACTTCGCTCATGGGGCGACGCTGCTTGATGAGATCCAGAATGAGGGCACGGTGTTCGGCCAGGTCATCGAGCAAGCGATCGAGAATCCTGTTCTCGCCCAGCACGCCGGCGTAGCCGATATCCGCCACATAGCCATTCACCACCGGCGCGTTGTCCAGGATGAAGGGCATGTTCTCTTCGAGACGGCGGTTGGTGGGCAGGAACTGCAGGGCCACCTTGAAGCCCTGGAAGGCGGTCCGGTCGCCGAACCAGGCGAACGGCGCGTGGAACCAGCCGGTGACACCATGGTCCAGCAGCCACACTTCCTGCATCCGGGCAGCCTCCTTTTCCGTCATGCCGGGCTTGAGTTCCCTGGCAACGGCTTCGGCGGCGGCATAGGCGAGGCGCTGGACGTGGCGGAACTGCTCCAGGTCTTCAGCGGAGGGCAGATAACCCCGTACAGGGGGTGGGGCCTTCAGGAGGGGCATGGCGGACTCCGTTAACTTAACAGCGTTAAGACCTTCCCGATGTTACATTGACCAATGGCACATTTAATAGCCCAAAAATTGCCCCCCGGTGGCGCGACGGTCAATCCGGCCTCCGGACGGTCGCCAAAGCAAACGGCGACCGTCTTGTCGTGGGTGGGCCGTCCCAACGGGATGACCTCCTCCGACACGGATGGCGCCAGTCGGACCAGGAC
>DASSUO010000015.1:0-2072 GCA_035706925.1 Moraxellaceae bacterium
TCTTCAATCACACGCAGACGCACGATGCCGCTGCGCAACGGACTAAAGCGTTCGCCCAGCTGCATCGCTTCGCGTGGCGTACGGCAATTCACCATCGCAAGCCCCAGCAAGCCATGGGACGGCAATTTCACGTTGAGACCGAAGGCATAGCCCAGCCCGGCCACATCACCATGGCTGGCGCAAGCCCGGACGAGACTGGCGAACTGTGCGGCAGTGATGCGGGCATCGTGCCCTTTCAGCAGCGTGGAGGGGATCTGACTGTCGCGAATGATCGCCTCGCTGGAGGCGCCCCGGTCTTCCATGACGTGGAGCAAATCATAGGCATAGCTGACCGCGATCAGGCTGCGCTCCACGCTGCGCGTCGATTTCTTCATCGAGGCGAACCTTATTGGCTGAAATAACAGCGAAATCGAGCCAAATTAACTGCGGCGCGCCATTTCGCTGTGCGCGCAAATGTATACAGTTGTCCACGACAGAAATAAACACATCCAAGTCTCAAATCACGCAAAAACCGGAACGGAATTATTTTCTGGCGCTGCCGTCATCTGGCACGGATCGCGCAATGAATTTCTTCGCCATTACGCACTGAAACACTGGGAGCCTTTTGCATGACCCACCATGAACGCGTTTTGCCTGAAGTTCCCTGCACCTCCTGCGGCACGTCATTGCCGACGGAGCAGTTGATCAGCCTGGAAATCGACGTGCTGTTCCGGGAGGTGGAGCGGCTGCAAAAATTATTGATCCATCTCAAGCCCATGCTGATCACGGCCTCTTATTACCTGGCCCAGCATTCGCATTTGCTGCATACGAGCGCAGACTCACGCGAAGACGATGCCGCCGCGCGCGAGGCGCTGGTGCACCAGATTTCCAGTGACCTCATGGAGGCGTACTGCCGCGTCACCGACGCACTGACGCCCCTGAGCTGACATTTTCCGGTCGAGAGACCGCCTCCGGTTCAACACGGCCGGGCCCGATGACGCGACCTTCCCGGGGCCCGGCCGTTTTTTCTTCCTGTCGTCCCGTGCCTTTTCCGGAAAGCGTTGCTGCTCCGTCCCACGCCCCGCCCTAGGCGATGTCTGATGCGCACTCGCGATCCGGACGGGCGCATCATTGGTCCCGCGCTGACCAAACAGGTGGTAACCGTCCCCGATCCCCCGGTCCATCCCATGGACCCCGCTGGTGTCCCCGCACGTGATGAATGACTGATCGTTCACAAATGCCTAGAATGCTGGCTCGTCCATTTTGACGGGCATGCCCCTTCCGTTCATGACTGACTCCCGCTTCATCGACACACCTCCCCTGGCCCCCCAGCGTGGCGGCCCCTTTGTCCGGTGGTTTGCCCGGCTGATTCTGCGTCTGATGCGTTGGCGCATTACCGGCACCCTGCCCAATATTCCGCGCGCCGTGCTGATCTCCGCGCCGCATACCTCCAACCAGGATGGCTTCCTGACCGCCGTGAGTTCCATCGCGCTCGGCCTGCACACCTATTTCCTCGTGAAGCACACCGCCTTCGTGTGGCCGCTCCGGCGCCTGCTGACCGCCGTGGGCGCCCTGCCCGTCGACCGTGCCAACAGCAAGAACCTGGTGTCGGATTCCGCAAAGCGGATCCGCGAGAGCGATTCGATGTGGCTGGCGATTGCGCCGGAAGGCACGCGCACGGCCACGGCCTGGAAAACCGGCTTTTACTGGATCGCAGTGCAAGCAGGCGTGCCTATCCTGCTCATCGCGTTCGACTATGCAAAGCGCGAGACCATGGTGCTCGGCACCTTCGAGCCCACGGGCGACATCGAAAAGGACATGCCCGCCCTGATGGAGCGCTATCGCGACATTTCGCCGCGGCATCCCGACCGCCTTTCGCCCGCCATGCAGGCCCTGCGCGCGAGCGAGCGCCCGCAGTAAGCCGGACCCCACGCCATGGCCTCCGATTCCGGCATTTTCCTCTGGATGACCTGGCAGGCCATGCAGAGGGCCGGACTCGACAGCGCCGCCATCTTCGCGAGCGTGAACCTGCCTGACGAGCCGCCCGACCCGCAGGCCCGACGAGAGAATTCCACCCAGCAGCGCTTCTGGCG
>DASSUO010000016.1:0-3060 GCA_035706925.1 Moraxellaceae bacterium
CTCGCGCGCGAGGTCGGCATAGTGCGGCCAGCGCTTCTGCGGGTGCCTGGCGGCGCAGCCGGGGATCAGGAACACATAGCCCGGCTTCACGCCCTCGCTGGCCAGGAAGGCGGACATGTCGTCGGCCATCCAGGACACGTCGGGGTTCATGGCATGCGCGGCCTTCACGCCCACGCGCTCGAGCTGCAGCTTGTAGCACTCGCGCACGGGGCGGCCGTTGAAGTCCCGGTTGTCGTTCCACTCGGCCTCCGGCAAGAGAAATCGGCGGTAATTTTTCGTCCGTCCGCTGCTTTGCAGGTCGTACACCCGGGAGAATCCTTCGGCACGAAGGGCCCGGCGCAAGGCCAGGAACTTGCCGAGCTGCGTGAGCGGCGCACGCTCGTCGATGGCGAGACGATCCACATGCGGGCAGCGCGCCAGCAGCTTGCGAAAGGGCGGCGTCGTCAGCAGCACGATTTCCGCCTCCGGATGATGAGCACGGATGTCACGCAGCGCGCCATCGGCCTGGACGATGTCACCGAATGCGCCGTGGCGGATGACGAGGATCTTTTCGCGGGTCGCGGTCATGTCGATTCCTGCTCAGGCGACTCGCCTGACCTTGGGTAGCTGGGCGAAATAGGCATCCAGACGCGCGCGCTGCTGCGTCAGGACGAACTGCGGGAACAGCTTGCTGAGGAGATACCAGCCAAGAGCCACCGGTTGCACGCCTTGCTTGCGTACTGATTTCCACCACGGAGATACCGCCTTGCGTGCCAGCGCGGTCCGCTGCGCCGGTGTGAGTCGGGAATCCGCCAGCAAATGGGTGTAGGTGAGATACTGATCGTGATGCTGCTGGGCTACGTTGGCCGACAGGTGCGCCTGGCTGGGTTTGCCGCTGGCGGCCTCCTCCGGCGTCACCAGCACGTAGCGGCAGGGGGACTCGACGAGTGCAGCCCGTTTGGCGGCCAGCGCCAGTCGCAGTGCAAGGGATTCATCCTGCACAAATACCGTGTCGTCACAGCCACCCGCCGACAGGGCGACGTCGCGACGTACGAGCACGATGGGCAAGACAATACCGCGCGTCAGCGTCAGCTGCAGGGGATCGTCACTGACGACCACCTCGGCGCTGTCAGGCAGGGTCAGTGCCGCCGCTTCGGGAGCGGGCAATCGCGTCTTCTGGGAGCGACCATAGACGTAGTCCACCTGCTCCCGCTCCAGCGCCTGCAGGAGCGTGGACAGCACATTGCGCGGCGCGATGTCGTCGGCATCGAAGACAAATACCAGGTCACCAGTTGCCGCGCGGATGCCCTGATTGAGGCGCACCGACGGCCCCTGGTTGCGATCATTGCGAATGATGTTTGCGCGCGCCGGGTGCTGGCGAAAAAACGCCTCGCTCACCGCCACCGACTCATCCGTCGATGCGTCGTCAGCCAGCACGAACTCCAGCTCGAATGCGGATCCGGCCCCCTCCTGCTCATACAGGCTGGCGAGCGTATCCGGAAGGAAGCGCGCCTTGTTGTAGACCGTCAGCACCACTGAAATCGTTTTCATTCCCTTTCTTCCTTTCAGGTTCCCTGGCGGGTCAACACCGAGCGGATCCGCACATAGGCCTTTTCCAGGCCGTGGAAAACCGCCACTACCGGCGAACGACGCAAGGCATGACGGGAAAGGATCCGGTCATTGCCCGGTTGCATCGACACCGCCTTGACTGACCGGGCGGCCTGCCCGGTCCCTGCCTCACGGACAATGCGTTCGATCACGGCAAACAGGTGGTACTCCTGCAAGACCCGCCGGCGGGCCTCTTCGATCAAGGGCAGACGCTGCTCGTACCAGCCCTCCGCGATGGCTTGCCGCAGCAAGGCGACAGCACCTTCCGGATCATTCATGTCGATACGCACGAAGCTGCCTTCGGGAAAGTAATCCCCCGCATCAGGCGCACCCGCATAAAAGGGCAGACAACGGCCGAGGAAGGCATCCGACAGCTTCTCGGTCCAGTGGTGCGGAGCGACATGATTTTCCACACACAGATGGTACCGGTAGCCATCAAGGGCATCCGACTTGTCGGGAAGCGGAATGAAGCCTCGGCCGTAAACATCAATCTCGGGCATCAGTTGCTGCACACGCTGCATGAAGGCAAAGCGGCGGTAATGCAGGGTGTGCCGTTGGGCCTTTGATGAACCCACCATGGAGGCCATGTGCGTTTTGGGGCCAGGGCCGGACACGATCCGGTCATGGCTCATGCGCTGCGCGGGATCGTTGCCGTAGAACCAGTGATTGGCCGCCTGCTGAAAATGGCGATGCGGATGCGGCAGGGCCCAGGCCGGCTGGGTAGTCAGCACATGACCGAACTGTGATGTGTAATGCCACCCGTAGCACTTGATGGAGGCCGGCTCTGTCGTGATCAGCAGGGTATTGGCGCGCGGACAGGCCAGCACTTCGATTGCCTGCTTCTGCGAGTGTCCTGCGGACGGCGGCAGCTCGTCATAGACCACCAGCCAGTCATATTCGCGTGCGTCGCGATCAAACGTGAAGGAACAACCCCTCCAGGTGAACTGGTCATCGGCGAAATAGCGATGCCATTCCTCTGCCGGCTGGCGACTCAGGAACTTGACTCGGGTCATGCAGGACTCCGGATCGCGAACGCGCGTCGCGTCACGATCTCCAGGAATTTCAGGACATTCGCAGACACGGCAATGCGCTCACGCCACCAGCCGGGCCCAGCTGCGCAGCGACTTGATGCCGCGGATGCGCAGTCGGTTGCCCAGGATGGCGAAACGGTCGCCTGCGGCCAGCGACCAGTCGGCATCGCCGATACCTGTCGTTTGCGCCTTGCGAATGAAGTGTTGATCGAAAAGGGGCATGACGGCCGAGGGGGAAAAGTCTCGCGAATAGCAGTCCCAATCCTGATGCGCCGACCAGGCTCGGTCGAAGCCGAGCAGCAGATCGCGCAAGCCGCGCGGCCCGGCGTAATAGCGCCCGCGCGCCCCCAGCACATCGATGTGGTTGCGCTCGCCGGAAAGCGCATACGTCAGCACCGGCTTGTTGCGCAGCGAGAACTCGGCGATGGCGAGCCCGAAGGTC
>DASSUO010000017.1:0-4805 GCA_035706925.1 Moraxellaceae bacterium
GACGACGATGGCCTTCACGTCGTCGTCGTCGCTCGCGCGATTGAAGGCCTGCACGAGTTCATTGGCCATGTCCACCGTGAAGGCGTTGAGCTGCTCGGGGCGATTCAGGGTGAGGGTCAGGATGCCGTCGGCGACGGTGTAATCCAGGGTACGGTAGGTCATGGTCTCTCCTTGCGCGGGCCGAGGGGGCGGGGTGTCCGGTGCGTCTTTGTATCACTGAATCCGGGGCGCGCCCATGTGCCGCGCAGGCCGCATTGTGGGACGGACGGGCCAGGGTGGGCGGTCATGCGCTGGCGCCGTCGCGGGACGCACGATTCCCGGCGTTGCCCCGGCCGGTCGACAAGGAGCGCATGAAGCCGTAGCGGTCATGCAGGTGGCTGCCAGGTGTCCTGCGGTCGTGTCTGGAGCTCCGAACGAGACACGTAGCCGGCCGGGCCTCCGTGGTGGCCTCTCCTGTGGGCGGCGTTTGTGCCTCGGGGGCGGGGCTTGATAGAGTCCGGGCCCTGTCTTGCCGGCGGCTGCCGGTGTCCTCCCGAGAGCCTCATGAACATCCTGATCGTCCACGCCCATCCTGAACCCCAGTCTTTCACTTCGTCCATGCTGAAGACCGCCGTAGCGGACCTGACGGCGGCCGGCCACCATGTTGAAGTCTCTGACCTCTACGCCATGGACTGGAATCCGGTGGCGTCGGCCGAGGATTTCGACAGCCGCAAGAATCCGGACTACCTCGTGTATGCGCTGGAGCAGCGTCACAGCTACGAGGCCGGCACGCTGGCGCCGGACATCGCGGCGGAGATCGAAAAGCTGAAGCGCGCCGATCTCCTGATCCTGAACTTTCCGGTTTACTGGTTCAGTGTGCCGGCCATGAT
Source organism: Moraxellaceae bacterium (assembly GCA_035706925.1). Lineage (GTDB taxonomy): Bacteria > Pseudomonadota > Gammaproteobacteria > Pseudomonadales > Moraxellaceae > UBA2031. The sequence goes on from DASSUO010000017.1 coordinate 870, forward strand.
GAAGGGCTGGATCGACCGTGTGCTGATTTCAGGCCTTTGCTACGGCGGCATGCGCTTCTATGACCAGGGCGGCCTCAAGGGCAAAAAGGCGGTGTTGTCGTTTACGCTGGGCGGCCGTCCGCACATGTTCGGACCTGGTGCGATCCATGGCGAACTCGAGCTGATGTTGCGTCCGCTGCTGCGCGGCACGCTGGCCTATTGCGGCTTCGATGTGCTGCCGTTCTTTGCGGGCTATCATGTTCCGTATCTCAAGCCGGAAGCGCGCGATCAGGTCATGCACGATTACCGTGCCTGGCTGGCTGCGCTGCCACAGGCGGAGCCGCTTTCCTTCGTGAAGATGAGCGATTTCGACGAGAAACTGTATCCACGGCACTGAGTGGCGCCGCCGCATCTGAAAAAAGCCCGGAAAAATTCCGGGCTTTTTTATGGGCGACGTGGGGACTGCCATGGTCCCTCGCGGCGTCCGTGCGATGAAATGGCGCCTGCCTGGTGGGCGCGCCGCCGGTTAGCGGGCGAACAGCGGCGGCAGGTCCAGCTGCTTGATCTGCTTGCGCAGATTGCCGAAGGCGGGGCTGCCCAGCGGGACCACATGCACCACCACCGGCACTTTCTGCGCGACGATGAAGTCGACAATTTTCTGGCGTCCTTTTTCACGCGTCCATCCACTGCTCTCGAAGGCCAGCACCCAGGCGCGGGCATCAGGATCGGCGCTGATGATGCGCCGCAACAGCCAGGCGCGCGTCACGCCCTTTGGCGCGGCTTCCAGCACGGCGGCAAACGCGGCAAATGCCTCGGGCTTGAGCTCGTCGGCGGGCGCCAGCGTGCAGCGGCGCGGGTCAAACTCCCGCATTTCCTTTTCGCGACGCTGCTCCAGTTCGTTGCGGGCGAGCCAGCGTTGCCGGTAGGTATCGGCACGCGCCTCGTCCCGTTCGACCAGAAATCCGTAAATCAGGTGGCAGGCCGGGAGAATGGCGTCGGGATCAATGGTCATGACGCGCTCGAGGTCGTCGACACCGCGGTCATCTTCCCGTGCCAGCAGCAGGGAACCGCGCCGGTACAGGGCGGAAGCGTGGCGCGGGAAGCGCTCGATGAGTGCGTCCAGCAGCGGGAAAAGATCGGTGTCCGGTTCGGTCTCGTCGGTGAGGCGAACGATATGCCAGGCGTCTTCGGCGTCCGGCAGTTCAAGCGCTCGCAGACGCTCCAGCTCCACCCGCTGCTCGCGCAGATACTGGTGACGATTTTGCCAGTCGGCGCGCACCTGTTCCTGCCAGGCACTGTCGAAGGTGGCGCGCAGGGCCGGCAATTGCGCGGCGAGCCAGGCCTGGGCGGCGCTTTCCGTTACGCGGGTTGGCGGCGTCAGGGAGGCGGGATCCACGCCAAGGGCCCGGAGGCGATCGGCCAGTGCGGGGTGCGTGTCGGCGTTGTCCGTCACCCGGGTCAGTGCCTGTTGCAGGAAGTCATGTTCGCGTTCCGGCAACAGCTGTTCGCGCCAGGCCGCCGCCCACACCTGACTGCGGGCGGCAGGTGGTGCCGGTTCATGGTGAACACGGCGATTCACTTCCGGCCAGAAGCATTTCTGCTCGAAATGGTCGGCAATGTTGACCCGGGCCAGCGCATTCGCGGCCGGCGCAACACCCACGAGATCGGCCGCAGCACGGTCGGCAACGTATTCATTCTGACGCGCAAGAACGAAGGTGTAGGCATTGAAGAAAGGCGCATACCAGCGAAAGAGGCGCGCTACCAGTCGGGAGCCCCAGTCAGTCCAGCTGTCGGCCATGGCCTGCATCTGGCCCCATGCACCGCGTAACCGGTAAATGAATGCGCCGAAGCGATTGTGCTGGCCGGCGAGATGGCCGTATTCATGCGCGACAACCGCCATGGCTTCGTCGGCGCTCATCACTTCCAGCAGCGGCAGGCCGAGGATGAGGTAGTTGCGGTGACCGCCGAGCAGGCCCCAGCGCGGATACTGCACCATGGCCGCATTCATGTCGTCAGTCAGCAGCACGTGGTGGAAGCACGGGCCGCGCATGCGCGTGCGCATGTCATCAAGGCGGGCAAAGAGCGCGGGAGCCTCGTTGCGCGTGATTTCGCGGCCCTCTGGCGCGGGAAAGCGGGTGGTGAGCATGGTCCATGTGCTTTTCAGCATCATCCAGGCCGGCACCAGCAAGACGAGCAGCAACTTGCCGAGCTTGGCGACCAGCAGGAGCGCGCCGGCGCCACCGAACTTGATGCCCAGGGCAAGGAGGGCTGCAAAGCCGCCGAGGAGGAGAAGGGAAAATCCAAGCGATGCGCCGAGAATGAGAAATCCCAGAAGCGCGACCAGCGCGACACTGGCCGTGTAATAGCCGGGGGCTTGTTGTGCCCGGGCCTCGAGGCGGGTGATGAGGGCGTCGAAGGCAGTCTTGTCCATGGGGATCGTCCTTGAGTCTGCGAGACGGCAACCCTACGCGATGCCATGCGGGGGCGAAAGCGCCCGGTCACCGTTGTGCAGGAGAACGGGAGCCCCTTGTTGTCGCTGCCGGGGCCGGCGATGTGGCCAAGGGGGCGCGGGCATCCGGTGCAAGGCGGTGGCCCCGGGGAGCGCGGATGACGGGGCCGGCGACGCTTTTGCCTGTTAATAGGGTTTGGCTATCAAAAGCGCATGGAGAATAAATTTATAAAATCAGGGCCGGTTGCCTAGCATCCTCCTTACCGACTCTTTCCCCTGGATCACAAGGAGACTGCCATGAGCAACCTGATCAACACCGTCATCAAGCCCTTCAAGGCCACCGCCTACCAGACCGGCAAGTTCCTTGACGTTACCGACGCCACTCTCAAGGGCAAGTGGTCGGTCGTCTTTTTCTATCCGGCCGACTTCACCTTTGTCTGTCCGACCGAGCTGGAAGACCTCGCGGACCATTATGCCGAATTCCAGAAACTGGGCGTCGAGGTCTATGGCGTATCGACCGATACCCACTTTGCGCACAAGGCCTGGCACGACACCTCGGAGGCCATTGGCAAAGTGCAGTACCCCCTCGTCGGCGACCCCACGGGCACGCTCGCGCGCAACTTCGAGGTGATGATCGAGGAGGAGGGCCTGGCGTTGCGCGGCACCTTCGTCATCAACCCCGAAGGCCAGATCAAGCTGTGCGAAATCCACGATAACGGCATTGGTCGCGATGCGTCGGAATTGCTGCGCAAGGTCAAGGCCGCACAGTACGTGGCGAATCACCCGGGCGAGGTGTGCCCGGCCAAGTGGCAGGAAGGCGCGGCCACGTTGAAGCCGTCGCTGGATCTGGTGGGGAAGATTTGACGCGACGGTCGAAGCAATCGCGATGGTGGTGGAAACGGCCGTCGTGGTGGCTTCGGCAGCCGTTGCGGCTGTGGCTATCGCGACTGAATCCGCTGCTACGGGGGTGGAGTTGTCGCCGCCCGTGCAGGAGCGGCTTCAGCGGCGATCAGGCCCGAAGCGATATTCGTGCTGATCGTTGTAGTCGCGGCTAAGGCCGCCCGCTACAGCGAAAAATACAGAAAAAGGAGAATCGTCATGCTGGATACAACCCTCAAGGCCCAGCTGCAGGGCTATCTCGAGCGCCTGGTCGATCCGGTCGAGCTGGTGGTGGCGACGGACGATGGTGAACCGTCACGGCAACTGCGGGCGCTGGCGGACGACATTGCGGCGCTCAGCAGCAAGATCACGGTGCGCGATGATAGTGACGCCACACGCGTCCCGTCGTTTGCGATTGCGCGGGCGGGTGAGCCGGCGCGGGTGCGCTTCGCGGGGCTGCCGCTGGGGCATGAATTCAGTTCGCTGGTGCTGGCGCTGCTGCAGGTGAGTGGCCATCCGCCGCGCGTCGAGCCGGCGGTGGCGGAGCAGATTCGTGCGCTGCCCGCCGGCCTCGACTTTGACGTGGTGGTATCGCTGAGTTGCCACAACTGTCCGGACGTCGTGCAGGC
>DASSUO010000018.1:0-3219 GCA_035706925.1 Moraxellaceae bacterium
TTCGGCTTTCGGCTTTCGGCTTTCGGCTTTCGGCTTTCGGCTTTCGGCTTTCGGCTTTCGGCTTTCGGCTTTCAGTATGAGTCCTTTGTTTTTGGCCGCTTGCCTTTTATCTGCGAGTTGACGAGATTCCCCCCTTCCACCGGAATACCCATGCCCTCCCCTGTCGAGTCCACCCCCTTTCATGAACTGGCCACCTCGCTTCACGCGAGCGGTCAGCACGCGCATGCCGTGCGGGTGGAGGAGGTTCTGAACGGGGTCTGGACCACGTCATCCGAGCTCATCGGGGAACTGGGGTTTGCGGTACTGGATGTGCGTCGCGGTTGCCGGCCGCTGACGGCCGAACAGCGCAAGCTCATCCGGGCCTGCCTGCGCGAGGTGCGCAAGGTGTGGCCCGGATTCGGTCGCTGGTGGTGGCGCCTGATGCTGCCGCGCGCACCGTCTCAGAAGCGGTAATCGCCGCGCAGGATGCCGTCGTGAATGGCTGGCGTGAGTTCGCGATAAGCGCGCTCGCCCGGCAACAACACGAGCAGGCGATCGCCCTGCACGGCGGCCGGATCAAATCCCTCTTTTTTCAGCGGACCCTTTTGATATTTGAAGGTGCCGGTGGTGACGGCGGCCTGCTGTACGCGCAGGAACAGCGGCACGGCGAAGGCTGGTAGTTGCTGACGCAGGTGGGCCAGGAGATGTGCCGCCTCGCTCTCGCCGAATGCGCCGCGTGGGGTAATGGCCGCCATGCCGGCACGACCATTGGTGCCAGGAATTTCCACACCGTAGACGATCGCATGCTCAAGGGCCGGAGACTGCCCCATGATGTTTTCCACTTCTGTCGTCGAGACGTTCTCGCCTTTCCAGCGGAAAGTATCGCCCGTACGGTCGACGAACTGGGCATGGCGGAAGCCGATGTTGCGCACGAGGTCGCCGGTGTTGAAATAGCGGTCCCCCTTCTTGAACACATCGGTGAGGATGCTGGCCGCATTCTTGGCGGGATCGGTGTAGCCGTCGAAGGGATTGCGCGCGGAAATTTCGCCGATGAGCAGGCCGGGCTCGCCCAGGGCGCATTCGATCATGAAACCGTCGCTGCCACGCACGGGGCGGTCCGCATCGCGATCGAATTTCACTACCTTGTAGGGCAGCGGACAGAAGCCGACCGTGTTGTCGAAATTGAACACGTTGGAGAAGCCGAGGTTGCCTTCGGAGGAACCGTAGAGCTCCATCACGCGCTCAATGCCGAAGCGCTGCTTGAACGGGCCCCAGATGGTGGGACGCAGGCCGTTGCCCACCATGGCCCGCACCCGGTGCTGGCGGTCGGACGGCTGCTCGGGCTTGTCCATCAGGTAGCGGCAGAGCTCGCCGACGTAGCCGAAGGCCGATGCATTGAAGTGGCGGATGTCGTTCCAGAATTCGGACGCTGAAAAACGGCGGCGCAGGGCCACGCCTGCCCCTCCGGAGAGCGCGCAGCTCCAGCACGCCACGATGGCGGTGGCGTGATAGAACGGCAGGGGCACGTACAGCACATCGTCGGGCCCAAGTTGCACCGAGTGGCCAAGGCCGCCATAGACCTTCATGAATCGGCCCTGGCTCATGATGGCGGCCTTCGGCAAGCCGGTCGTACCGGACGTGTAGATGTAGAAGAGGCCGTCTTCCGCCTTTACCGATCGCGTGGTCGGCGGGTTGTAGACCGGCAGCGTCGCAATTTCATCAGCAAGATCGCGATAGCCCGCGGCCAGTGTGGCATCGACCGTGGTATCGGCGTCGGCATAGCGGTACAGGCCGGCGGCCGGAAGCTGCAGGGAGGGACGTACGGTGCTGAATACTTCGAGCAGCTCGTCACCGACAATCGCTGCCTTGGGCGCAACCAGATTGACGCTGTGCGTGAGAACGGCACCGGTTTGCGCCGTGTTGACCAGCGCAGCGACAACCCCCAGCTTGGCCAGGCCGGCGGCAACAGCCAGCATTTCGGGGCGGTTTTCCATCAGGACGACCACCACATCGCCCTTGCGCAGCCCTTCGCGATAGAAATGGTGGGCGATGCGGTTGGCCCAGGCGTTGAACGCGGCATAGGTCAGCGTGGTGTCGCGATACAGCACGGCAGGCCCTTGCGGGTTGATCCGCGTGGCGCGCTCGACGGCCCAGCCCAGGCCCCCGCGGGAGCCGGCATGGGTGGTGGCAGCGATGAGGGCACCCTGCAACATGCGAGGCGTGCGGCGGGCGATGGAGGGCAGTTGCCGGAGCAGGCGCAGGGGCGTGATCAGGTCGTCGGAGCGGTCCAGGGTCATCGTCGTCATGTCAGGGTCGGGTCGGGTCGGGTCGGGTCGAAAGTGTCGGCCAATCCGGCGCGGGATGCCACCCTCAGGCGCTGGCCGTCACCGGCAGGCGGGCCAGCGACACACGGGCCAGGGTCCGCTCCTGCAGGGAGCTGCAGTACAGCCAGCCTTCGTGTTCCAGCACCTGGGTAATGAAGCGGAAGGCGTCGTCCCCGTGATGCTGGAGATTGGCGACCACCCGCCCCTGCAGGTCGATGCCGAGGACAAAGGCCATGTGATTCATGGGCAGTGAGCGGTAGCGCACGTATTGCATCAGGGCCAGGCGCAGTACCGGATACGGCGCGAGGTAATCGAGCATGGAGTCGCGCGGCAGGGGCAGTGCAAGCCAGAAGCGGTCATGGCCGTTGAAGCGGATGTTGTCGGGAAAGCCGGGCAGATTGTCCAGCCACACCTCATGGCTGCCGGCGCGCTCGCCGGTCAGCCAGTAACGGTGCACACGGTAGCCGCCGGTTTCGGTGACAAGCACATACGCGTCGTCAGGGCCCAGCGTTACGCCGTTGGCAAACTGCAGATCACGCATGAGCACGGTGGTTTCGCCCGTCTTCAGGTCGTGGCGGAGCAGACGACCGTGCCCGCCGTGCTCGATGAGGTCGAAGAGATCCTCGTTGTAGTGCCACTTGCTGGAGGCATCGGTGAAATAGACGTAGCGCCCGGCCTTGTCGATATCGAGATCGTCGGCGAATCCGATGCGCACACCCTCGGCTTCATCGGCCAGGCATTCGGTACGACCGCCGGGCAAGTTGACCCGCAGCAGGCCGCGCACCGCATCGCAGACCAGCAGGGAGCCGTCCGGGTGGAACCGAAGGCCCAAGGGACGTCCACCGGTCTGGCTGACCGTTCTGATCAGGTTGCCGCGCGCATCAAAGCGCACGATGCGGCCGTCGTCGAAGCCGCT
>DASSUO010000019.1:0-19189 GCA_035706925.1 Moraxellaceae bacterium
TTCATCCACTCCTTGTCGTTGCGACCCAGCGGGCACTCGGCATCGGTTACCGGACGCTCGTAGTCGACCACGGTGTGGGCACCGCGGCATTCCTTGCGGGCGGCGGCGGACACGATGGTGGCCTTGGCAGCTTCGATGAGGTTTTCCAGCTCCAGCGCTTCGATACGGCCGGTGTTGAATACCTTGGACTTGTCCTTCAGGTGGATGTTGGCGATGCGCTTTTCCAGTTCGAGGATCTTGACGACGCCTTCGTCCATCAGCTGCTGGGTGCGGAACACGCCGGCGTGGTTCTGCATGATGCGGCGCATGTCGTTGGCCACATCCTGGCAGTATTCGCCGCCGGTGGAGTTGTCCAAGCGGGCGATGCGGGCCAGCGTCTTGTCCAGCACGTCCTTCGGCAGCGGCTTGTGCTGCGCCGGCGACTTGCGGACCGTCTCGATGATGTGTTCACCGGCAGCCTTGCCGAAGACGATCAGGTCAAGCAGGGAGTTCGTGCCAAGGCGGTTGGCGCCGTGTACGGACACACAGGAGCACTCGCCGATGGCATAGAAGCCCTTGACCACTTCATTGGGGTTGCCGTCCTTCGGCGCGACCACCTGACCATGGATGTTGGTGGGGATGCCACCCATCTGGTAGTGGATGGTCGGCACAACAGGGATGGGCTCCTTGGTGCAGTCGACGTTGGCGAAATTCTTGCCGATCTCGTACACGGAGGGCAGGCGCTTGTGGATGGTGTCGGCACCCAGATGGGTGAGGTCCAGCACCACATAATCGCCGTTGGGGCCGCAGCCACGGCCTTCCTTGATTTCCTGGTCCATGGAGCGGGACACGAAGTCACGCGGCGCCAGGTCCTTCAGGTTGGGCGCGTAGCGCTCCATGAAGCGCTCGCCGTGCTTGTTGCGCAGCAGGCCGCCTTCACCGCGGCAGCCTTCGGTCAGCAGCACGCCAGCACCGGCCACGCCAGTCGGGTGGAACTGCCAGAACTCCATGTCTTCGAGCGGAATGCCGGCACGCGCCGCCATGCCGAGGCCGTCACCGGTGTTGATGAAGGCGTTGGTGGAGGCCTGGTAGATACGGCCGGCGCCACCGGTAGCGAACAGGGTGCACTTGGCCTGGAATACGGCGAGGTCGCCCGTGGCCAGATCGATCGCCGTCACACCCAGCACGTCGCCGTCCTGATCGCGGATCAGGTCCAGGGCAATCCATTCCACGAAGAACTGCGTACCTACCTTCAGGTTGTTCTGGTAGAGGGTATGCAGCAGCGCGTGGCCGGTACGGTCGGCGGCCGCACAGGCGCGCTGCACCGGCTTTTCGCCGTAGTTGGAGGTATGACCACCGAAGGGGCGCTGGTAGATGGTGCCATCGGCATTACGGTCGAAGGGCATGCCCATGTGTTCGAGCTCGTAAACAACCTTGGGCGCTTCGCGACACATGAACTCGATCGCGTCCTGGTCGCCGAGCCAGTCAGAGCCCTTGACGGTATCGTAAAAGTGGTAGTGCCAGTTGTCCTCGGACATGTTGCCGAGAGAGGCACCGATGCCGCCCTGCGCCGCCACGGTGTGCGAACGGGTCGGGAACACCTTGGTGAGTACCGCCACCTTCAGGCCGGCTTCGGCGAGCTGCAGCGAGGCACGCATGCCGGAGCCGCCGCCGCCAACGATGACCGCATCGAAGGTAAGGGTGGGAATGTTGCTTGCCTTGATGTTGCTGGCCATTTACTCAGTTCCCCCAGAGGATCTGGATGCCCCAGATCAGAAACACAATGTTGGCGATGACCATGCCGGCCACCAGCACGAGACGAAGGACATTGGCGCTCGCGCCCATCTGCCGGTCAGTGACGTAGTCGGTAAAGACGGTCCACATGCCGACCCAGGCGTGACTCACCAGGCCGATCAGGGCGACCAGGGTGAACATGCGCATGGGCAGGTACGTCATGAACGCATGCCACTTGTCGAAGGACAGGGCCGGGGTGCAGGCCAGGAAGCCCAGCACAATGACGAAATAAAGGCCGAGGACATAGGCGCTGACGCGCTGGACCAGCCAATCGCCCACGCCGGAGCGGGTCAGGCTCGTAGCATTGTTTCTCATTTACATCACCACCCAGATGAAGGCGCCGAGAATGGATACGGCAGCCAGGACCAGCGCTACCGTTGCAAAAAGTCGTCCACCTTCGAGGGACTCACCGATTCCGAAGTCCTGAACCAGATGCTTGGCGCCAATGATGAAGTGGAATACCAGGGCAGCGAGGGCCACGAAGACCAGTCCGCGACCGATGAAGCCGCCGAGGAAACCGCTCTTGAGTGCAGCGAAGGTTTCGGCAGACCCGAGGGACTGCTGCAGCGTATAGAGCAGCACGGGGATCAGGAGGAACACCACCAGACCGGAAATGCGGTGCAGGATGGAAGCGATGGCGACGGGCGACTTGAGATTGACGGCCAGAACCGTTGCCAGACTGAGATTGACAGGTCGATTGCTTTTCACAGCGTGATTCCTGTGAGGAGCCCGTAACCCAGGGGTACGAGCGGATACCAGGGGAAAGTGACGAGTGTTGCAGCAAGTCATTGAAACATCTGAATTTTTTCAGACGTTTCGAGCCGGCTGAAAACCGGGCGCAAAGTATAATGCTCCGGGTTTTCAATTACAAACAGCTAACGCCGGCCGCATATGCCGCCAAAGTCTAGATGTTTTGCGCCAAAATCGCGCACGCTGATCACTTTCCGCACAACCCTCCGCATTTCCTGCACCGATTGGGTGCCCCACCCCTCCGCTACGCCAAATGCCTGAGTTTTTGCAATCAGAATAGATGTGACCGCTCATCCATTTGATTGACAAAATATCCCTACAAATTAAGCTAGCGCGCCTTCCTACCGCTTCACCCATTTATCATCGGCAGTGCTGTCGCCAGGTCCTCTCTGGCGCGGCCAGGTCACTGAACCTCTGCTCCAGGAGATTGCCATGTCCGGCAAAAAAGCCACCCTCACGATCGATGGCAAGTCGATTGATCTGCCGGTTTCCTCGGGAACCATGGGCCCTGACGTTGTCGACGTGAAGGACGTGCTCGCCCAGGGCTACTTCACCTACGACCCCGGCTTCATGGCCACCGCCGCCTGCGAATCCAAGATCACCTTCATCGACGGCGACAAGGGCATCCTGCTGCACCGTGGCTATCCCATCGACCAGCTGGCCGAAAAGTCCGACTACCTCGAAACCTGCTACCTGCTGCTGAATGGCGAGCTGCCGAACGCCGAGCAGAAGGCCGATTTCGTGAGCCGCGTGACCAACCACACCATGGTTCACGAGCAGCTCCAGTTCTTCTATCGCGGTTTCCGCCGTGATGCACACCCCATGGCCGTGATGTGCGGCGTGGTGGGCGCCCTGTCCGCGTTCTATCACGACAACCTGGACATCAATAACCCGGAACACCGCCGCATTGCCGCCATCCGCCTCATCGCCAAGATGCCGACCATTGCCGCGATGAGCTACAAGTACAATGTCGGCCAGCCCTTCATTTATCCGCGCAATGACCTGGGCTACGCCGAAAACTTCCTGCACATGATGTTTGCCACGCCGTGCGCCGACTATGAAGTGAACCCGGTGCTGGCCAAGGCCATGGACCGCATCTTCATCCTGCATGCGGACCATGAGCAGAACGCGTCCACCTCCACGGTGCGCCTGACGGGTTCCACCGGCGCCAACCCTTACGCCTGTATCGCTGCCGGCATCGCGGCCCTTTGGGGTCCGGCGCACGGTGGCGCCAACGAAGCCGTGCTCAAGATGCTCGACGAGATCGGCTCCGTGGAAAACCTGGACAAGTTCCTGGCCAAGGCCAAGGACAAGAACGACCCGTTCAAGCTCATGGGCTTCGGCCACCGCGTGTACAAGAACTTCGATCCGCGCGCCAAGGTCATGAAGCAGACCTGCGACGAAGTCCTTGCCGCCCTCGGCATCAACGACCCGCAGCTCGAACTGGCCATGAAGCTCGAGGAAGCCGCCCGCAACGATCCGTACTTCGTCGAGCGCAAGCTGTACCCGAACGTCGACTTCTATTCGGGCATCATCCTGAAGGCCATCGGCATCCCGACTTCCATGTTCACGGTGATCTTCGCCCTTGCGCGTACCGTGGGCTGGATCTCGCACTGGCTGGAAATGCACAGCGCCTCGTACAAGATCGGCCGTCCGCGCCAGCTGTACACGGGCTCCACGCAGCGTGACTTCATCGCTCTCGACAAGCGCTGATCCGCCGCTGCAGGAAAAAGGGCCGCCTTGTGCGGCCCTTTTTCTTTGGGCATGGATGACAAGCTCCCCCGCCACCACTTTCAGGAGCATTCGCAGCCGCGATCGCCTTCCATGCGGATTCAGGGCAGCAATCGACATCCGGCTGACGACACACGAAACCGGACGACCGGCCATGGTCGCCCGGAACGCAGCACCCCGGTGAACCCTCCTGCTTCGAACGTCGCCCGGCGCGCGTCGCCCGGCGTGCGACGCCCGGCGTGCGACGCCCGGCGTGACAGCACCAGAGTGCTCTGCTAAGAAGTAGAAATCCCTACATCCAAGGAAGGTCATCGTGAACGAGCAGAAGCCCTCTCCTCTCCCTCCCGAGCCCGTCACGACGCCGGCTGGCCGCCATGTCGGATTTCTCATGGGGCTGCTGGTGCTGGGGGCGACCGTCCTCATCATCCTGGCCATCTGGGACGTGGGTGACACCGAGAAGCTGCTCAAGGCTGCCGCCACGTTGACCCTTCTGGCCCTGGTGGGAGGCCTCGGCACCATGGCGCTGCGCCGCTGACACGATGCCGACTTCGAAATTCCGTCCCCCCCCCTCCAGTCTCATCAGGTTGCTGTCATGACTTCTGTTGCCTTCGTCGGCCTCGGGACCATGGGCTATCCCATGGCCGGCCATCTTGCCCGCAAGGGTTTCTCCGTCACCGTTTTCAATCGGACGACCGCCACGGCCGATCGCTGGGTGGCTGAATTTGGCGGTGCAAAAGCGGCATCACCGGCAGCCGCCAGCAAGAATGCCCGCATTGTTTTCACTTGCGTCGGCAATGACCTGGATCTTGAGCAGGTCGTGACGGGTGCAGACGGCATCGCGGAGGGCCTGTCAGAGGGCGGCATCATCGTCGATCACTCCACCGTATCTGCAGCATTGTCGCAACGACTGGCGCAAACGCTGTCGGATCGTGGACTGGCTTTTGTGGATGCGCCAGTGTCCGGCGGTCAGCAGGGAGCGCAAAACGGGCAGCTGGCCATCATGTGCGGAGGCAACCACGAGCACTTTGAACGGGCTCGTCCGGTCATGGAAAGTTACGCGCGCGCCATTGCGCTGATGGGGCCCTCGGGAAGCGGGCAGCTGACCAAGATGGTGAACCAGATCTGTGTGGCGGGCCTGGTCGAGGCGCTGGCGGAAGGCATGTTTTTCGCCGAAAAGGCCGGGCTCGACGTACAGAAAGTCATCGATGTGATCTCGCAGGGGGCAGCCTCCAGCTGGCAGATGGTGAATCGCCACAAGACCATGATTGCCGGCAAATACGAGCACGGATTTGCCGTGGACTGGATGCGCAAGGATCTGGGCATCTGTCTGGACGAGGCCGCGGCGCGAGGCATCGAGCTGCCCGTCACAGCGCTCGTGAATCATTTCTATGCCGACGTGCAGGCCATGGGGGGCGGCCGCTGGGATACGTCCAGCCTGCTGGCACGGCTTAAGAATAATTAATCCACCCGGACAGGATTCCTGCCTAGACTCTGGCTCAACCCTCTCCCCTACCCAAGGACAGTGTCATGATGAAATCGCTGCTTTCCACCCTTGCCCTTTCCCTTTGCCTGGCGGCGCCTGCCGTGCATGCAGAGAACGCCCAGCAATCCCGCATGGCAGACTGCAACAAGCAGGCAACCGGCAAGAAGGGCGACGAACGCAAGACGTTCATGAGCGCCTGCCTGTCGGGCAAACCGGCCGCCCCCGCTGCCAAAGTGACGCCGCAGCAGCGCATGAAGGATTGCAACGAGAAAGCCACCGGCAAGAAGGGCGATGAGCGCAAGGCCTTCATGAGCCAGTGCCTGAAAGGTTGAGACATACCTCGGGGTGGCCTTGCGCCACCCCGTTAACGGCCAGAAACACCGGACATTACAGGCGACGGAACCGGACAAAAGGCAGCCGGGCGTGCTTTCTATACTTCAATGGCAGAGCTAGACTTGAAGGACCAGCGGTAGGAAACCGCGGATAGAAGGATAAAGCGAGGATTCGCCCATGATGACCAGAGTGCTCACCCTGGCGGTGTTGCTACTGGCAGCCGGCACAAGCCAGGCCCGGGACCACCGCGAGAACTGTAACGAGAAGGCGGCCAACGCTACCGGCGAAGCGCGTAGCGACATCATTGCCGAATGCATTGAGCGCAACGCACGCGTCAACAAGATGCCTCCCACGCTTGCCCGCATGACGCAATGCAACCGCGAAGCAGGCAACATGACGGGCGACGCCCGAGTCCGCTTCGTCAACGACTGCATGGAAAAACCGAACTGACTCCCGCCGTCTGACACCCGCAACTGTTTCCCAATAAAAAAGCCCGCTTGCGCGGGCTTTTTTATTGCTCAGCGAACGTCGATCACTTTTCGATGATCGCCACAACGCCCTGGCCACCGGCGGCGCAGATGGACACGAGGGTGCGCCCCTTTCCTGCCTTGTTCAGCGCCTTCGCAGCCGCAGCCACGATGCGACCGCCCGTGGCGGCGAAGGGGTGGCCGGCTGCCAGCGACGAACCGTTCACGTTCAGCTTCTTGCGATCGATGCTGCCAAGCGGCTTGTCACGACCCAGGCGTTCCTTGCAGAACTTGGGATCTTCCCAGGCCTTCAGCGTAGACAGCACCTGGCCGGCAAACGCTTCATGGATTTCGTAGTAATCGAAATCCTGCAGCGTCAGACCGGTGCGCTCCAGCATGCGGGACACGGCATACGCCGGCGCCATCAGCAGGCCTTCCTTCTTGTGCACGAAATCGACGGCAGCGGTTTCCACGGTGGTCAGGTAGGCCAGCACGGGCAGGCCCTTCGCCTTCGCCCACTCTTCGCTCGCCAACAGCACGACGGAGGCGCCGTCGGTCAGCGGGGTGGAGTTGCCGGCCGTCATGATGCCCTTTTCGCGGTCACCGAACACCGGCTTCAGGGTGGCCAGCTTTTCCATGGTGGAACCGGGACGCAGGTTGTCGTCGCGCTCCAGGCCCAGATAGGGAGTCATGAGGTCAGCGAAGAAGCCGCTCTCATAGGCCGCCGCCATGTTCTTGTGCGACAGGTAAGCCAGCTCGTCCTGCGCTTCGCGGGTAATACCCCACTCGGCCGTGGTGATGGCCTGGTGGTCACCCATGGCGAGGCCGGTGCGCGGCTCGCCATTGCGCGGGATTTCCAGACCCAGCATGGACGGACGAAACTTGCCGAGCAGCTTCAGCCGGGCATTGGTGTCCTTGGCGCGGGACAGGTCGAGCAGGAAGCCGCGCAGCGCATCGGACACACCGATGGGGGCATCGGACGTGGTATCGACGCCGCCACCAATACCGACTTCGATCTGGCCGGTGGCAATCTTGTTGGCGATGTAGTTGATCGCCTGGAGGCCCGTACCGCAGGCCTGCTGCATGTCGCAGGCGGGGGTTTCGGGGGCGAGACGGGTGTTGAGCACCGTTTCGCGGGTCATGTTGAAGTCACGGGACAGCTTGAGCACCGCGCCAGCTGCCACTTCGCCGAGGCGTTCGCCTTCGAGCTTGTAGCGGGCCACCAGGCCATCCAGGGCCGCGGTCAGCATGTCGATGTTGGAGGCCTTCGCATAGACGCCGTTGGAGCGTGCAAAGGGAATGCGGTTGCCACCGATGATGGCGACGCGACGGAGGGTGGACATGGCAGGTACTCCTGGGTGTTTTTACAGGGGCGCACCCTACCATATAAAGCCCGCCAATCATTGGCAGTTCATGCGCCGGTTTCCCGGCTAAGAGGCAAATACCCCTTCTTTGGGGATTTGCTAGCATGCGCCCCGTTTTGCACCGAGGCCGGCCCCCGACGGGTACCGGCAGCGGAATTCGGGCAGCAGGAGCACCAGTCGCCAGCCGGCGCTGGCCTCCGCCGCATTCTTTCACGAGAATGGCGGCCTTTTCTGCCGGAGCCCTCCTGATACGGGGGGCATGCCTCCACCGCCTCGTTAAGGAAGTCGTCATGAGTGACCGTTATACCCAGTTCGCCAACTCTCCCCTCGGCAAGATGCTGGTCAAGAACCTTGGCCTGCCGAGCCCCGTCCAGCTCGACCGCTACACGCCGGGTGAGCCGGTCATCAGCGGCGCCGTCCTCTTTGGCGCCGCCTCGGAAGGCGCGCTGAGCAATGCTGTTGCCGGCATCCTGCGTGGCGCCAATGCAACAGTGTTCGGTCTCGGCGGCAAGACGGCCTCGGGCGATGACCAGAAGTACAAGGCGTTCGTGTTCGATGCCAGCGGCATCAAGGACAGCGCCGACCTCGTCAAGGTGTACAACTTCTTCCATCCGGTGATGCGCAAGACGGAAAACTGCGCCCGCGTGATCGTGCTGGGTGTGCAGCCGGAAGCATGCGAAAACCCGCGCCACGCCACTGCACAGCGCGCACTCGAAGGCTTCGTGCGTTCGATGGGCAAGGAAATCAAGAAGGGTGGCACGGCCAACCTCGTTTATGTTGCTCCGGGCGCTGAAAACCAGCTTGAAGCCACCCTGCGCTTCTTCCTGTCGCCGCGCTCCGCCTATGTGTCGGCCCAGGTGGTTCGCATCACCCCGTCCGCCACGGCGGCTCAGCTCGACTGGAACAAGCCACTGGCCGGCAAAGTCGCCCTGGTAACCGGTGCCTCCCGCGGCATCGGTGAAGCCATTGCCAAGACGTTGGCCCGTGATGGTGCTCATGTGGTGGGGCTGGACATTCCGCAGCTCGCCGATGACCTCAAGGTCGTGGCGAACCTGATCGGCGGCTCCGCCCTCGCCGTCGACATCACCGCTGCCGATGCCCCGCAGAAGATTGCCGATTATCTCAAGGCCAATCATGGCGGCGTGGACATCGTCGTGCACAACGCCGGCGTCACCCGCGACAAGACGCTGGCCAACATGACCGACCAGCAGTGGAACATGGTCATGAATATCAACCTGTCCAGCGAAGAGCGTATCGATGATGCCCTCATCGCCCAAGGCGTGATCCGCGAAAACGGCCGCATCGTGTGCGTGTCGTCCATTTCCGGCATTGCCGGCAACATGGGCCAGACCAACTACGCCATGTCCAAGGCGGGTGTTGTCGGTATGGTGCAGTCCGTGGCCAAGGTGCTCGGTCCGAAGAACATCACCATCAATGCCGTGGCGCCGGGCTTCATCGAAACGCAGATGACGGCCGCGATTCCCTTTGCCATTCGCGAAGCCGGCCGTCGCATGAACTCCATGGCGCAGGGCGGCCTGCCTGTGGACGTGGCGGAAACGATCGCCTGGTACGCCTCGCCCGCCTCGGCCGGCCTCAACGGCAACGTCGTGCGTGTCTGCGGTCAGTCGCTGATCGGCGCCTGATCGACAGGTCGGACTTCCGTCCGGCAGGGCTTGCATCCCTTGCGGGGGACAAGCACTTGCCGGAATGCGGTCCGACCTTTTTGTTTTTGCATTCGACAGATTTTCAAGGAGTGTGGAAATGAGCGTTCGTGAACTCACGGCTCCCACCGGCACCGCCACGCTGTATTCGCGGGCACTGCTCGGCGCCCTGACCGGCAAGCAAGGCAAGGAACTCCCCGACACGGAACTCGTGATGCGCGATGTCCGTATCGACCGAAACGCCCTGGCGGCCTATGACCGCGTCTGCGGCTTCAGCCAGAAAGAAACGCTTCCGGCCACCTACGGCTTCGTACTGGCGTTCCCCTTGCAGATGGAACTCATGACGTCGCCGGAGTTTCCCTTCGCCGCCATGGGCCTCGTGCACATCCGCAACAGCATCACGCAGCACCGCCCGGTGTCCGCCGCTGAGCTGCTGACCGTGTCCGTACGCGCCGCCAATCTTCGCCCCCACGACAAGGGACAGCAGTTCGATTTCCTGACCACCATTCGCGCCAACGACGAAATCGTGTGGGAATCCGTCAGCACCATGCTGCGTCGTGGCGGCGGAAATGGTGGCGGCGAAAGCAAGGCCCCCGCGCAAAAGGCAGCGGCTCCCGCGCCGCAGGCCGTCGTGCAGTGGATCATCCCGGCCGATACGGGCCGCCGCTATGGTGCCGTCTCGGGCGATCGCAACCCGATCCACCTGTATGCCTTCACGGCGAAGTTGTTCGGCTTCCCGCGCGCCATTGCGCACGGCATGTGGACCAAGGCGCGTTGTCTCGCGGCGCTGGAATCCCGCCTGCCGGACGCCTTCACCGTCGACGTGCAGTTCAAGCTGCCGGTGCTGCTCCCTGCCAAGGTGGCCTTCCAGTCGGAAGATGTGGCCGGCAATGGTTTGACTTTCAGTGTCAGCGATTTCAAGTCGGGCAAGCCCCACCTGGCCGGCTCCGTCACGCCGCAGGCCTGATGTGCCGCCGGAATGAAAACGCCCGCAGTCGCGGGCGTTTTCATTTGAGTCGTCAGTGTCGCAGCCACTGCAGTATCAGCGACGGCAAGGAATCGATCGCACGGATCGCAGCGGTGTTGATCTTCCACAGTCGCGTGTCGCCGAAGGGCGTGCCGATACCGGAATTGACGACATATCCCACGGCAAGCTGGCGTGACGGATCGCACCAGGCGCCGGAACCTCCGTAACCGAAGTGACCGAAGGCGCGGGGCGTGCGGGGACCGAGCGTGAACACGCGGTGGTAGCCCAGCCGCCAGTGCATAGGCAAGGGAATGACCGCGCCTCTCTCCCGGTTCTGGATTTCGGTAAACCGGCGCACCGCCCCTGGTTCCAGCAGGCGTACACCGTCGAGCTCACCGTCGTTGGAGAGCAAGGCATAAAGCCGTGCGAGGGAACGGGCATTGAACATACCGCCTGCGCCCGGAATGCAGGCCTGGCGGGTTTCCCGCGTGTTCCAGTCGAAGCGGCCCATGCCGGGCGGTACCATGGCCTCTTCAACCGAATCCGGATCGAAGCCGGACAGCTCCAGTGCGGTTGTCACCACCCGCTGTGCCAGCGACGGTCGGCGACGCCGCGGCGCACCCTCCGGTCGCGGCTTTCGCTCCGGAACGATCAGGTCCGCGCAGCGTGACAGCTCACTGTCAGGCACGCCGATATAGCAGCCGTCCAATCCGAGCGGTCGGGAAATTTCCCGTGCCAGCACATCGGCCAGCGACTTTCCCTCCACCTTCTCGATCAGGCCGCCTACCAGCCAACCGAAGGTGAGGGCGTGATACCCATTGCCGGTGCCGGGCTCATGGATGGGTTCCGACCGTTCGACCAGCTCGAGCATATGCGGCCAGTCCCGCATCTCGCCGGCATCCCTTATCAATCGGCGAATGCTGTAAAGGCCAGCCTCGTGGCACAGCAGCTGGCGGACCGTAATCCGCTCTTTTCCGTTTGCCGCAAAAGCGGGCCAGTAACGCGCAACGGGCGCGTCGTAATCGATTTCGTGGCGGCTTGCGAGGATGTGAAACAGCGTCGCGACAATGCCCTTGGTCGTGGAGAAGGACAGCGACAGGGTATCGGGCGTCCACGGTGTTCCCGACCTGTCCCGGCTCCCGCCCCACAAATCGACGACCCGTTCTCCCCGGTAGTAGACGCAAAGCGCGGCTCCGCCAGGGCCCCTCGCCGGCAGCTGCGAATGGAATGTTTCCGCTACCCTGCTGAAGTCGGGATGGACGTATCCGTCGGACATGACTTTCTCCGTTACATGGCTCAAGGCTGGTTTAGCACGGGAGCCCCCGCTAGGCTATGGCGCCATCACCTGCGGATCCGGTCTTTTCACCGTGCGCACCAACCGTCCCCTCCTCCTGCTCGTCGCCGCCCTCGCCCTGGCCCTTGCCGTCTCGATGCGATGGGGCCTGCCATCGGGATTGCCGCTCAGCGACGACATTTTCTGGCACTTGCGCCTGCCGCGCGTTGGCCTGGCTGCCTTTGCCGGTGCGTCGCTGGCGCTGGCGGGGCTGCTGTTGCAGGACCTCTTCCGCAATCCGCTGGTGGAGCCCGGGTTGCTGGGCGTATCGGCGGGAGCCGGACTCGCCACGGTCACCGCGATGGTGCTCGGGTTCGGCGGCCCCTTGCTGCTGCCGCTGGCCGCGTTCGGAGGCGCGATGGCGGCATTGGTCGTCGTGCTTGCGATTGCCCATCGAACCGGAAACGGCAGCGCGCCCCTCTTGCTTGTGGGAGTAGCCGTCAATGCGCTTGCCGGTGCACTCGTGCAATTGCTGCTCAGTGTGGGCAACAACGAACTGCTGCGCTCGGCAAGCTTCTGGCTGATGGGCAGCTTTGCGCAAGCCGACAGCACCCTGCTGCTGCCGGCCCTGCTTGTCCTTGCCGCCGTGACAGGATGGGCCGTGCGCCGCGCCGGAGCACTCGATGTCTGGCAACTGGGAGATGCCGAGGCCGGACACCTCGGACTGGAGGTCGGTCGCTTTCGCCTTGCGCTGCTTTTACTGTCGTCGTTGCTGGTGGCACTTGCCGTTTGCCAGTCCGGCGGCATCGGCTTCATCGGCTTGCTGGCGCCGCACATGGTGCGCCGCATCGGACTGTCTTCGCACAGGGAGCAACTGCCCGCCACCCTCATTGTCGGTGCATTGCTGGCCGTACTCGCCGACCTGCTGGCGCGAGGACTTATTGCCCCCCTTGAGCTGCCGGTGGGCGTATTGACCGCCCTGCTCGGTGCGCCGTCGTTCCTGCTCTTGTTCCTGCGGGAGCAACGCGCATGATCCAGCTGTCTGGCGTGTCCCTTCACCTCGCCGGTCGAACGCTGCTGAGGACAGTCGACCTGTCGCTGCAGTCCGGCTGCGTCGCACTCATTGGTGCCAACGGGGCAGGCAAGTCGACACTGCTGCAATTGCTGGCGGATGGCGGCCGCTACCTTGAGGGAGGACACCTGGATGGCGTCCTGCAACTCGACGACCAGTCGCTCCGTTCGTGCCCACCGCAAGCGCTCGCGCAACGCCGCGCCTTCCTTCCGCAACGGCACTCCGAGTCACTGCCGTTAACCGTGATGGCGACACTCGGGCTGGCGACCTGGCCTTGGGGAGGGGGTCCGCTACCCACTCCCCTCCTGGAGGAGGCCGTGGAGCGCTGGGAGTTGGCCCCTCTGACCGGTCGCCGCTACACGGCGTTGTCGGGAGGGGAGCGCCAGCGCGTGCATCTCGCCCGGACGTGGTTGCAGCTCCGGATGCAGCCGGCACCCCGACAGCGGATCTGGCTGCTGGACGAACCGCAGACGGCACTTGACCATCCCCACCAGCAAACGCTGCTATCCAGTCTGAACGAAGAGGCGGAGGCAGGTGCGCTTGTCGTATTCTCGACGCACGACGTCAACTTTGCGCTACGTGCCGCCAACCACGTCGTTGCACTCAAGCACGGGCTGGTAGCCGCAGCGGGGACGCCCGGGCAGGTCGCCACGCCCGGGCACCTTCATGACATTTACGGTGTCCGGTTTGTGCAAGTGACGCATCCGGTCGACGGGCGCCTTGTCTTGCTGCCGGAGTGACCGGGTGACACTGCAAGTCAACGAATCCAGAGAAGGAACCCAATCGCCATGATGCCGACTACTCCGGCCTCGATGAGCCAGCTTCGAACGGCGCTCGAATCGAAGGGTTATATTGCTTCGGACACCATCGCACTCTCCCTGTTCCTCGCCCTTCAACTCGAAAAGCCCATCCTCGTCGAGGGGCCTCCCGGTGTCGGCAAAACGGAACTCGCCAAGGCGGCGAGCGCACTCCTGGGTTGCCCCCTCATTCGCCTGCAGTGCTATGAAGGCCTCGATGAGTCCAAAGCCCTCTACGAATGGAAATACGGCAAGCAGCTTCTCTACACACAGGTACTGAAAGAGCAGCTGGGCGACATCCTGCGCGGCGCGGAAGGCCTGGCAGAGTCCGTTGCGCGGCTGCACGAGTTCGGCGACATTTTCTATTCGGAGCAGTTCCTGGAGCCGCGCCCGCTTCTGGCGGCGCTGCAATCAACGCAAGGCGCCGTGCTGCTCATCGACGAGATCGACAAGTCAGACCAGGAGTTCGAAGCGTTCCTGCTGGAGCTGCTGTCGGACTTCCAGGTGTCCGTGCCCGAGCTGGGTACGGTCCGCGCCACAACGAAACCTCTTGTCCTGCTGACCAGCAACAACCAGCGCGAGCTGTCGGAGGCGCTGAAGCGGCGTTGCCTTCACCTGTACATTCCTTATCCCGACCAGCAGATGGAGCAGCGCATTGTTGCCATGCAGGTGCCGGATCTCTCCACCACGCTGCGGGAATCTCTCGTGGCCTTCGTGCAGGCGCTTCGGACAGTGGACTTGCGCAAGGTGCCCGCCGTTAGTGAAACGCTGGACTGGGCACGCACGCTGCTGCTGTTGCATGTCGACACACTGGACAAGGAGTGGGTGAGCCGCACCCTGCCCGTTCTTCTCAAGCATGAGGACGATGTCGCGTCGGTGCGCGAGCAACTTCCGGAACTTCTGAAGGTCACGCGACCCGGCCGGCGATAAGCCATGGACCTCAAGCTCGCGGAATTTGTCGGCATCCTTCGCCATAACGGCGTACGGATTGCGTCACCGGAGGTCGCCGATGCGGCACGGGCGATTGCGCTGGTCGGCTACGGTGATCGCCTGCAATTCCGCGATGCGCTGCGGGCGACCCTCGCCAAGAGCGAACCCGAGCAGCACATTCTCGACACGTGTTTCGATGCGTTCTTCCGCGTGGATCCGGTCGTAACCGACCGCGAACCGCCTTCCTCGGGCGCGCCGGATTCCGGCATGGCCATTTCCCCGGCTCAGGGAGGTCAGGGCCAGGGGGGCGCGCAGGGACACGGCGCGCAAGGTCAGGGGGGCGGTCCGCCCATCCCGGGTGTTCCCTCCTCGCCGCTCGCCGATGCACTGCTGGCCGGCGACTCCACCGCACTGACGCTACTGATGGCGCAAGCGAGCGCTGCCAGTGGCCAGGATCGAATCCGGGTACTCACCCAGAAAGGACTGTTCGCCCGCCGCCTGTTGCTGGCCATGGGAGTCGATTCGCTGGATCGCGAGCTCGCGGCGCTGGACGCAAACGGTACGGCGGCGGCGGTGCGCCGTGCCAGCCTGCTGCGGGAACGGTTGACAGCGCTTCGGCAGCAAGTGCGGACCGCGGTTGAACGCAACTTCCGGCTGCGACGTGACCGCAGCGACGACGCCGCGCTACGCGAGACCGACCTCGCGCTTTTGCGCGAATCGGATGAGACGCGTGCAGTGGTTCGACGTCTGGCACGCAAACTGATCGTGCGTCACCAGCGCCGCGAGCGACTCGCGCTCCGGGGACGACTGGACGTCAAAGCCACGCTGCGGCGCAACGTCGCGCATGATGGCGCGTTGATTGATCCCCGATGGCGCCGGATCCGCAAGGATCGCCCCCGGATCATTGCCGTCTGCGACGTAAGCCGGTCGGTCAGTCAGTACTCCCGCTTCCTCCTGCTGTTTCTTTACAGCCTCCAGAAAGTCATTCCCCGTTTGCGCACCTTCGTATTCACCTCACCCCTGCACGAAGTGACGGCATTGTTCGAACGCGAAGACATCGATGACGCGCTGGACACCGTGATGGACCGCTATGGCCTCGGCAGCAGTGATTACGGCCGGGCGCTGGCCGACTTCGAACGTCTGGCCCTGCGCGACATCGACACACGCACCACGGTTCTCGTGCTGGGTGATGCGCGGAACAATCGGGGGGATGCCCGACTCGACCTGCTTCAGAAGGTGCGGCGCCGCGCCCGCCAGCTCATCTGGCTCAATCCGGAGGACCGATCCCGCTGGGGCAGCGGCGATTCCGAAATGCTCCGGTATCTCACCGCCTGCAGTCACGCCTACGCCTGTCGCTCCCTTGGAGAGCTGGAGCACATCGTCGACCGTCTGTTGCGGACGGGATGACCAACGGCCTTGTTCCCCACCTCCCCCGGGGATATAGTTAGCCTACTAATCATTTATAGGCTACGAAAATGGCGGACGGGACGGAGCAGATGGGTCGGCTGATCGCCGGCATCACCCGGACGTGGCGGGGCATTCTGGACGCCCGACTGGCCCCTCTTGGCCTGTCGGAAGCGCGCTGGCAATGCCTGCTTCACCTGGGCCGGTCGGCCACGCCCCTCTCCCAGGTCGAACTTGCCGACCGCATGGGTATCACTCCGCCCTCCCTCGTCAAACTGCTCGACAGACTTGAGGACGACCAGTGGCTGCACCGGGTACCCGAACCCGGCGACCGTCGTGCGAAACGGATCGAGCTAACGGCCAAGGCAAGGGAAATGGCCCGACACATCGAGGAGGAAGCCGCGCGACTACGGAGCGAGCTCCTTGAAGGCACTTCCATTGCAGAGCGCAAGGCCTTCATGGCCATGCTGCGCCATCTCGATCAACGTGCGGAATCCCTGAAACCCGGCACATCCCCCGCAGGGGAGGAAACGGCATGAACGAGCAACCCGCCCACTTTGACACCACGATCACGACCCCTTCGCTGGCGTCGCGTCTCGCCAGGGTAAACGTCAAACGGCTCCTCATCGCGGCCGGCGTAGTGGCGGCGGCAGGGACAGCGCTCTGGGCGTTTTTTTTGCGCCCGGCCAGCGTCAGTACCGACAATGCCTATATCGACGCGCCAGTGATCAGCCTGACCAGTCAGGTCTCCGGTCCCGCACTGGCAGTGGCCGTTCGCGACAACCAGCACGTGCACAAGGGTGACCTGCTGGTGCAGGTCGATCCGCGTCCCTTCCAGATTGCCGTGGAACAGGCGGAAGCTGCACTCGAACTTGCCCGTCAGGGCGTGGGACAAGGCAGTGCCAATACCCGCGCCGCTGCCGCCGATGTTGCCCAGCGCCGCGCCGATCTGGCCCAGGCACGCTCTGATGCGGAACGCGCCCACGGTCTCGCGCCCAAGGGATATCTCTCTCGTGAAGACATTGAACGCGCCGACACCCGCGTCAATTCGCTGGCGGCAGAATTGCAGTCCGCCGAGGCAAAACTTGAACAGGCCCGCGCCCAGTTGGGACAGGAAGGCGATGCCAATGTCGCCGTCAAGGCGGCGCGCGCCGCCGTTGATGCCGCCCGATTGAAGCTGAGCTACACGGAACTGCGAGCGCCTTTCGACGGCACCGTCAGCAACTTCAGCCTGCAGGACGGCAGCATGATCCAGGCAGGCGTCCCACTCTTTGCCCTGATCGGCGATCACGAAGTGTGGGTCGACGCGAATTTCAAGGAGACCCAGTTCCGGCGCCTGCATCCCGGCCTCAAGGCCGAGGTGCGTATCGACATGTATCCCGGCCACGTGTTCCACGGCACGGTCGACAGCATCAGTGGTGGCTCCGGTACCGCGTTCTCGCTGCTGCCTCCGCAAAATGCCACCGGCAACTGGGTGAAGGTCACGCAACGTGTTCCGGTCAAGATCATCATTTCCGACGCTGATTCCCGCTTTCCGCTGCGCATCGGCACCAGTGCCGATGTGAAGGTCCTGACCGACTGAGGTGCGCAACGCCGCAGCAGCGGCAGGAGTCAAGATGAATCCGCGGCAGCGCTTCTTTCTCACGGTGGCCGTGATGGCATCCACCGTGATGCAGGTTCTCGACACCACCATCGTCAATGTCGCCCTGCCCCAGATGCAGGGCGAGCTGGGAGCGACGCCTGACCAGATCAGCTGGGTCCTGACCAGCTATCTGGTGGCGTCGGCCGTCATGATGCCCCTCACCGGTTTCTTTACGGCAATGCTTGGCCGCCGTCGCTTCCTGCTGGTGACGATCGCCGGCTTCGTGGTGGCGTCGATGCTGTGTGGCGTGGCGCAAAACCTGACCGAGATTGTCCTGTTCCGCATCCTGCAGGGAATTTTCGGCGCTGCGCTCGTGCCGCTGGCGCAGGCCGTCATGGTAGACACCTATCCGCTTGAAGAGCGGGCGCGTGCAATGGCGATCTGGGCCATGGGCGTAATGGTGGGCCCGATTGCCGGCCCTACGCTGGGTGGATGGCTGACAGAATCCCTGGACTGGCGCTGGACGTTCTTCATCAACCTGCCGGTGGGCATCCTGTCGTGGGTGCTGGCCAGCCAGCATGTTCCAGACTCACCGCGCGTGAAGCGGCGCATGGACTGGCACGGCTTCGTTTATCTGGGCCTTGCCATCGGTGGGCTTCAGTACTTTCTTGACCGTGGAAACAGCCAGGACTGGTTCAGCGCCAACGACATCATTGTCGCGGCCCTGACCGGAACGGCAGGACTCGCCCTGTTCATCGGGCACAGTCTCAGGGACAAGGGACACGCCCTCTTCTCGCTCACGATATTCCGCGATCGTAATTTCGTGACCTCGTCCATCGTGATCATTGCCCTGGGCCTCGGCATGTACGGTGCCATGGTGCTGCAGCCTGTCATGCTGGAGAGCCTGCTGCACTATCCGGCCGCCACGGCCGGACTGGTGATGGCGCCACGCGGTCTCGCCAGCATGGCCAGCATGATGCTGGTCAGCCGCGTCATGAAGATGATGGATGCCCGCGCGGTCATCGCACTCGGCGTCGTGATGGGCGTGCTCGGCAACTACCTCTGTACGCAATGGAGCCTGGACGTGTCGGCAGCACAAGTTGTGCTGCCCTCACTGCTGCAGGGGTTCGGACTGGGATTCATTGTCGTGCCGCTCTCGACGATTGCACTGTCGAGCATGCCGCGCCCACTGGTGCCCGATGCGTCGGGCCTGTACAGCCTGCTGCGCACGCTGGGCTCGTCAGTGGGCATCGCGCTCATCAGCACTGTTTATGCGCGCGAGACACAGATGAACTGGCAAGCACTGGGCACCGGGCTGCAGCCCTACAACCCGGTGCTTCACGACTATCTGGCCCGCCTGCCGGCAAACGAAGCCGGCGCGGGTGCCATTGCCCGCATGGCCGGCACCCTCATGCAACAAGCCGGCATGGTGGCGGTGGTAAACAGCTTCTGGTGGATCACAGCCAGCTTTCTCGCCATGCTGCCCATGGTATTGCTGCTACGCCCGCTGCCAAAAGCCGCCGTCATCGTGGACGCCAGTGAATGAAAAAAGCCCGCGACTTGGCGGGCTTTTTTCATTCCGGAAGGAAGGATCAGGCGGCG
>DASSUO010000020.1:0-11011 GCA_035706925.1 Moraxellaceae bacterium
CGCCGGGCCAGAAGGCGCGCACCACCATCACACGGAAGGTAAAGGGAGGATCCTCGTCCTGGCCGAGCTGGAAGTAGGCAGTGGCGCCCGCGATCAGCAGTACCACCAGAAGATAAAGCGTGAGGGCGGGATTCTGGATCGCGATGCGCGACAGATTGAAGCGCTCGCTGAGGCGTTCGTGCGGGGGCGTGCGGTCATGACCGGTCATGCTGTCGGCCCCTTCAGTTGGCAGGCCGGGCGGCGAAGGGCTGCACTTTCTGCCCCTCCGACAACACATGGACACCCGCCGTCACCACTTGCGTTCCCTGGGCGAGTCCTGCGACAAGCACATCCAGTCCGTCTACACCCACGGGCT
Source organism: Moraxellaceae bacterium (assembly GCA_035706925.1). Taxonomy (GTDB): domain Bacteria; phylum Pseudomonadota; class Gammaproteobacteria; order Pseudomonadales; family Moraxellaceae; genus UBA2031. The sequence goes on from DASSUO010000020.1 coordinate 356, forward strand.
GCACCGGCTGTTGATGCACGGTTCCGCTCTTCGAATCGTAGATCCACACCAACGTTCGGCCCTGCTGACCGAATAGCGCCGTGGTAGGCAGTCGTGCCGCGCCGGTATCCTGCGCCGGCAGCACGAGAAACAGCGTGGCGGATTGTCCGAGCGCGAGTGCACCGGGCGGTGCCTTGACCGTATAGCGGGCACGGAAGGTGCGCGTATGGGGGTCGGCCGCGGCCGACATTTCACGCAGGGTGGCCGGCAGGCGAGTCGCCGGGTCGGCCCACAGCGCCACCTGGGCGCGTGCGATTCGTGCCAACGGTGTGCGATTTTCCGGGAATTCGACCTCGATCTCGCGCGGACCATCCTGTGCAACGCGGACCACCGGCTGTCCGGCACTCACGACTTCGCCGACGTCGGCCTGAATGGCCGTGACGACTCCGTCAGCATCCGCGCGCAGCACCGTATCGGTCTTGCGGTTCTGTTCCAGCGAGAGACTGCTCTGGGCCTGCCGGTATTGGGCTTCAGCGGCCGACAGCTCCACGCGCTTGCGCTCGAGATCGGTGGCGGATACGAAGCTCTTCTTGCCAAGTTCCTGATAGCGCGCATAGTCGGCGCGGGCATTTTCCAGTCGTGCTTCAGCGGCGATCAACGAGGAACTGGCAGACTGGTCGGCAAGTTCGAAGTCGCGCGGATCGAGTTGCGCGAGCTCGTCCCCCTTGTGTACCCGCTGGCCGGTCTCGACACGTCGCGCAATGATCTTGCCGCCGACGCGAAAGCCCAGGTTCGACTCGACGCGCGCCCGTACCTCACCAGCCAGATCGGCGCTGGCGGCCACGGTGCCGGTCCCTACGGTCATCAGCTTGACGGGGCGCTCCGGCGGAGGCGGCGGGTCCTGTCGACTGCATCCCGCCACGGCGAAGGCAAGGGCGACGGCGAGAACGACGTTCGGCTGGTAACGTGTCATGGGGTGTCCTCAGGGGAGCGGGCCGGTCCGGTGGCCATGGGAAGCAAAAGCCCGTCGTAAAAGATGCTGACGACTTCATCGACATAGGCTGAAACGGATTCGGGCGTCGCAAGGCGAGGCGCAAGCACATGCCGATAAACGCCGGGCATGGCCAGCATGCGCATGATGCCGAACACCATGCCGGTGCAGGCCTCGTGGCTGAATTGACGCATGAGGCCCTGTGCCGCGGCCTGGTCGACCAGGAAATGGATGCGGTCGGTATACGGATCCACATAGTGCTGTCGCAGGTGGTCGGCACGTTCGCTTTCGGCATCCCCTTCGCGAAACATGAAGGCGAGTGCCTGCGGACGCGTCGCCAGCAGGGTCAGCGACGCCTGAAGGTTGTACCGGAGCTTCATGGCCACGTTGTCGGCCTCGATTCGTTCGAGGGTCTCTACCAGCTCGCGGTAGAGCGGGGCGAACACACTGTCGGCGGCCTCCTGCCACAGCTGCTGCTTGCTGCCGAAATGATGGGTCAGCAGGCTGTCACTAATGCCGCAATCCGCGGCCAGCTGCCGCAGCGTGACGCCCTCATAGCCTAGTTGGGCAAAGGCGTTGAAGGCTCGCTCCAGGATGACTTCCCGCGACATGGCGGGGACCTCCCGGCGAGGGCGTCCCCGTCGGCGGGTAGCAGGTGAAGGGTTGGAGGAGTGCGCGAACATTGTTGTAATGATTGTAATTGGTCGTATGACCAATAAATAAAGCAGCACTTTTGTTTGATGTCATCCCGTGTCCCGGGAAAACGTCAGGGAATTTGCGACTGACCGGTTCTGCTCCGGTCCCGGATTGCTCCGGCCTCACTCTGCCCGCGCCGGCGTCGCTTTCCGGGCAAAAAGAAGTCCGGATGGGGTACCGGGTCTGTGGGTGCAAGGGCAATGACCTGGACTTGAGCGACCTCTTCACCGAACCAGTGTCGCCGAAGGGGACGGCGCAGAATCGGGAGGGAGGGAGATGCACCCGCCTCGGTCAGTGTCACCTCGAACTGCCGCCAGCCCTCCGGGCAGCGCAAGCGGATCCGGAGCCGACGCAGGTCTTGCCCTTCGCGCTGCAGGCGCTGACGCAGGCGACGGATCAGATGGGTCACCGACGCCAGAATCGACTCTTCGTCAATGCAGGCGGGCGGCAATGTTCGCAGGACGCCGACATCGGTGGCTCCACCCGAACCGGCGGCAGGTCGGGCGCGCACCGCTGTCGGGTCCTGTCCCTGTGCCATCAGCCAGAGCCGACGGCCGTGATTGCCGAACCTCTCCGCGAGTACGGCATGCGGCAGCCGGGCCAGGTCTCCGCAGGTATGCACCGCTTGCTCTGCCAGGAAGTCCGTGATGCCGCGGCCGGCGCCACACAGTTCATGAAGGGACAGTCCCGCCAGGAAGCGGGCCGCCTCACCGGGCGGAACGACCAGATGGCCGTCCGGACCGGCTTGTCCTGCGGCAATTCGCGCCGTCGTACGGTCACCGCTGACCCCGACCGATCCCGCAGGCAGACCGGCCTCGTGCAGGTGGTCGAGCAACAGGCGGGCAATGCGGGCAGGATCGTTACGGTAGTAGGCCTGGCAGGCGGTGAGGTCGAGGTAACACATTCCCGGGGCGCCGGGCTCGAGGTCGGGGCTGACAGCGGCCAGGCATTCGGCCATGCGCGACGCCACGGCGGCGTACCGCTCGGGGCGAGCATAGACATGCGACAACCCTGCGCAGGCAGACTGGGCCGATGCCTGATCCATTCCGCGAACAACACCCGCCAGCCGCGCTGCTTCCGACGCTTCGACAATCCGCGGCTGGCTGGACGAATGCAAAAGAACAACTGGCCTCCCTGAGAGCGAGGGAGTGTCCATGAGCTCCACAGCCAGCCCGAAGCCGTGTATCGAGACGCACGCGATCATCCGGCGCCAGCCGGCGTTTTCATCAGTACTGTTCATAAGGGCAGTATAAGTCGGCGCAAATTGGACGTCACGCCCTCGACGCAGCCGGGGGCTACCCCTGGCGTGTTACCTGACGGTGTTACCGGAGCGTAGCCGGTGTTTCAGGAGGTAACGTGACGGATGAGCGGTCGCCGATGAGGGATGAGCGGCCGTCAATGGCGGGTAGACATCGGCGGACACGCGATGGACTTCCGGGGACAGGTCTCTTGCTTCGAGGCACGACACCGGACAGCTCATGCACTGATGGTGACAAAACCGGCAGTTGGCACGGCTGACACCGGATCTTGGCATGGCCGCTGCTCCTTTGATCCGCATCCGGAAGGGCGGGCAACGACTCGCCGACGTCTCCAAATAAAAATCCAAGAATTCCAAAACAAGGAAAAGGAGCGGAACATGAAGAAGCTGATGGCGGCAGCCCTGATGCTGGTGGCAGGCGTGGCGAATGCAGGAACCTATTCGCAAACGCGTTATCCGATTGTGCTGGCCCCGGGCGTCCTGGGTTTCGACAAGGTGCTTGGAATCGAATATTTCTACGGCATCGCCGAGGACCTGAGCTATAACGGCGCCCACGTCTATACGACCTCCGCTTCCGCTTTCAACAGTTCCATCGTCCGCGGCGAAGAGCTCCTGTCGCAGGTCCAGACCATCCTGGCCGTGTCGGGCGCGCAAAAGGTCAACCTGATCGGCCACAGTCACGGTGGCTTCTCTGCCCGCTATGTGGCAGCAGTAATCCCTGGCCAGGTGGCCTCGGTTACCACGATGGGCTCGCCGACCAAGGGCACGCCGGTGGGCGATCTCATGCAGACCATCGTCAACAATCCGTACGTTGGTGGTCTGGCCGCCACCATCGTCAATGCCTTTTCCACGCTGCTGACGACGCTTGCCGGCAACTCCTGGAACGAAGATTTCGCCGCCTCGATGGCGTCGCTCAGCACGACCGGCGCTGCCACGTTCAATGCGAGCTACCCGGCCGGCGTGCCGACGACGTCATGTGGTGAGGGGGCCTACACGGGCAATGGCGGACAGCGCTACTACTCCATGGGTGGCACCAGTGTCGTGACCAACATCCTGGATCCGCTGGACACCTTCTTCGGCGTCACCAGCCTGGCCATGAACGAATCGAACGACGGCCTCGTGGGTCGTTGCAGCAACCACTTCGGGCATGTGCTGCGTGACAACTATCCCTGGAACCACGGTGACGAAATCAATCACCTGTTCGGTTTGCGTGGCCTGTTCACGCCGGATCCTGTCGCCGCCTACCGCGACCAGGCGAACCGCCTCAAAAACGCCGGTCTTTGACATCGCGGCGCGGGACAGCAAAATGGCGGCTTCGGCCGCCATTTTCGTTTCTGTGAGGCTGTAACGCCGCAAAAGGGCAGTCGCGACAACCACAAGAATAAAACCAACAGGCATCCCCATGAAAAAAGGGTTTCTCCTCGGAACAGCGGCCGTCGTATTGTCGGTCGGTGGTTTCCTCTACTGGGTTGTACCGTCCAGCAAGCCGACTACGTCTGATCCCGGCATGGTGGCCGCGGCAGCTGCCGGTGGTACCGGGGCAGGCCATGTTGCGCCGGACACCTTTGTCACGGGTGTCGAGGGACTTCCGACCTCGCTGCAGGGGACCGAGGTCGATGGCAATCTTGAGATCGATGCGGCCGGGCATCTCAAGATCACCGCCGGCATCCGCCGACTTTTCGATTACTTTCTCTCCGCCGTGGGGGAAGAGCCCCTCGATACGTTGTTGAAGCGCATCCGCGCCTACCTGCATCACACCCTGCCGGCCACTGCCGCCGCCGAAGCAGAGCGTCTGCTCGACAGCTACGTTGGCTACCGGCGGGCGCTCGAAGCGATTCCCCAGGTCCAGTCGGGAAGCGGCCAGATGGATATCGATGCGATTCGCCGGCAGATGCAGCAGGTACAGGCCCTTCGCAGCCAATTCTTTACGCCGGACGTCATCGCGGCCTTCTTTGGCAATGACGACGCTTATGACCGCTATACCCTGGAGCGCCTGGCCATTCTCCAGGACAAGTCATTGACGCCGGAGCAGCGTGCAACACGACTTGCTGCACTGGAGCAGCAATTGCCGGCAGGTATGCGGGACTCCATGAAGGTCATCAATCAGGTCCAGAACCTGAATGCCCTGACACAGGAATGGAAGCAGCGGGGCGGCAGTCCGGCCGAGTTGCGTCAGATTCGGGAAAGTGTCGTAGGGACTGAGGCCACCGATCGGCTCGAGGCGCTTGATCGTGAAAATGCGCAGTGGGATCAGCGCATGAATGGCTGGTTTGCGGAGCGTGCGGCCATCCTGGCCAACACCAGTCTCTCCGATCAGGACCGCCAGGCGCAGGTGGAGTCGTTGCGCAATGACCGTTTCAACGACACGGAACGCATCCGGGTGAAGTCCCTGGAGATCATTCATGACCGCGGCGAAGTAGTGAACCGCTGAGGCAAGGAAGGTCTGGGCGACAGGGACGGCTAAGGGACCACAGCCGTCCTGCGATTCAGTCAGAAGTGCCAGGTGTCCAGATGCAGGCCGGTTTCATCGGCCACACCAATGACCGCCTCGCCCGTTTCTTCGCGCCAGTCACCGAGGACCATGCGGCGCGCCGGTCGACCCTCCAGGGTCAGGTCGTGCACCTGCGGACGATGCGTGTGGCCATGCAGCAGCGTGGCAGTGCCGGCCTCCCGCATCACACGCGCCACGTCGTCCGGCGTTACATCCATGATGTTCTCGGCCTTGTTGGCGTTGTTCGCCTTCGACTGCATGCGCCACATCTGCGCCATCATGAGTCGTTGCTCCAGTGGATTGGCCAGCATCATGCCCTGCCAGGCCGGATCGCGGCTCTGCGCGCGGAATGCCATGTATTTTTCATCGCGCGTGCACAGCTGGTCACCATGCATGACCAGCACCCGTTCATGCGGCAAATCCACGACAGCGCTTTCCGCCAGCAGGGTGCCGCCGGTAACCGCCGCAAAATCCTTTCCCAGCAGGAAATCCCGGTTCCCGTGCAGGAAATAAAGCCGGGTGCCGCTGGACGAGAGCTCCCGGAAGGCGTCCAGGATGCGGTTGTTGTAATCATCCCGATGGTCATCACCCACCCATGCTTCGAACAGGTCGCCGAGCACATACAGGGCGTCGGCACCACGGATCTTGTCCATGAGCGAGAGGAATCCCGCGGTGACCCGGGGCAGGTCGGGCGCCAGATGGAGATCGGATATGAAGTAGGTCAGGGGCATGGTGTCGCTCCGGGCTCTGCCGGTTCACAAGGGCCAACGGGACGGGCGAATGCGGTGTGCATCCCCGGAAGGCAGTTGCTGGATGTCGCGGTACGCGGTGCGTCCGGGATGCCGTCATCCCGAAAAATCATTGCCGTCCGAGACGGCGACTGCAGGCCCCGCAGGGTGGCGCCGCTGTCAGGTCTCTCCGCAGGCGGGAGCCGCGTGCCGGCGCCCTGTCCGCGGAAAGTGAAGGGGGCGGGATGTCCCGCCCCACTCGGGCTTACTCGCTGATCACCTCGGCGGACTCGACCACCACCGGCGTCAGCGGCACGTCGGAGTGGTGGCCGGCGCGGCCGGTCGGGACCTTCTTGATCTCGTTGATCACGTCCAGACCCTCGGTCACCTTGCCGAACACCGCATAGCCCCAGCCCTGGGCAGTCTTGGAGGAGTGGTTCAGGAAGTCGTTGTTCTTCACGTTGATGAAGAACTGGGCGCTGGCCGAATGCGGGTCGTTGGTGCGTGCCATGGCAATCGTGCCGAGGTCGTTCTTCAGGCCGTTGTCGGCTTCATTGGCGATGGGAGCGTTGGTGGGCTTCTGGTTCATCTGGGCGTCGAAGCCGCCGCCCTGGATCATGAAGCCGTCGATGACGCGGTGGAAAATGGTGCCGTTGTAGTGGCCGGACTTCACATAGGCAACGAAGTTGGCCGTGGTCTTGGGCGCCTTGACGCCGTCCAGTTCGAGGACGATACGACCCTTGTTGGTGTTCAGAGCAACGGTAGCCATGAGGATATTTCCTTGTAAATCAGACGCTTTGCGACTGAATGCCGGTTGAGGGGGAGGGGATGCGCAGGTAGACTCTCTGCTTTCCCGCGTCCGCCCGGGCGGGACGGGCCCGTATCATAGGCCCGGTATCCCCCCCTGTCATGTACGTGGCTCCAGGAACAGCCAGGCGCTTTTTTCCGACATGATCGAACCCAAAGACTTCATCCGTGCCCAGGTCGCCGCCGACCTCGAATCCGGCAAGCATGCGCGCTCCATCACCCGCTTCCCGCCGGAGCCCAACGGCTACCTGCACATCGGTCACGCCAAATCCATCTGCCTCAATTTCGGTATCGCGGTGGAAGCCGACGGCGACTGCAACCTGCGCTTCGACGATACCAATCCCGAAAAAGAGTCGCAGGAATACATCGACGCCATCCAGCGTGACGTGAAGTGGCTGGGCTTCGACTGGGCGGGTCCGGTGCGTTATGCCTCCGACTATTTCGACGTCCTGCACGACTATGCCGTGGAGCTCATCAAGCGCGGCAAGGCCTATGTCGACTCACAGAGCGCCGAAGAGATGCGCCAGAACCGCGGCTCGCTCTCGGAACCCGGCAAGAACTCTCCCTACCGCGACCGCAGCGTGGAAGAGAACCTCGAGCTCTTCGCAAAGATGCGCCGGGGCGAATTCGCGGACGGCAGCTGCGTGCTGCGCGCAAAGATCGACATGGGCTCGGGCAACATCAACCTGCGTGATCCCGCGCTGTATCGCATCAAGCACATGCACCACCACCAGTCCGGCGACAAGTGGTGCATCTATCCCATGTACGACTACACGCATCCCATTTCCGATGCGCTGGAGTTCATTACCCACTCCCTCTGCACCCTGGAATTCGAAGACCACCGCCCGTTCTACGACTGGCTGCTCGACGCCCTTGCCGATGTGCTGCCGCAGCCGAAAAGCGTGGTCGACATCTGGAGCAAGGTCGGTGCCCGGGCCGATGCCGGCACCGTCCTGCCGCACCCCCAGCAGATCGAGTTCTCCCGCCTCAATGTCAATTACACGGTGACGAGCAAGCGGAAGCTCAAGCAACTGGTCGACGAGGGCCTCGTGAGCGGCTGGGACGATCCGCGCATGCCCACCATCTCGGGAATGCGCCGTCGCGGCTATTCGCCGGAGTCCCTGCGTGATTTCTGCTCGCGTGTCGGTGTCACCAAGAGCGACGGTGTAGTGGATGTCGGCATGCTGGAATTCTGCGTGCGCGAGCATCTCGAAAACACCGCACCGCGCGCCATGGCCGTGCTGCGTCCGCTCAAGGTGGTGCTGACGAATTTCCCGGATGGGGAGGTGAAGGACATCGAGGCCGCACGTCACCCCAATCTTCCCGACATGGGCGAGCGCACGATTCCCTTTACGCGCGAGCTCTACATCGACCGTGCCGACTTCGAGGAAGTGCCGCCCAAGGGCTACAAGCGCCTGATTCCGGGGGGCGAAGTGCGCCTGCGCAATGCCTACATCATCAAGTGCGATGAAGTGGTCAAGGATGCCGCGGGTGCCGTCATCGAGCTGCGCTGCTCCTGTGACCTCGACACCTTCGGCAAGAACCCTGAAGACCGCAAGGTGAAGGGCGTGGTGCACTGGGTGTCGGCCAGCCATGGACTGCCCTGTGAGGTGCGGCTTTACGACCGTCTCTTCACCGATGCCGCTCCCGACCGTGGTGATGTGGACTTCAAGACCTTCATCAATCCTGCCGCACTGACCGTGGTGCAGGCCGTGGTGGAGCCCTCGCTGGCATCCGCACAGCCGGAAGACCGCTTCCAGTTCGAGCGCGAGGGTTACTTCTGTGCCGACCTGCGCGACAGCCAGCCCGGAAAGCCCGTTTTCAACCTGACGGTCGGCCTGCGCGACTCCTGGAAGCCCGGCGCCTGACCATGGCAGGCGACCGGGCACCCTGTGCCGGCGCCTGCAGCATTCCCGCCTGCCCCGCATGAAGAAGGCGGGGCGGCACCCTGAACGATACCGCCAGTGAATCCTTGACCATGCTCGTCATCCACAACAGCGAAAGCAAAAAGAAGGAAGTCTTCAGCCCCCTGCATCCCGGCGAAGTGCGCATGTATGTCTGCGGCATGACCGTGTACGACTTCTGCCACATCGGGCATGCCCGGGTGCTGGTGTCCTTCGACGTGGTCACGCGCTGGCTGCGCGAGTCGGGCTACAGGGTCACTCACGTCCGGAACATCACGGACATTGATGACAAGATCATTCGTCGTGCGAACGAGAACGGCGAAGATTTCCATGCGCTGACCGAGCGCTTCATCGCCGCCATGAACGAGGATGCCGATGCCCTCGCGGTGATCCGTCCCGACGTTGAACCCAAGGCCACGGAATACGTCGCCGAAATCATCGCCATGGTGGAGCAGCTCATCCTGAAGGGACATGCCTACGCCGCCAGCAACGGTGATGTCTACTACGACGTGTCTTCCTTCCCGTCTTACGGCCGCCTCAGCAAGCGCAATCTCGAGGACCTGCAGGCCGGTGCCCGCGTTGCGATCGACGAGATCAAGACCGATCCGCTCGACTTCGTCCTCTGGAAGGCCGCCAAACCCGGCGAGCCGTCATGGGAGTCGCCTTGGGGACCGGGACGTCCCGGTTGGCACATCGAATGCTCGGCCATGAGCACCTGCTGTCTCGGCAATCATTTCGACATTCATGGCGGCGGCGGTGACCTTCAATTTCCGCACCACGAGAACGAAATCGCCCAAAGCGAAGGCGCAACCGGCGAGAAGTACGTCAATACCTGGATGCATGTGGGCTTTGTGCAGGTCAATGACGAGAAGATGTCCAAGTCACTCGGCAACTTCTTCACCATCCGCGACGTGCTGAAGCACTATGCGCCGGAGGTCCTGCGTTATTTCATCGTGGCCAGCCATTACCGCAGCCCGCTGAACTATTCGAGCGATGCCCTGGACAGTGCGCGCGCCTCACTGGAGCGTTTTTACGCCACCTTGGCGGGCTTCAGTCTTGAAGGAGTCGATGCGCCTGACAATGCAGAGGAGTTTCGCGCACGCTTCCGGTCGGCAATGGACGACGACTTCAATACGCCGGAAGCACTGGCCGTGCTGTTCGAGATCGCGCGTGAAGCCAATCGTCTGGAGAAGACTGGTCAAAAGGCCGAAGGTGCCCGCTTTGCCCGGTTGCTGAAAGAGCTGGGCGGTGTCCTGGGCCTGCTGCAGCAGGACCCGGACCGGTTCCGGCAGGGCAGTGTCGATGACACGGTGGCGGCCGAGGTTGACGCCATCATCGCCGACATCGCGGCGGCGCGGGCCGCAAAAGACTATGCCCGTTCCGATGCCCTGCGCGAGCAGCTCCAGGCCCGCGGCATCGTGGTCGAGTTCTCGCGCGAAGGCATCAAGTGGCGCCGCGCTGACTGAGGCGGCTACCCGCACGATCTCCCGTCGGGGGTATTCCGTCTACCTCCTCGGAGATGTTGCAGAGTATCTCCGCGTCCCTGATAACTTGCTGTAACCCGAAAATGAAACGCCGTTCTCGGAATGGCGCGCCTGGAGGTTCTACAACCTTCCAAGGGGCGGGAATCAGCAAGGGGCAGGGCATGGTGGACGCAGGAGCGAACCGACCGGACTACCAGGTATTGTTCGATTCCGCTCCGGGTCTTTATCTCGCTCTGTCCCCTGAGCTCATCATTCTCGCGGCGAGCAACGCCTATCTGCAGGCGACGATGACCCGGCGCGAGAACATCGTCGGCCGCT
>DASSUO010000021.1:0-14585 GCA_035706925.1 Moraxellaceae bacterium
CAGGCTGAAGACGTTCAGCCGATCGACTGAACGACTGACAAAGCCCCGCGAATGCGGGGCTTTGTTTTTCGGCAGACTGCAGGCGTCTCCAAAGGGAAGGGGCGGCCGCAAATTCGTGCGGCAGGACTCCCGGTTCGCTACGCCACCCTCTTTGTGTCTTCCCCGGCTCCGGCGCAGCGATAGTGCAGGCCGCGTGCGGCCATGTCTGACGTCTTTTTCTTCCTCCTGTAGATGATTGGCGGCCTGGCCGTTCCCAACTCCTGCCCTGTCAATCCTGATCATGCCGGCGGTAGGGCAGCGCGTCATCGGCGGCCTGCCGGTAACGCTCCATTTCCCGCGCTTCTTCCCGGACAAAGTCTTCGATCGCTGACTGGAAGGCCGGTTCCCGCACCCAATGTAAAGAGTAGGTCGGACGGGGAGCGAATCCGCGCAGAACTTTGTGTTCGCCCTGTGTCCCCGGGTCAAAGTCCCGCAGGCCAAGTCGCAGGCAAAGTTCGATGCCCTGGTAGTAGCACACCTCGAAATGCAGGGCGGTCGCCCGGCGCAGACATCCCCAGTAGCGGCCAAAGAGAGAATCACCCTGATGGAAAAAAAGCGCACTGGCCATCGGTCCGTTGCCGTCACTGGCAATTACCAGACTGGTCTGTTCCGGCAGCGTTCGGGCAATTGCGGTGAAGAATTCGCGGTTGAGGTAGGGTGTTTGTCCGTGCTCAAAGTAGGTTTGCGCGTAGCAGGCATGAAAAAAGTCCCAGTCGTCTTTGGTGATGGAACGGCCCGTACGAACTTCGCACCGGACGCCGGCCTCGGTCAGCAAGCGGCGCTCCCGGCGGATGTCCTTGCGCTTTTTGCTGGTGAGCGCGGCCAGGAAATCGTCAAAGGACGAATAGCCCGGGTTGCTCCAGTGGAAGCGGCAACCCTGCCGCTGCGCAAAGCCCAGGTGCTGAGCGGGAGCCAGCCATTCTTCCTCGACAAACAGTCCGTGCCATCCGGAGACCGACTGCGTATCGCATTCGCAGCGGATCGCGTCGAGCACGAAGGGAATCCAGTCAGCGGCACGCGCCCCTCTTGCCAGCAGCAGGCGGGGACCTGGTACCGGCGTGAACGGAACAGCGGTAACGAGCTTGGGATAGTAGGCGAGTCCGTGTCGCCGGTAGGCCGCTGCCCACCCATGGTCAAAGACGTATTCGCCACGGGAGTCAGATTTGCGGTAGAGGGGGAGAAGGGCGGCCGGTTGCTCTCCGTCGAGAAACAGGAGGTGGCAAGGCGTCCATGTCGTTCCGGCTCCGACGGCTCCCGAGTCTTCCAGGGCGAGCAGGAAGGCGGGCGTCACGAACGGATTGCCGCTGTCGTAGAAGACATCCGGATCGGGGAGGTCGGCCAGCCGGGATATCCGGCGCCATGTACGCGGGGGCATGGAGAGCGGGCCCGATGGAAACTGGTGTTCTTAATGCGTAAGCTTGGGCGGCTATAGCGACACGGTCAAGGATTCCGCCGTATTTGTGGCTCTCCAGCGCAGCCAGCACCCGGAGGCCATGGAACCGACAAGGATTACTACATGAAAAAGAAACACATCATCATTCTGCTTTATTGCGTCCTGGCACTGGGGTTTGCCAGCAATGGCGTGCTCATGCTCCTGGCTCCCTCGTCCTGGTATGCCGCCATGCCCTTCCCCATCGAGAAGGCGGTCGTGCCGGCCTATTTCGTGCGTCTTCTCGGCATGGCCAACCTGGCGGCGGCCCCCCTTTTCATCTGGTGTGCGCAGAACCTGAAGCGGCGCAAGACCGTGCATCTGGCACTGACCCTCTATGTGCTGGGCGGAGCGCTCGTTACGGCCACCGAGCTGTACATGACGCCCAACCTTCCTGGCCGCCTCCTGTTCTGGTTGCCGATCGTGACCTGTGTCTTCGGTCCGGCACTCGTCATGCTGATCATGGCACTGCCCCCCTTGCCAGCCCGGGTAAAGGGGCCGCGCGAGCAGGGGCGGGTGAAATGGTTCAATGCCACCAAGGGATTCGGATTCATCACCCGCGAGCAGGGCGACGATGTCTTCGTTCATTACCGCTCCATCCGCGGCGAGGGGCACCGTACCCTGCGAGAAGGGCAACGGGTGGAATTCGTCGTCATGAAGGGTGAGAAGGGATTGCAGGCCGAGGACGTGCAACCACTGTGACCAGTTTGCCCGATACAGCAATTGACGGAGGCAGTGCAATGTCAGCCACAGGAGCGGAGCCCTCCCGGAAAAAGCGGCATCGGGAACCGCTCCCGCCGGCCATCGATGTCGAAGAGTTCCGCAAGGTTGTTCTGACCCGGCGGTCCGTCCGCCGCTTCGATGAAACGCCGATTCCCGATGACGTTCTGGACGACTGTCTGGATCTCGCCCTGCTGGCACCCAATTCATCCAACTTGCAGCCATGGGAATTCCATGTGGTAAAAACGCCGGCGCTACGCAAGCGCATGGCGGCTGCCTGCCTGGGCCAGAATGCGGCCAGGACGGCGCAGGTGATGGTCGTGATTGTTGCCCGCACGGACACCTGGCGCGAGCACTGTGAGCAAGTCATCGCGCAATGGCCGGAAGAAACCATTCCCCGGATTGTCGATAATTACTACCGCCGGCTGGCCAGAATCTATTATTTGCAGGGGCCGCTGAACGTCGTCGGCATGGGCAAGCGCCTGGCAGCGACCCTTGCGGGATTGACCCGGCCGGTTCCCCGAGGCCCCTTTTCGGCAGCTGACATGCGCGTGTGGGCCGTGAAGTCCACGGCATTGGCGGCCGAAAACTTCATGTTGGCCATGCGAGCCCATGGTTTTGACACCTGCCCCATGGAAGGGTTTGATGACCGGCGTGTGCGGAAGCTGCTGGATCTGCCCGACGACGGAATCATCACCATGGTGGTCGGATGCGGCAGGCGCGCAAGTGACGGGGTGTATTATCCCCGACTGCGTCTTGATCGCGCTCGCTTCGTGAAGGAGTACTGAGTCGCTGCGCCACGATTCCCTCCTGTCTTTCAGCCTGCTGGCCATGGCAGTCGACCGCTTTGCGCAAGCGGCATCGTACCGGTGGCACGCGGCGGAAGGGAGGCTGTGGCGTCTTTCCCCTTTTCTGGCGGCATGCCGTGTCGGTGGCCGACCCTTTCAACCGAGAGTCCTTTTTTTGTGAGCAAAATTCCGTACGACCGATTCAATGACGACCCCACTGGCTGGACACCCGCTGGCTGGGACATTCCTGCCGAAGAGGGCAAGTTGCGCTTCACTGACCTCCGCGTGCCAGTGCCGGTGCTGCACGCCATTGCTGATCTCGGCTTTCAGTATTGCACTCCCATTCAGCAGCGCGTTCTCAAGTTCACGCTCGGCGGTCATGACGCCATCGGCCGTGCCCAGACCGGCACGGGCAAGACGGCGGCATTCCTGCTGACCATTCTGGCCGATCTGCTGAAAAATCCCCCGGATGAAGAGCGTTATACCGGTGAGCCACGTGCGCTCATTCTTGCGCCCACCCGCGAGCTGGCCATGCAGATTGCGAAGGATGCACAGGCGCTGGCCAAATACACCGACCTCAAGATCGTGACGGTGCTCGGAGGCATGGACTACGACAAGCAGCGTCGCCAGCTTACCGAGGATTTTGTCGACATCGTGGTGGCCACGCCGGGTCGTTTGCTTGATTTTGCGAGCAAGCAGGATCTCTTTCTGGATCGCGTGGAGATTCTGGTCATCGACGAGGCCGACCGCATGCTGGACATGGGGTTCATTCCTGATGTGAAACGCATCGTGCGCATGACGCCGCCCAAGGTCAGCCGCCAGACCCTGCTGTTCTCTGCGACCTTCACCCAGGATGTGATCAATCTGTCCGAGCAATGGACATACCGGGCGGTCAAAGTGGAGATCGAGCCGGAAACCGTGACGACGGAATCGGTGGACCAGATCGTCTACATCACCACGACCGAGGACAAATACAAGCTTCTGTACAACCTGATCACCCAGAACAATCTGGAGCGGGTCATGGTCTTCGCGAATCGTCGTGACCAGACCCGGCGCCTCGCCGACATGCTGCGTGACCACCGAATTTCCTGCGCACTGCTTTCTGGCGATGTGCCTCAGGACAAGCGCATCAAGACGCTGGAAAACTTCCGCGAGGGTCGCATCAAGGTGCTGGTGGCCACGGACGTGGCCGGGCGGGGTATTCATATTGATGGTGTCAGCCACGTGGTGAATTTCACGCTACCGGAGCAGACCGACGACTACGTGCACCGCATCGGGCGTACCGGGCGGGCCGGTGCTTCGGGTACCAGCATCAGCTTCGCCTGTGAAGACGACGCCTTCATGATTCCCAAGCTTGAAGAGGCAATTGGACGCAAACTGCCGGGCGTGTATCCGGCGGACGAGCTGCTGGCGCCGATTCCTCCAGTTCGCGGCGAGCGTAGCGGCGAGCGTGAAGAGAACGAAGGGCACGAAGGACACGGTGGCCGCGATCGCGGTCGGCGTGGTGATCGTGGGCGCGGTGGCCGGGGTGAGCGCAGCGGTCGCGCGCCGCGCAACGCACAAAGCGGTGGCGGCAGTGAGCGTGCGCCCGCTGGAGAGCCCGTCTCCGGGCCGGACCAGGGTGGGACGTCGTCGACAGGGGAGGGGGCATGAGCTGGCAGCGCATTTCGGCAGAAGACGCGTCGCGCCTCATCAGCGAAAAGGATCCCGTGATCGTGGACGTGCGCGATGAGCATGCGTATCGCGCAGGCCATATTCCCGGAGCCGTCCGGCTCGATGGTTCGTCCTCCGCGGAGTTTGTCGAAATCCATGACAAGCATCGCCCGGTACTCGTCTGCTGCTACCACGGTCACTCCAGTCAGGGCGCTGCTGCCTGGCTGGCTACCCGCGGCTTCCAGGAGGTGTACAGCCTCGACGGGGGGTTCGAAATGTGGCGCTGGAACCACCCTGTAGAGTCCTGAGCTACTCTCCCGAAAGCCGAAAGCCGAAAGCCGAAAGCCGAAAGCCGAAAGCCGACGCCTGAAACATGTTGCAGTGAACTGAGCGGGGCTCCTTGAAGGGGCGCCGGCATCAGTTCGACCATGGACGGAAAGCCTCTTTCCCTGTGCGGCGCCGGGTAGCACCGCAGCCGCCCCGGCACACCGCGCCTGGGTCGTACGCCAGCGACCAGCAGTGTCTACCGCCAACGATCGATGTTGGCCACGGTCGACATGCTGGCGACCGTGCGGGGTTGAGTAGCCGCATTGCCCGTCACCCCATCACAAAGGATCAGTGATCATGAACCCTGAAAATATCGACTGGTACGCGGTTGCCGCGGACCCCCGCTTCGTTGAACTGCATCGGCGCAAGAGCCGGTTCCTGTGGGGGCTGATGGCCTTCTCCCTGATCTATTACTTCTTGCTGCCGCTGGGGGCCGCCTATACGCCAGGCCTGTTCCGCAGGCCTGTGTGGGGACCGCTGAATGTGGGGTTGCTGTTTGCCCTGTCCGAGTTTGTGGTGGCCTGGAGCGTTGCGGTCATCTATTCGCGGCGTGCCGGTCGCGCGTTCGATGTGCTGGCCGCAGAGATCGTTGAATCCGTGAGGAAGCAGAAAAATGTCTAAGCGTCTCCTTTCTCTCCTGGCCTTCGCGCCGGTGCTTGCATGGGCGCAAGACGCCGGTGCTGTCGCCCCCGAGTTCCGTTTCCTGACCTTCCTGGTGTTTGGCGGCATCATCGCCATGACGATGTACGTGACTTATCTTGCCGCCAAGCGGGTGAGCTCGGCTCACGACTTCTACACGGCTGGCGGCGGCATTTCCGGCCTGCAGAACGGCTGGGCGATTGCAGGTGATTACCTGTCGGCGGCTTCCTTCCTCGGCATCGCCGGCTTGATATCCCTCTATGGCTTCGACGGCTTCATGTATTCCGTGGGCTTCCTCATGGCCTACATCACGGTGCTGCTCGTGATCGCCGAGCCCTGCCGCAACATTGGCAAATACACGCTGGCGGACATCCTGGCGTACCGCAATGATCCGAAGAAGACCCGCGTCGCCGGTGCGCTTTCCGTCATCACGGTGTCGACCATCTACCTGACGGCGCAAATGGTGGGCGGCGGCGTGCTCGTAAAGACACTGATCGGCATCGACTATGAGGTGTCCGTGCTGGTGGTAGGCATCCTGATGCTTGCCTATGTGTTGTTCGGTGGCATGGTGGCGACGACCTGGGTGCAAATCATCAAAGCCATCCTTCTGGTGATCGCCTCGCTCGTGCTGGTGACATTGGTGTGGGCACCTTACGGCTTCTCGCTGCCGGGCTTCCTGGGCACTGTGGTGGCCGATCCCAAGATCCAGGCCCAGGTGGCCAGACTGGTGGGCGACGCCGCCGCCAGCATGACGCCCGCCGAGCTGGGTCAGCGTTTCCTGGAGCCCGGCCTGTACCTGAAGGACCCGCTGGACCAGATCTCGCTGGGCCTCGCCCTCGTGCTGGGAACGGCCGGTCTTCCGCACATCCTGATGCGTTTTTTCACCGTGCCCACAGCCCGGGAGGCGCGCAAGTCCGTGATCTGGGCCATGGGGATCATTGGTGGCTTCTATGTGCTGACGCTGTTCCTCGGCCTGGGTGCGGCCATCCATGTCGGCGCAGGCGACATTTCCCTCATCGACAAGGGCGGCAACATGGCCGCCCCGCTGCTGGCCCAGTTCCTGGGGGGCGGCGCCGATTCCATGCTCGGCAATCTTTTCCTGGCTTTCGTGGCCGCCGTCGCCTTTGCCACCATCGTGGCGGTCGTCGCCGGTCTGGTGCTGGCCGCTGCCTCCGCCATGGCGCATGACATTTACGTTGGCGTGATCCGCGAAGGGCATGTCTCGGCGGCAGAGCAAGTCAAGGCAGCACGCCTTGCAACGGTACTTGTAGGCGCGATGGCCATTGCCATCGGCATTGCAGCCAAAGGACAGAACGTGGCACACCTGGTCGGGCTGGCCTTTGCCGTGGCCGCCTCGGCCAATCTGCCCTGCATCGTGCTGACGCTGTACTGGCGCCGCTGCAATACCGGGGGCATCATCGCTGGAATGGTGGTGGGTACCGTCACCGCCATTGGCCTTGTGCTGGTATCGCCCAACATGACCTATCCGCTCAAGGTTCGCGCCGACGCCACCCACCTGCTGGCTGAGGCCCCGGCCAAACAGGCGGCGTTGCAGGAAAAGCTGATGGCCGCGGACAGCGCCGATGCCCGGAAGAAAGTCGGGAAGCTCATCGCGAAGCTCGACAAGGACGTGAAAAAGGCCGAAGAAGACCTGCAGAAAACCGCCGGCCACACATCTTCGCTGGTGGGGCTGGAGAAGCCGCTGATCCCGCTCAAGAATCCCGGCATCATCTCCATTCCGCTGGGCTTTCTGGCGGTGTTCCTGGGCTCGCTGCTGTGGCGGCGCGACGAGCGGGCCGACGCCCTGTGGGAAGAGCTGTACGTGCGCCAGAACACCGGTATCGGTGCGGCGAAGGCACAAGAACACTGAATTGAGGTGCCGCCTGGCAGCGGCGGCCGACCGGTCCGGGAAAGCAGGGACCGACAACAAGGAGAGACGTAATGAGCACCATTGATTCCATCCTCACCGAAAGCCGGGTGTTCCCGCCCTCCGATGAATTCCAGCGCAAGGCGCTGGTGAGCGGGCGCGAGGCCTACGACGCCCTTTGTGCCGAAGCGGCCGCTGACTACGAAGGCTTCTGGGGCCGCCTCGCGCGCGAGAACCTGAGCTGGCACAAACCGTTTTCCCGCGTGCTGGATGAGTCGGATGCGCCGTTTTATCGCTGGTTCCAGGATGGCGAGCTGAACGTTTCCTATAACTGCATTGACCGGCACCTGCCCGAGCTGGCGCACAAGATCGCCATCATTTTCGAGTCTGACAATGGCACCGTACGTCGCGCGACGTATGCGGAGCTTTCCCGCCTGGTCGGGCAGTTTGCCAACGGCCTGAAGTCCCTCGGCGTCACCAAGGGTGATCGTGTCGTTATCTACATGCCGATGAGCATCGAGGCCGTCGTGGCGATGCAGGCCTGTGCGCGCATCGGTGCTATCCACTCCGTGGTGTTCGGTGGCTTTTCCTCGAAGAGCCTGAACGAGCGCATCATCGATGCGGGGGCGAAGATCCTCGTCACGGCAAACGCCAGCATCCGTGGCGGAAAGATAGTGCCGCTGAAGACCATGGCGGACGAGGCGATTGCATTGGGGGGCTGCACCTCCCTCGAGCGCGTCGTGGTATTCCAGCGTGCAGCGGAAGAAGATGCACCGATCGAATGGCAGCGCGGTCGCGACCTCTGGTGGCATGAGCTCACCGCAAACAAGCCGGAGTATTGCGAGCCGACGTGGGTGAGTGCGGATGATCCTCTTTTCATCCTCTATACGTCCGGCTCCACCGGAAAGCCGAAGGGTGTGCAGCATTCCAGCGCCGGCTATTTGCTGGGCGCCGTCAGCTCGATGAAGTGGGTGTTCGACTACAAACCGGACGACATCTTCTGGTGTACTGCCGATGTGGGCTGGATCACCGGCCACTCCTACGTTGCTTACGGCCCGCTGGCGGTCGGCGGTACGCAGGTGATCTTCGAGGGCATCCCGACGTATCCCGATGCTGGCCGCTTCTGGCAGATGATCGAGCGACACCGGGTTACCACGTTCTACACCGCCCCGACGGCGATCCGCTCGCTGATCAAGCTGGGTGGCGACCTGCCGAAGCGTCACGACCTGTCGTCGTTGCGCCTGCTCGGCACCGTGGGCGAACCCATTAATCCCGAAGCCTGGATGTGGTACCACGAAGTGGTTGGTGGTGGACGCTGCCCCATCGTGGATACCTGGTGGCAAACTGAAACCGGTTCACACATGATTGCGCCGCTGCCGGGTGCAGTCGCCACCAAGCCTGGTTCATGCACATTGCCCTTGCCGGGCATCATGGTCGACATTGTCGACGAAACCGGCGTTTCGGTAGAGAAGGGCAAGGGGGGCTTCCTCGTCATCAAGCGTCCCTTCCCCTCGCAGGTACGCACCCTCTGGGGCGATCCCGACCGCTTCAAGAAGTCGTATTTCCCTGAGGAGTATCACGGCAAATATTATCTGGCCGGCGATTCGGCCCATCGCGACAATGATGGCTACGTCTGGATCATGGGACGCATCGACGACGTGTTGAACGTGTCGGGCCATCGCCTCGGTACCATGGAAATCGAGTCCGCACTGGTGGCCAATCCTTTGGTCGCCGAGGCCGCGGTCGTCGGTCGTCCCGACGCATTGAAGGGCGAAGCCATCGTGGCGTTCGTGGTGCTGAAAGGCCCGCGTCCCGCCGGAAAGGACGCCAAGCTGGTGACGGCCGAGTTGCGTGAGTGGGTGGCCAAGGAAATCGGTGCAATCGCCAAGCCGGAAGACATCCGCTACGGCGACAACCTGCCGAAGACCCGCTCGGGCAAGATCATGCGTCGTCTCCTGCGGTCCATCGCCCGTGGTGAGGTCATCACGCAAGACGTGTCCACGCTGGAGAACCCCGCGATTCTGCAGCAGCTCCAGGAAAGCCTCTGAGGAGGACGCGGGGGCGGGCAACTGTTGCTCGCCCCCATCCGTCGTCCACCATCGCCTGCAAGGCGAACGTGGAACCAGGTCAGCGCGATAGCGCAGTCAGAAGGCCGCAAATGAAAAAGGCCGCGCACTGCGCGGCCTTTTTTCTGAATGATTGGTCGGGGTGAGAGGATTTGAACCTCCGGCCTCTACGTCCCGAACGTAGCGCTCTACCAAGCTAAGCTACACCCCGACATTTCGCACGACCCGCTTGCGGGTGGCGAGGCGCGCATTCTATAGAAATGGACGCGGAAGGGGAAGCACCGGATCACATTTCGATTCCGCTTTTCGCATTCCATGCGAGGTCACGGTACCGGATGCGGTGCCGCAGTCAGCAATCGCGTTGCAGGGCGAGACGCGTAAGGTCGGCCAGCGCCGCCTTGTACGGTGAGTCCGGTAGCCCGGCCAGTGCCGCCAGGGCCAGATCCGACTCCTGTCGGGCGCGCTGCCGTGTGTACTCCAGGGCGCCACAGCGCTGAACGATGGCGATGATGTCCTGCAGGTGATCCAGGCCGCCGGTGCGGATGGCCTGCCGGATGAGCTCCGCGTCGGCCGCCGGAGCGGTCTTGATGGCCTGGATGAGGGGAAGGGTGGGTTTGCCCTCGGCGAGGTCGTCGCCCACGTTCTTGCCCATGACGTCGGCGGAGCTCGTGTAGTCGAGAACGTCGTCGATGATCTGGAAGGCGGCACCCAGATGGCGGGCGAATGTGGCGCAGGCCGTCTGGTGGTCGCGATTGCCGAGGCTGGCACCCGTTTCGCCGGCCACCTCGAACAGCTTGGCGGTCTTTCCGTAAATGACCTGCAGGTAGCGCTCCTCGGTGGTGTCCGGGTCACGCTGGTTGATGAGTTGCAGGACTTCCCCTTCGGCAATGACCACGGTGCCGGCGGACATGATGTCCATTACGGCCGGGTCACGCAGGGCCACCATCAGCGCAAAGGCGCGCGAAATCAGGTAGTCCCCCACCAGGACGGCCGTGGGATTGTCCCACCGGGCATTGGCAGTGGCGCGTCCGCGCCGCAGGCCGGATTCGTCCACCACGTCATCGTGAAGGAGGGTGGCGGTATGCAGCATCTCGATGATGCCTGCGACGTCGACATGGCGGTCGCCGCCATAGCCGCAGGCGCGGGCGGCGAGCAGGCACACCAGGGGGCGCAGGCGCTTGCCGCCGCCGGCCACGATGTAGTGCCCTACCTCGTTGACGAGGGGCACCCGGGACTCCAGGCTCTTGCGGATGAAGGTGTCGACGGCCGCGAAGTCGTCGGCCACTACTGCAACTATGCTCTTGAAGTCCATGGGGTCAGCATCAGCCCGGGGGGAGGCCGCGAATCCTAGCAGCAGAGGGCCTTCGGGGGCTACGCTCCAGACGCTGAACGGGCCCGATTGCGGCATGCTTTTTCCTGCGGATGATGGCTTGCGATGCGAAGGGCTTTCCCCTAGAATTGCGCGCCTTGCAGATTCTGGCAGGCGGGCGTCTTGTGCCCGGCCTGTGCAACAGGCCCCTGGCAGCGATTGCCTCGGGTAGATCCTATTAGCGGGAGTGGCAACATGTACGCGGTTATCAAGAGCGGTGGCAAGCAGCATCGCGTGGTTGAAGGCGAGCTGCTGAAGGTCGAGCTGCTGGACGCCCAGCCGGGCCAGACCATCACCCTCGAAGACGTGCTGATGGTGGTGAACGGTTCCGACATCAAGATCGGTACCCCGGTCGTTGCCGGCGCCAAGGTGCAGGCCGAAGTCGTGGGCCACGGCCGTCACGACAAGGTGCGCATCCAGAAGTTCCGCCGCCGCAAGCACCACCGCAAGCAGGCGGGCCACCGCCAGTACTTCACCGAACTGAAGATCACCGGCATCAGCGCCTGAGCGCTGGCCCAGCACTAGATTCAGGAGTAATCCGACATGGCACATAAAAAGGCAGGCGGTTCCACCCGCAACGGTCGCGACTCACAGGCCAAGCGTCTTGGCGTGAAGGTGTTCGGCGGCCAGCAGATCGAAGCCGGCAGCATCATCATCCGTCAGCGCGGCACCCAGTACTGGCCGGGCGAGAACGTCGGCATCGGCCGTGACCACACCCTGTTCGCCACGGCGAATGGCGTGGTCAAGTTCGTGACCAAGGGCCCCCAGCAGCGTCAGTACGTCGTGGTGGAAACCGCGGCCTGAGCTGGCTGAAGCCCTGAAAAAGCCCCGCATGGTCGGGGCTTTTTTGTTTTCAGTCCCCGCCAGTGGTCATGCGGGCCGCAGGAGCGGCTTCGGCCGCAACTTCACGTGCCCCCCGCAACCGGTCACCCCAGGGCGCCTTTCTGCGCTCGTCGTGACCTTCGCTGGCGAAAGGCCATAATGATGGCACCGGTGGTGGGGCTGGGTTTCGCGGCTGAAGCCGCTCCTACGTTTTGAATGAGCAGGTGGAAACAACATGCGTTTTGTCGATGAGGCCGTAATCAAGGTCGAGGCGGGAGCCGGCGGCAATGGCTGCATGAGTTTCCGCCGTGAAAAATTCGTGCCTTTTGGCGGGCCGGACGGCGGTGATGGCGGTCGCGGCGGCAGCATCTGGGTCGAGGCCGATCCGAATGCCAACACGCTGGTGGACTATCGCTATACCCGACAGTTCCGTGCACAGCGTGGCCAGAACGGCATGGGGGCCAATTGCACCGGCCGCAGCGCCGAGGACATCGTGCTGCGCGTGCCGGTAGGCACCACCATTCTCAATGAAGATACCGATGAAGTCCTTGGTGACCTCATTGAGGCCCATCAGCGCATCCTCGTCGCCAAGGGTGGTGACGGCGGCCAGGGCAATATCAATTTCAAGAGCTCGACGAACCGTGCGCCCCGCAAGACCACGAACGGCTTTCCGGGGGAGGCGCGCCAGTTGCGGTTTGAGCTCAAGGTGCTGGCCGATGTTGGCCTGTTGGGTCTGCCCAATGCCGGCAAATCCACATTCATCCGGTCAGTCTCCGCTGCCAAGCCAAAGGTAGCCGATTATCCTTTCACCACGCTGGTGCCCAACCTCGGTGTCGTGGATGTGGATCGCCATCGCTCTTTTGTCATGGCAGACATCCCGGGTCTGATTCCGGGTGCGTCGGAAGGAGCCGGCCTTGGCATCCGTTTCCTCAAGCACCTGGCGCGTACCCGCTTCCTGCTGCATCTGGTCGATGTTGCGCCGCCTGATGCCTCCGATCCGGCCGAAAACGTGCAGGCAATCAGTGCGGAGCTGGAAAAATTTTCTCCGACTCTCGCGTCTCTGCCCCGCTGGCTGATTCTGAACAAGATCGACCAGGTTCCCGAGGACATGCGCGACGAGTTGTGCGACGACATCGTGCAACGTCTCGAGTGGCAGGGGCCGGTGTTCCGTACCTCGGGCCTCACGGGCGAGAACGCCAAGGCGGTCTGCTACAAGCTGATGGACGCCATCCAGGAGCAGCAGGAGCTTGAGGCCGAGAGCCCCGAGGTTGCCGAGAAGGAGGCGCAAAAGCGCCGCCAGCTGGAGGAAGAAGGTCGCGAGAAGATCCGGTTGCTTGCCGAAAAGCGCAAGGCCGCGCGCCGCGCAGCGCAGGAGGCCGGCGAGCAACTCGACGACGACTGGAACGAGGACGACTATGACGTCGAATTCGAGTATCGTCCCTGAAGTCCAGTTTCGCCCGGGCCCCTGCAACGCCACACCCAGGCCTCACACCTGCAGGAGCGGCGTAAGCCGCGAAAAACAAACAACAAGCATCACACCAACCAACTGTCGCGCCTGCCCGAAAACACCATGACCGCAATCAACCGCCAACGCCTTGCCCAGGGACGCCGCTGGGTCGTGAAGATCGGATCGGCTTTGCTGACTGCCAATGGCCAGGGTCTGGACCAGGAAGCCATGGCGAGCTGGGTACGTCAGATGGTCGCTCTCCAGCAGTCGGGGGTGGAGCTGGTTCTCGTGTCCTCCGGCGCCGTGGCCGAGGGCATGGTGCGCATGGGGTTGAAGGCCCGCCCCGAGGCGGTGCATGAATTGCAGGCGTGTGCGGCCATCGGCCAGATGGGGCTGGTGCAGGCCTACGAGTCGCATTTCCGCGAGCATGGAACGCAAACCGCGCAAATTCTGCTCACCCATGACGACCTGTCGGACCGTCGTCGCTATCTCAATGCACGCAATACCTTGCGAACCCTCATCGAGTGGAGGGTGTTGCCTGTCATCAATGAAAATGACACGGTCGCGACGGATGAAATCCGCTTCGGCGACAACGATACGTTGGGTGCTCTCGTTGCCAATCTGGTCGAGGCGGATACGCTCGTGATCCTGACCGACCAGGACGGGATGTTCGATCGCGATCCGCGGCACAACCCCGATGCCGTTCTCCTTCCGGAAGTGCAAGCCATGGATGAACGACTGCTGGCCATGGCCGGTGGGGGCGGACTGCTGGGGCGGGGCGGCATGATCACCAAGGTCCGCGCTGCCCGCCTCGCGGCCAAGTCAGGCTGTGCAACGGTGATTGCCAGCGGTCGTGGTGACAACATTCTTGTGCGGCTGCGGCAGGCTGAGGTCGTCGGAACGCTGCTGCTGCCCGAGCAGGATCGTCTCGCCGCGCGGAAGCAGTGGCTCGCGGCGCACCTTCAGCACGCGGGTCGCGTCGTCATTGATGCCGGTGCTGTAAAGGCGCTACGGCAGGGCGGACGTAGTCTCCTGCCGGTTGGTGTGAAATCCGTCGAAGGGAATTTCCAGCGGGGCGAGGTGGTCGCCTGTGTCGATGAGCAGGGCGCCACCATTGCAGTCGGCCTTGTGAACTACAGCGCAGACGAAGCAAGCCGCATCGCCGGGCAGTCCTCCGATCGTATCGAGACCCTGTTGGGGTATGTCGATGATGCGGAACTCATGCATCGCGACAATCTGGTGGTGCTGTAAGCCTGGTTTTTCGGCACGGGTCCCCGGCGAGCGCGAACACCAGCGCTCGCCTGATCAATCTCCCCCTTTTTTTCTGAGCTGCTGAAAGACGCTTTTCATCGGGGCCGGGGGCATTCTTTGCAGTGATTCCGGGCGGAATCCGGCGCATAAAAAAACCGGCCAATTGGC
>DASSUO010000022.1:0-8730 GCA_035706925.1 Moraxellaceae bacterium
TTTTGGAAAGGGGTGCCCGGCGAGCCAACCCTCTTTCCAAAAGGGCTCCCCCCTCCCGGCCTTCAGGCGGTGGTATGTCGGGGTCGCCGGACCGGCACCGGTGGTTGGCGTGGGGAGTGGAGCGGATCACAATAGGCGAATCTGTGATTGTGGTGTTGGTGAGTCATGAAAAGCCCTGCGCTGACGGCGCTGAAGAAGGCGCTGAAGGATGCGCCGGTAACGGTGCCGAAAAAGCCGGTGGCGCCGGCGGTGTCCGCCCCGGAGCCCGAGGTGGACGACAAGACGCTTTTCGCGCAGGCGACGCGGGGCGTGACGCGGATCGAGGCGGAAACGCCACCTCCGGCGGCGATTCGCAAGCCGGACGAGGCCACGCTACGTCGGCGTGCGGCGGCGGTGGCCGAGGACGCGCCTGGCGCCACGATCTCCGACACGGCAGCACTGATGCATGTGGCCGGCCCCGAGGAGGCGCTGAGTTATGCGCGCAACGGGGTACAGTTGCGCGTGCTGCAGAAGCTGCGGCAAGGGCAGCCCCACTGGCAGGCGGCGGTCGACCTTCATGGCTGCTCGGTGGACGAGGCCCGCGACGCTGTGCTGGCCCTGCTCCGCGAAGCGCAGAAGGATGGCCTCCAGGTCGTGAAGGTGGTGCACGGCAAGGGCCTCATGAACGGCCAGCCACTGCTCAAGACCTGCGTCAACGGATGGCTGCGGCAATTGCCGGAGGTGTTGGCCTTCGTCAGCGCCCTGCCGCGGGACGGCGGCGCCGGCGCTGTCTATGTGCTGCTCAAACGGCCGCGCGCGCAGGAATAGCCTGGCCGCATTTGGTCGGGCCGCGTCCCGTCTGGCGCGACCGGTGGGGCCGCACTCGGCTGGATCGCACCCGATCGGGCCACGTCCGGCCTCTGGCGCTGTCTTTGACTTTACCCGCCCCCCTGCTTTCCGCTAGGGTTGCGGCCCATTTCCCCGCCCCGGAGTGCGTCCGTCATGGACAACATGGATAACGCCTACGCCAGCCTCATCACCGCCATCGGCGAAGACCTCACCCGCCCCGGACTGGACAAGACGCCGCACCGGGCCGCCGAAGCCTTCAAGTACCTGTGCAAGGGCTACCAGGAAGACCTGGCGGGAATCGTCAACGAAGCCATCTTCCCTTCCGACAACGACGAAATGGTCATCGTGAAGGACATCGAACTGTATTCGCTGTGCGAACACCACCTGCTGCCCTTCATCGGCAAGGCGCATGTGGCCTACCTGCCCTCGGGCAAGGTCATTGGTCTCTCGAAGATCGCGCGCATTGTCGACATGTTCGCCCGTCGCCTGCAGATCCAGGAAAACATGACCAAGCAGATCGCCGACGCCATCCTGTCGGTGACCGAGGCCAAGGGCGTGGGCGTCATCATCGAGGCGCAGCACATGTGCATGATGATGCGCGGTGTGGAAAAGCAGAATTCGGTGATGAAGACGTCGGTGATGCTCGGCCAGTTCCGCAACAATCCGCAAACCCGAAGCGAATTCCTCTCGCTGTTGCGCTGAGCCGGTTTTCAGCCGGCCGTCAGAGGCCGCAAAACTCGCTGATGAGCCGTGCGACGTCCGGCGCCTGCGCTTCGAGATGAAGGTGATGACTGCCCTGCAGGGCGCGCAGGGTTCCGTTGTGGATCACCTTCCAGCGTTCAGCAAACATCGCTTCTGCGCCCGGGAAGGCAGGCTCTGCACGCACCAGCAGTAACGGCGCATCGATGCGTGCGAGATAGGCCTGGGCCTGGGCTTCGGTAAAGCGCATCGGCGACTGGTGCCGCACACGCCGATCCAGCGTCCAGGAGTATCCACCCGGCACTTCCTTCACGCCGCGTCCACAGAGCAGTCGGGCAGCCTCCACCGACAAGGGCGTGAATCCTTTCTGCCGGGCCGCCACCGCCGCATCAAAATCGGGAAAGATTTTTTCCGGCCGCGGTGACCACGATTGCCACTCGAGCAATGCCTCGCGGAGTTGATCCGGCCCCTGTTCCGGCGCACCCGGCCAGGGACCGATGCCATCGAGCAACATCAGGCGCTCGATCCGCTCCGGGAAGGTACCGGCAAACAGAACGCCGATGCCCGCACCCATGGAGTGCCCCAGCAGCGAGAAGCGCTCCCACCCGAGTTCCGTGACTACCGCCAGGACGTCATCGACGTGATCCACTGTGTGGTAACGCACGTCATCGGGCCGCCAGTCGCTGAAGCCATGCCCGGCAAAATCGATGGCCACAACATGGAACTGCGGGAGCAAGGGCGCCAGGCGATCGAAGGTCGCGGCATTGTCCTGCCATCCGTGCAGGGCAAGGAGCGGCGGCAGCGACTCGTCATGCCAGCAGCGCGCCGCGATGCGTCGCCCTTTGCTGGTGAACATCCGCTCCACGACTTTCACGACAGCACCCCCACCTGTGTCAGGCACCGCTTCACTGTGCTGGCCGTCAGCAGCGGCTTCTCCAGCGGGAACATGTGTCCCCCCTCTACGTTCTCGTGCAACAGGTGATGGTGGCGCGCAAGTCGTTCGGCGAATCCGGTGCCCTTGAATTCGCTTTGAGCGCCCGACAGCAGCACGCCCGGTACCTTGAGCGGACGACGATACCGCCAGGCATCGTGCGGCGTCGTGCGGAAGATGGCCACTTCGGTGGCCACAGGCACCGTAAGGCGAACGCCATGGTCATCATCCGTGAGCGCGAACAGCAGGTAGTCCTCGAAGCAGTCGGGATCAAACGCCTGGAAGAATTTCTTGCGCCCGAGACTGGCGCGCACTTCATCGCGCGAAGACCACGTCTCGCGCCGCCCTGCACTCTTGCCCGCCGGCGTGACCCGGTCGATAAGGCCCAGTGACTTCATGGCCCAGAAGCTCAGGGCCCCCAGACCGTTGATCACGGGCGGATCCATGATGACGACGGCGCGGAACAGCTCCGGATAACGGTGGGCGGCCATAAAGGTACACAGGCCTCCCATGGAGTGGCCGACACCCACGACCGGCTCGTTGCACTGGGCACGAACGGAGTCCGCCACCTGCTCCACCAGATGCGTCCAGTTATCGGTGACCGGATATCGCGGGTCGGTGCCCAGCACGGGGAGCATGCGCAAGCGGAAGGTATCGTCCAGTGAGTGCAGCATCTTGCCGTAGACAGCAGACGGAACACCGTTGGCATGCGCGAAATGCAGAAGGGGTTTGGTCATTGGATTCGCCAGGGGCCCGCCATAAAGGCAGCCGGGGATAGTGGAGTCGTTTGCAGCAACACGGCCGCCAGGAGCGTCTGCCTTCCTCACCGGGGGCAGACGCTCGCACCATTACAGCTTCTCGACGCGCAGGCCCAGAGCCTCCGCCGCACTCGCTCGCGACGCCGGCATCACGACGGCCGTCACTGCCTGCGTTGTGAGGTATCGCTCGCCGACACGTCGCAGATCGTCGAGCGTTACCGCGAGGATGCGTTCGCGGGTGCGCCGACGCTGCTCGGGCGTCCGCCCGTACAACTGGTTGTGATAGGCCACACGTGCCTCACCCGAAGGCGACATCGGCTTGTCCATGTCGGAAATCACACCGAGTACCGCCTCTTCCAGCTGACGCGGCTCGTGCTTCTCATTGAGCAGCCACTGCACGCTCGCATCGAAGTCGCGTAGCGTTTCTTCCAGACGCGGATCGCGATAGGAGTAGAAGCGGAACGCGCAGGCATTGCTGTCATAGCCGGCTCCCCCCCCATAGGCACCGCCCTTTTCGCGAATCGCGCCGTGGAGAAAGCCATTGCGCAGCACGCCGCCAAGCAACATCAGCGGTGCCGCATCCGCATGTTCCAGCGGAACCGCGGCATAGGCGCGGGCGCAGAACTGCACCTGCGTGTTGGCAAGCCAGGCCACGCTGTCCGGCCGCGGTGCCGCACCGAACCGGAACGGTTCGGCCCGCGGTGCGTAGGCAGACGCCGTCCAGCTGCCGGCCAACGCCGATTCCAGTGCCGGCAGGCGCTCGCCTTCGCCAATGAGCAATACCCGACGCGGGGCCGACAGGACGCGCGCATGCAAGCCGGCGAGACGCGCGAGCAACGCCTCCAGCGCGTCATCCTGTGCCAGGGCGGCGTCCAGACCCTTGATGCGCCGGATGCCCTGCAGGCCGGCGACGCGCTGATTGAACGCCGCCACGGCGCTGAACGATGCCGATGCCGCCTGCATGGCCAGTGAATGGCCCTGCCCCGTTACGCTGTTCTCCCAGCGCGCCTTCATTTGCGCGACGTACTCGCGCACACGGTTACTTTCGTCGAAGCGGAGTTCCTCGAGCGTGACACGCATGAGCTCGTTGAAGGCATGGGCTTGCCCTTCCAGCGCCTTGCCGGACAGGATCAGGTGACCAAGACCGGTGCCGGGATCGTTCAGGTCACCCCGCACGGAGTAGCTCATGCGCAAGCCGCCCGACACGCGGGACTGCCACTGCTGCATCTCGAGGTAATCACGGTTGCCTGCGCCAAGCTCGCTGACCAGAGACGTGTACAGCGGCAGCAGCTCCTGCTCTTCGGTCGTCAGGGCCGGCAGATCGAATACCAGTTGCTCGTAGACCAACCCGTTGGTTCCCTGTGCATAGATGGCCAGCGGAACGTCACCGGCCCCCATGCGCATGCGCCCCTCGCTGCCCTGCGCCACGCGCAATTCGGCAGGAATGTCTTCCCGCCCCACGCGCGGCAGGAGCTCGGGGTCATCCTTCTGGGCCTGTCGCGCCGCGAGCGCGTTGGTCTCGCGACGGATCCGCGCGGCATCCTCCTCCGTCAGCGCGGCACGAATCGCTGCCAGACGTGCGGCTTCGCGGTCACGGCGCTGCGCGCTCAGCGCGGTATCGGGTTCCAGCGTCACCCGCACGCGGTGCGGATTGTCCAGCAGCCAGCGCTGCACCAGCCCACGGATATAGCCGGGGTCCAGGATGGCCTCACGCAAGTCGGCGAGCACGGAATCGATGTCCCAGAGCGACACCGGATCACCATCGTGCAGCACGGCACCGAGTCCGTTCATGATGAGCTGCAGGCCGTACGGGTAGGAATCACCGCCTATTTCGCGCTGAGACAGTTCAAGCTGGTGCAGCACGGCTTCGACGTCCTCCAGCGGAACGCCGTCACGGGCGACTTCCCGCAGGACATCGAGGACGCCCTGCTCAAGCGCCTGCGCCCGCTCCGGTTCGGACCCCTCGATGCCGCACAGGAAGGTGAGTTCGCGACCGGAATCGTCTACGCCGAGCAGCGACGACGGTGAATGGCCGAGCTCCGTGGTCTCCAGGAAATGCCGCAACGGCGACGCGGAATTCTCGAGCAACACACCGGAAAGCAGCTCGATATCGAAGCGCTCGCGAAGGTTTGCCGTGTGGCCGAGCAGCCACCCCATCACGATATGGGTCTTTTCGTCCGTGTCCTCTTCGTCAAGGGCATAGGACTCCGTCACTGCCACCGGAGCGGCATAGCGCTGCTCGTCCTTGCCACGGATCTGCGCTGGCAGGGCGGCAAACGAGCTGAGCGCCTGGTCCTCGAACTTTTGCTGAAGCTCCGCGGCCGGGATGTCCCCGAAGGTCATGAAGACGGCGTTGCTGGGGTGGTAATGCTCCTTGTAAAAGGCGACCAGCTCGTCGTACTTCAGATCAGGGATATGCTCGGGATCTCCACCCGAGTTGTAGTGATAGGTGGTGGTCGGGAAAAGGTGGCTGTTCAGCACCTCCCAGAGCACGGAATTCACCGAGCTCATCGCCCCCTTCATCTCGTTGAACACCACGCCCTTGTACACGAGCGGGCTTTGCGGATCGTCAGGCTTCTCGAATTCGACGCGGATGCCTTCCTGCATGAAATCCAGCGGATCGATCCGCGCGAAAAAGACGGCGTCGAGATACACCGACAACAGGTTGTCGAAATCCTTGCGGTTGGGGCTGGCAAAGGGATAGGCGGTCCAGTCGCTGGACGTCATTGCATTCATGAACGAGTTCAGCGAACGCCGGATCATCATGAAGAACGGATCGCGCACCGGAAAGCGCTGCGAGCCACACAGGGCCGTGTGTTCCAGGATATGGGCGACGCCGGAGGAATCCATGGGCATGGTCCGCAGCGCCACGCAGAACACGTTCTCGGAATTGTCGGCGGCCAGGTGGTAATGAATGGCGCCAGTCTTGCGGTGCCGGTATTCGGCCACCGTCAGGTTGAGCGACGGAATCGGGACGGCACGGACGGTCTCGAAGGCCGGGTGTGCGGGGGGCAAGGACGGCTGGGTCACGGGTAAACTCGGGTTCTGGATTTCCCTCGATTATGGAGGATGCCGCGCACCATCCCAAGCCTCACCGCCCGACGTTGCGCATCCACCTCGACTGTTCAGGAAATGATCAGCTCGCCAACGGCACATCCGCCGCCTTGAACGCTCACTCAAGCGGGAGCGCACTGGAAGCCGGTCGCCCCCCTCCCCCGGACCGCCAGAAACGTCGATTGGTCGACGGGCCGGCAAAGCCGGTCCGTCAGGCCCTTGAAGCCGCGCGCCGGCTGACCTAGCCTCGGATTCCCCGACCGGTGGACCGCCCATGAAATTTCCGCCTCCGTACATTGCCGTACCCCTGCGTTCGCACATTGCCGATGGCCTGGCCATGCTCACCGAACGCGCCCGCACCCGCCTCGGCGACGGCGACAAGAAGCTGGGCGCCCAGTTGCTGGCGGATGCCTACTGCGATGTACTGGATCACGTCTTTTTCGAATTGCTGTACGAAATCAACCGCACCCACCCCTCGCCGCTCATGAAGGAGGCGATCGGCATTGGCGACGAGATCAAGTCCAGGATCCACAGCTCGCTGGGCTGGGTAATCGGCTTCTTCTCCAGCGAACGCATCATTCCCGTCATCAATCACTTCAACGAGCTGACGCATGCGGCGGACCAGGAAGGGGGACGCCTGCATTCCACGGTATTCCCGCTGGGCGCCGACCTGGCCAGCCGCTCACAGCGCGTGCTGCGTGAGCTGGCTGACGGCAGCGCCAAGGACCTGAACGAAGGGGTCGAGCTGTTGATCGAGGTGCTGGATGCGGCACTGGAGCCGCTGGTGTTCCAGCCCAAGCGCCTCATGAAGTTCAATTTTTTCGTGAACAAGACCCTGGACGGCGTGATTTCACTGGTTCATCCGCTGTTCAAGCGGATGCTCCGCCGTATCGGCGCCCAAGTCCCTCGCGAACTCTATCCGAAAGTATCGGCGCACTTCGCCAAATTCCTGGTTACCGCCCCCTGAAGGCGTCGCGACGCGAAAGCGCCTCGGCAAGCACGCTGTAGAGGACCTGCAGCCGGATGGGCTTGGTGATGAAGCCGTCCATGCCGGCTTCACGGCAGCGCTCGCGGTCTTCGCTACCGGCGTTGGCGGTCATGGCAATGATCAGCGTGTGCTCCAGACCCGGCGTGGCGCGAATCTGCCGGGTGGCCTCGAAACCGTCCAGCACGGGCATCTGCACGTCCATCAACACACAGTCGAACGGTTCTTCACGGAGGCAGACCAGCGCCTCGAGTCCGTTGCCGGCAATGGTGACCTGCATGCCGGCGTGCTGCAGCAGCTCTCTTGCGACGAGCTGATTGACTTCGTTGTCTTCCACCAGCAACACGCGAGCCCCGCGCAAAATGTCCTCGGCCACCGCCGTGGGTGCATCGGCCGTAAGCACCTGGCCTCTGCCGAAGGGCAAGGTGAACCAGAAGGTGCTTCCCTCCCC
Source organism: Moraxellaceae bacterium (assembly GCA_035706925.1). GTDB lineage: Bacteria > Pseudomonadota > Gammaproteobacteria > Pseudomonadales > Moraxellaceae > UBA2031. The sequence continues at coordinate 7,707 of DASSUO010000022.1, forward strand.
CTGCCGGCTCTCGGCACCAATGGCCCCCCCGGCCAGCTCCACCAGTTTGCGGCTGATCGCAAGGCCCAGGCCCGTGCCGCCGAAGCGGCGGGTGGTGGAGCTGTCCGCTTGCTGGAAGGACTCGAACAGGCGACCGAGTTCATCGTCGGCGATCCCGATTCCCTGGTCACGCACCTGAAAGCGCAACACCACTTCGCGGTCGCTGCTGGCCATCATGCGGATACCCACCCGCACCTCACCGCGCTCGCTGAATTTGATGGCATTGCCCACGAGATTGATGAGTACCTGCCCCAGACGGAGGGGATCGCCCACCAACTGTGACGGAACATCTGCGTCCACGTCGATGACCAGCGACAAGCCCTTTTGGCGCGCCCCTTCCTCGAGCTGGCTTTCCAGCCCCTGCAGCACGGCGCCCAGATCGAAATCGCGCTGCTCGATCTCGAGCCGGCCGGCCTCGATGCGGGAGAAATCCAGAATGTCATTGACGATGCCGAGCAGGTGTTGCGCGGACTGACCGATCTTGCCCATGTAGTCGAGCTGACGGGTATCGAGCGGCGTATTCAGCATCAGGTGTGTCAGCCCGATGATGCTGTGCATGGGCGTACGGATCTCGTGGCTCATGTTGGACACGAATTCGCTCTTTGCCCGGCTGGCCGCCTCGGCCTGCTCCTTGGCCTGCATCAGCTCGCTGGTACGGCGTGCGACTTCGTTTTCCAGGCTGGCGTTGAGATCGACGAGATCGCGACGCACCCGTTCGCGCTCCAGGGCAATGGCCGCCAGGTGGGCCGCCGAGGAGATGTCTTCGATATCGCGCGCCACCGGGGCCTGTGGCGTGGAGTGATAGAACGCAAATGCGCCCAGTACCTGGCCGCGGGGATTCAGGATGGGCTCCGACCAGCAGGCACGGAGTCCTGCCCCCAGGGCCAGCTCACGGTAATCGGCCCACAGCGGATCAGTGGCGATATCCTCCACCACGACCCGTTCGCCCCGGAACATGGCGGTTCCGCAGGACCCCGCCCTCTCG
>DASSUO010000023.1:0-7453 GCA_035706925.1 Moraxellaceae bacterium
TGGATTTCGCGCACTTTCTCGCCAACATTGTGCCGCTCACCGTGCTGGTGACCGTTCTGGGACATCTGATGCCCGGACGCTTCTGGTGGGTAATCGGGGCGCTGACACTGGGGACGGGAGCGGCGGTGTGGCTATTGGCGCGCCGACACAATCATCTCGGCGCCAGCGGTTTGATCTATGCGCTGCTGGGATATCTGACGCTGCACGGCTTTCTTGCCAATGACTGGTTTGCGCTTGCGATCAGCGCAGGATTACTGCTGTTGTATTCAGGACTGCTCTGGGGTGCACTGCCCACCACCACCCGTACCTCGTGGGAGTCGCACCTGTTCGGCCTTGGCGTCGGACTTGCGCTGGCCTGGTTCCATCTGGTCTGACAGCCGACCCGGTCAACCTCACCGTCCAACTTCTTACGCGCTGCCCGACGTGAAAGGCCCGTGATCGCCCAGCCAGTCCCCCACGATCCGCGTCAATTCCTTGAGGCGGATCGGCTTGGACATGAAGCCATCCATGCCGGCCTGGATGCAGCGCTCGATATCGCCTTGCAGCGCCGCCGCCGTCATCGCAATGATAGGCACATGCCGGCTGGATTTTTCCTGCCGGCGGATCGCCCGCGTGGCCTCATGCCCGTCCATCACCGGCATGTGGAAATCCATGAAGACCAGATCATAGTCATGGGCCGCTGCCGCACGCACGGCGTCCTCGCCATTGGCCACCACATCGACCCGGCACCCCAGACGCTTCAGCATCTCGGCCACCAGCAACTGGCTCACCGCATTGTCCTCGGCAACGAGGATGTGCCCCTCATAGCGCGTGCGCCGGGCCGGCTCGATGTCGTCACGCACGAGCGGCTCATCGGCACTCGCCAGCAGGGCAAACGGCAATTCGACACGGAAGACCGATCCTTTCCCGGGCGTACTCTCGAAATTGATGGCGCCTCCCATCGCCTCGGCGAGACGCCGTGCGATCGCGAGGCCGAGGCCGGTGCCGCCAAAACGGCGCGTGGTACTGGCATCCGCCTGCATGAAGGGCTGGAACAGGCGCTCGCGCACCTCCGGTGGAATGCCGATGCCCGTGTCGCTCACCTCGAACACCAGCAATACCGTATCGCCCTTGCGTGACTGCTCACGGCAGCGCAGGCGGATATCGCCCTTCTCCGTAAACTTCACTGCATTGCCCAGCAGATTGAGCAGGATCTGCCGCAAGCGTCCGGGATCGCCGCGCAACCGGTGCGGTGCCACCACCTCGTGGGAGAGCGCCAGTCCTTTCTGCTCCGCATTCGCCATCTGCAGCGCCAGCGTATTGTAGACTTCCTGGTGCGGATCGAATTCGGTGTTTTCGAGTTCCAGGCGGCCCGCTTCAATCTTGGAGAAATCGAGAAAGTCGTTGAGCAATTGCAGCAGCGTCTCGCCCGAGTCACGTGCGAGCTCGGCATAGCGTCGCTTGTCCTCGCCGAGCGGACCATCGAGCAGCAGGCTGTTGAATCCGATCACGCCGTTCAGCGGGGTGCGGATTTCGTGACTCATCACTGCGAGGAATTCGCTCTTGGCGAGATTCGCCTTCTCGGCCGCAAGGCGGGCCGCTTCGAGCTCGGCGGTGCGCTCGGCCACGCGCGTCTCCAGTGCACGATTGGCCTGCTGCACCTCCATCTCGAGCCGCTTGCGCTCCGTGATGTCGGTGGAAATTGCGCAGATGGCATACGGCGCGGCGTCCGCTGCGTCCCGCACCGGAAACTTGATCGTGAGATACGTGTGCCAGGACCCGTCCTTGTGTCGCACCATCTCCTCGGAGCGGACGGGGCCGTCGGCCTGCAGCGCTGCCAGGTCATTGGCCCAGAGGACCTTGGCGACATCGGGCGGGAACACGTCAAAGACATTGCGCCCGACAAACTGCGCACGTGGCGGCACATCCAGCACATGGAAAATCTGGTCGTTGGCGACCAGCACATTGCCTTCAAGGTCTTTCATGGAAATCAGCACCGACGCATTGTCGAGAATGCCCTGCAGTTGCGCGCGCTCGCGCCGCAGCGCGCTTTCCGCAGTGACCTGATCCGTGATGTCCTCCACGATCGACGTGGCATAACGCACCACCCCGGACGCGCCACCGTGAGTCGGCGATGTGGTGATGCGCATCGTGATGAGGCGACCGTCGGGCCGCAAATAGCGCCGCAGGAGGGTATAGCTGCCGCCCTTGCCCGCGATCAGCGAGTCGAATTCGGGCCGGGTCGGGGCATCCGGCGCATAGGTAATGTCGGTGATGCGCATGCGGAGAAGTTCGTCCTCGTCATGCCCCACGATCTCGCAGAACTTGCGGTTGACCCTGACAAAGCGCCGGTCCGGCCCGATATGCACGATGCCGACCCCGGCCTGATCGAAGGTCGACCGCAATATTTCCTCGTTTTCCCGGATCGCCGCGTCAGACCGTTTGCGCTCGGTTATGTCCCGTCCGATGACGGCAAAGCGACCGGGCGAAGGCTGATAGCAGTACGCCTCGTACCAGCGATCCATCTCCGCACTGTAGTCCTGCACATTTTCCGGAATGCCGCTCATCGCCACGCGACAGTGAAGATCGATCCACTTCTGCTCCATGTGGGGAAAAAGTTCGCGCAAGGGACGATTGAGAATGTCGCGCGTCAGTCCGGTCTGACGCAGGAAGGCATCGTTGACTTCGAGCCAGCGGAAATCGACGGCGCGGCCGTCGGCATCGAAAACAGGTTCGCCAAGGCCGAAGGCATCGGTCATGTGACTGAACAGATCGCGATAGCGCGCCCGGCTGGCTTCCAGCTCGGCTACCACTTGCTCCAGCCGCCGGTTGGCCAGGCGCAGCTCGTCCGTCCCCGACGATGCCGGGTCGGACTCACCCTTAATGGTGGATGCGGGTGCCATGTCATCCTGCATGCTGCCCCCTTTGGTGCTCCGCTCCTGTTGCATGGCCGACACGCGCCCCGGGCCGGGCCTCCCGGCGTCGGCTGCCATGACCCACTCCGGCCGGCAACAGCCATCGCGGACGTTGCGACGCGTCGGCACGACCTGTTCTTATTCTTGTACCACCGACTGCACCACAATCCTGCGCCCCCGGCAAAGCCGGTCGTCATCCGGATCCCCGCTCACAGCGCCTTCCCAAGCATAGCCCCACCCGCAAGAGCAGCTTCAGCCGCAACCAGTCACCGCCCCCCCAAAAAAAAGGGGCAACCCAACGGTCGCCCCCTCTCCAACCCCACCTCAACCCCAACTTCAGATCGAGCGCGAAATCAGCTCCTTCATGATCTCGTTTGTACCGCCATAGATACGGTTGGCACGCGTATCGATATAGGCACGCGCAATCGGGTACTCCAGCATGAAGCCGTAACCCCCGTGCAGCTGCACACACTCGTCGACCACCTTGGACAACAGGTCCGACACCCAGTACTTGGCCGCACAAGCCGCTTCGACGCTGAGCTCTCCCTTTAGCACCTGCTCCATGCAGCGGTCCACGAACACGCGGGCAATCTGCACTTCCGAGCGCATTTCGGCCAGCTTGAAGCGGGTGTTCTGGTAGGCGTTGACGGGCTTGCCGAAGACCTTGCGCTGCTTCACGTAGTCCACGGTGGTGGCGATGGCGAACTCGGCGCCAGCGGCGCACATGATTGCAATCATCATGCGTTCCCAGGCCAGCTCCTTCATCAGCATGATGAAGCCCATGCCCTCCATGCCGAGCAGGTTGCTCTTGGGCACGCGCACGTTATCGAAGAAGAGCTCGGCGGTGTCCTGGCCCTTCATGCCGACCTTCTTCAGGGGCTTGCCCTTGGTGAAGCCCGGAGTCTTTGCGTCCATGATGAGCAGGGACACGCTCTGCGCGCCCCCGTTGATGTCGCCGGTCTTCACTGCCACCACGGCCATGTCGCAGAGGTAGCCGTTGGTGATGAAGATCTTGGATCCGTTGACGATGTAGTCGTCGCCGTCGGCCACGGCAGTGGTGCGGATGGACTGCAGGTCGGAGCCGGTGCCCGGTTCGGTCATGGCAATGGCGCCCACCACTTCGCCCGAGGCCATCTTCGGCAACCAGTTCTGCTTCTGCGCCTCGCTGCCGAAGTTCAGGATGTAGTTGGCAACGATGTCGGAGTGCAGGGACATGCCGGAGGCGGAGTCGCCGACGCGGGCCTGCTCTTCCATCAGGATCATCGAGTACAGACGATCCACACCGGATCCACCGTATTCCTCCGGCATGGTGCAGCAGAGCAGGCCGAGTTCGCCGGCCTTGTTCCAGAGGTGACGGTCGATGTGCTGCTGCTCTTCCCACTTCTCGTGAAACGGAGCGATCTCGGTTTCGAAATAGCGGCGCGCCGTGGCACGGAAGGCTTCATGGTCCGCGTTGAACAGCGTTCGCGGGATCATCGGGGCAACGGGAGGGGGAACGTGTACAGCGCTCATCGGGGACTCCGGAGGTAGGCCAGTAGCAAGTAAGACGTCGGGCGACTGGGATATTTACAATATGGTCGTCCAACTTGTTAAATTCAACAGACACCCCGGGGCAGTGTCAAGCCGGACCGGACCGCCTGCCGGCCACTCCGCCGGCAAAATCCGGTAAGCTATTGTTTTGATTGGCCCGATCCAGCCTGCGGCCGATCCCGGCCGGCAGGCGCGGCTGCAACCGCGATCGGAACAATTGCCACGATGACCATGTCCGGAAATCGCGGCCGAATCCGCTCCTGCGGGCGGGGGCGTATCGGGAATATCGGGGAGGGAGTTTTTGATGGCCAAGTCCGCCACCACCGCTGCAGCCAAACCGTCCCGCCGCACCCAGGCGGAGCGGAGCGAGGCCATGCGCGAGCGCCTGGTCGACGCCACCCTTCAGTGCCTGGTGACCGAGGGTTATGCCGGAACGACGGTCAGCAAGATCGTCGCGACCGCACAGGTGAGCCGCGGGGCGCCCGTGCACCACTTCCCCCACAAGGCGGCCCTCATCGAGGCCGCCGCCGAAAAGCTGGTGCGTCATTTCTACATCGAGCTCGGCAAGATCATGCTGAGCCTCGAAGACTCCGAAGACCGCCTGCACAAACTCATTACCGTCGGCTGGCGCAACCTCATGGCCACCCCGCACACCACCGCGCTGCTGGAACTCCTCGTGGCCAGTCGTCATGAGCCCGAGCTTGCCAGCGTCATGCGCACCCTGTGGGCCTCCTGCTACGACACCACGCAAACGGCCGCCGAACACTACCTCGAGCCCGCAAGCCCGACCGACAACGTCACGGACTTCATGATCCTGACCCAGTGGCTGCTGCGCGGCATGGCCGAGGACTACCAGCTCACCGGCCAGCACCCGAGTGCCGCCGCTTTTTACGATCGCTATCTCGGCCTGTGGTCGTCGATCCTCACCACTCACCTGCGCGCCCGCCCGGGCGTTTCCACTCCGCCGCCCCGCCCCCCGCACTGGGACTCCAGCCTCATGGAAGTGCGACGACAAGCAGACAGTGCGACGGAGGATGCGCCGAAGGACGAATGACGTCGACCAGGGGCGCGACCCCTCGACACGCGACCTGAAGTGGCGAGTCACCACCCGGTTCACGATGAAAGTCGTGACGCATGCCTCGAACCCGCCGTGACCGGCACCTCAGCAATTGGCCGTGCATCCCCGTAACGTGCACCGTTGACTCCTCTCTTCCGGTTGCCGGCCATGCCCCTACATCGCACCCTGCCCCTTTACGCCCTCTTGTTGGCCGCCTGCTCCGCCCCTCCGGGGCAGCCGCAGACCGCACAGAACATTCACCCGGGTGCCGACTGCCAGGATGCCTGTGGCGCCGGCTTCCGCTGGGCCGTAGAGGAAAACCTGACCTCCGACGCCAAGTGCCGCGGCGAGGGCGACTTCGGCCGCGGCTGCCGGGCAGCAGTCGCCCAGGCCCACCCGTTCAACCACTGAGCGTTCCCTGCAGCCCAGGCGCCCTGCCTGCAGGCGCGCCCCATCCATCCCCTTCCCGCAATAACACTGTCCCTCGTCCTCCCAAGGACGGATAATCGCGCCCCTTCTCTGCCCTGCCCGGTATTTATCCGTGTCCGACGCTTTTCTGGCCCTCGGCCTTTCCCCCGCCATCGTCCGCGCCATCGACGAAAGCGGCTATACGACCCCCACCCCCATTCAGACACAGGCCGTGCCGGCCGTGCTGGAGGGTCGCGACCTGCTGGCCGCCGCGCAGACCGGCACGGGAAAGACCGCCGGCTTTACCCTTCCGATCCTGGAACGGCTCTCGAAATACGATTTCGCCAAATCCAACCGCAAGGCGCGCATCCGCGTCCTCATTCTTACGCCCACGCGTGAACTGGCGGCACAGGTCGAAGAATCCGTTCGCACCTACGGCAAGTATCTCGACATCAAGTCGCTGGTGATCTTCGGCGGCGTGAACATCAACCCGCAGAAAGAAAAGCTGAATCGTCGCGTCGACATCCTGGTCGCGACCCCGGGCCGACTGCTCGACCTGCACGGCCAGAATGCGGTCGACCTGAGCGGCATCGAGACGCTGGTACTGGACGAAGCCGACCGCATGCTCGACATGGGCTTCATTCGCGACATCCGCCGCATCCTGCCCCTGCTGCCCGCCGCACGACAGAACCTGCTGTTCTCCGCCACGTTCTCGGACGACATCCGTGCGCTTGCCCACACCATCCTCAAAAATCCGGTCACCATCGAAGTGGCGCGCCGCAATACGCCCGCTGAACTCGTGACCCAGGTGATCCATCCGGTGGATCGCGAGCGCAAGCGCGAATTGCTCGAGAAAATCATCAAGGAGGGCAACTGGTTCCAGGTACTGGTCTTCACCCGTACCAAGCACGGCGCCAATCGCCTGGCCGAACAGCTCGACAAGGGCGGCATCAGTGCCATGCCCATCCATGGCAACAAGAGCCAGAGCGCGCGAGAACGTGCGCTCGGCGAATTCAAGGCCGGGCGCCTGCAGGTGCTCGTCGCCACCGACATCGCCGCGCGCGGCATCGACATTGACGCGCTGCCGCATGTGGTGAATTACGAACTGCCGAACGTGCCGGAAGATTATGTGCACCGCATCGGTCGCACGGGTCGCGCCGGCGCCGAAGGCGAGGCCATGTCGCTGGTGTGCGTCGATGAACTCAAGCTGCTCGCCGACATTGAAAAGCTGATGAAGCGCGAACTGCCGCGCGTGGTGGTGCCCGGCTTCGAGCCGGACCCCAATGCCAAGCCGGAACCCATCCAGCAACGTCGCGGCCAGCGCCCGCCGCGTCCGGAAGGCGCCCGCCGGAGCGGCGGCGAGCGTGCCGGATCAGGACAAAAGCCGGGGGATCGTGCCGCGAACGGCAATGGCCGCTCGTCGCCGCGTCCGCAAGGACAGAAGCCCGCCGGCGGCAAGCCGACACCGAAGCCGGCCGGACAGAAACCCCGGCCCGCTGACGGCAATCGCTCGTCGAACGGTAATGGCAACCGTGCACCGTCGTCACGCAAGCCTGATGCGAAC
>DASSUO010000024.1:0-4093 GCA_035706925.1 Moraxellaceae bacterium
TGACCGATCCAGCCAGATCGCCTGACACATAGAGTGAAGTGGCATGAGCCGACATGCCGCCATACTGCGCCGTTAACAGCGCATTTGCCGAGGCACTGAGGACTCCGCTGTTGGCCACACTGCCATTAAGCTTGCCACCGACGTCAATACCGAAAGCCGATGCGTCGACACTCCCGGAGTAGAACGAGCCGCTCGCATCAGCCGTCGCAGAGATGGAGTGGGTATTGACTACAGCGCCATCAAGATCCCCTCCCACCGCCACACCGGTGGCTCCGGCGTTCCCGGAACCATTGTAGCTACTGGTGTGGGAAGTACTATCGGCGGAAATGTCACCGCTATTGCTTATAGAGCCGGTCAGATCGCCGATCTGGATTGCAGTCGCCTGCGCATGAGCGCTCGCTCCACTGGATGCTCCGGCATATGCCGAGCTGGACGCACTGATGGTGCCTGAATTACTGATTCCGGCGGAAACATTGCCAGCCGCGAGGCCGAAAGCATCGGCATTGGCCTGAGCGTAGAGGCCGTACGCCGTTGCGTCGGCCGTTCCACTGATGGTTCCGCTATTGGAAATGGCGCTGGTCGTGATATTCCCGCCAATATAGGCACCCGTTGCGGCCGCATGTGCATTGCCGCTGTACGTGCTTGCCATGGACGATGCATCGGCAGAAATCGTACCGCTATTCGTCATCCCGCCCGTCAGGTCGCCGGCAGCGTGCACACCCGCCGCGTAGGCGTTGGTGCTGGCACCCGATGCACTCGCGGTCACTTCCCCACTGTTGTTGAACGCGCCGGACATGCCCATGTCGGCAAGAATGGCTACAGCTTCTGTAGTGCCTGCGGCCGAGACAGTTCCGGAGTTCACCAGGCTGCCAGTCTTGTCCACGCCGCTGTAATGAATGGCCAACCCGGACCCGGAAAGGGCACCGGCATTATTGATGCCAACACCGGTTGCCGTAGCGACGACACCGCTGTCAAGCGCACCGGCGGAAGTCACCGAGAGAGTGGCACCCGAGGTATCGAGTGTGCAGGGAACGCCGGAGGTGACAGTACTGACTGACGTTGTTGTCTGGCCGGCACACAGATCCACCACCGCCATCGCATTCTGGGCAACGCCGCCGCTGGCCGCAGCAGCGATCGCATAACTCAGAAGGGACAGACGCAGGGAGTGTTTGGAATGCTTGCGCATGATAAGCCCTTGTTTTTGGGAAAAGAATTCTTGAGCCCGAACGAAACAGATGGGGCCGGGCGTTAATTTCCGTAAGGCCAAGTACCCCAAATGTAACCGCACAGTTCTATGAGATGCCGCCCGCCACTGTCAAGGTGGCCAATTGGCCAACCATGAACAGGGGTAGCATCTGTGCAGAAATCATCCGACCTCCTGGCACCCCGATTTTTTTGTTGATCGACCTTCACACACGGGATTGGTTGAAGACGATCAACGCTCTAGTATTCCGGATTCGCTGCTGCGGGGAACCCACAATAATGACTACTACAGAATTCATGCCAGGCGAACGCAAGGTCACGGTCGATCAAGCGTTCATGCTGGCAAACCAGCATCATGCGGCCGGCCGTCGTGCTGAAGCTGAAGCCCTCACCCGTCAAATTCTCGGCATTGAGCCGCGCCACGCTTTCGCCTGGCAACTCCTGGCCGTGCTTGCTCACGAGGCGGGACAGACTGAACAAGCCGTCGAACATATGGGGAAGGCGATCCAGAATCACCCCATGATTGCCCAGTTTTACGCCAACCGGGCCGAAATGAATCGCCTTCTGGGCCGCTTGGACCAGGCGGTTGCCGACGCGGAAAATGCAGTTCGCCTGGATCCTCGATTGCCTGCCGCCCACAGCAATCTCGGCATTGCCTGCTATCACAAGGGCGATCTTGATCGGGCAGAGGCCTGCCAGAAGGCCACCCTTCGGCTCGATCCGAACTACGCTCCAGCCCTGAACAATCTGGGTAGCATCTATCGCGACCGCAAGGACCGACCCGCCGCGGTCGAGATGTACCGGAAGGTACTGGCTCTCAATCCTGGCTTCATCGAGTCCGCCAACAATCTCGGCGCCGTCCTGGTGGAAATGGAAGATCCTGAAGCCGGCCTGAAAATACTCCTGGACGTCGTCAAGGCTCGACCCAGTTACGCAGAGGCTCACTGCAACGTCGGTAATGCCTTCCTGGCACTCGAAGACTTCCAGCGAGCCGCCCTCGCCTTCCGGACCGCGCTGCAATTCCAGCCCGACTATCCCGAAGCCTACGAAGGTCTCTCGCGGTGCGCCCAGGAGGATCGCAATCTCGGTGACGCCGAATCCTTTGCACGCCAGGCGTTGACGCTAAAGGAGAGGCCGGCAGGTTATGTTCTTCTCGGCGGTATCTATTCCGAACAGAGCTTCCCTGACAAGGCGGCAGAGGCATATGAAAAAGCACTTTCGCTCAATCCGGAGCTGGTGAGCGCCTGGCTCGGAAAGGGACACCTGCTGATGGAGCTGGGCAAGATGGACGATGCTGAAGCCTGCTTCCAGAAAGCACTCGCCCTTGATCCCACCAACATTGCACCGCGCCTTTCCCTCACGCAGGTTCGCAAGACTCGCGAAGATGACGAGAACTTTGCCATCCTTCAACAATCCGCCACGGATATCGACGGATTGCCCGCTACCAAAGCCATCTCGCTGCACTTTGCTCTCGGCAAGGCATACGAGGACGTCAAGAAATATGACCAAGCCTTTCCGCACTTCCTTGCCGGCTGCAAACTGAAGCGTCAGCGCATCGATTACAGCGCTGAAAATAATCGCCTCATCGCAGAGAACATCCGCAAGGTATTCACACCGGAACGGATCGAAAGCCTCCGCGGTGCCGGGTGCGACTCCCGCACCCCCATCTTCGTGCTTGGTATGCCCCGCTCCGGCACGACGCTGACTGAAACCATCATCGCAAGCCACCCGGACGTCTACGGCGCAGGCGAGCTCCCGGATCTGCTGCAGCTTCTTGGCACTCCAATGGGAACGCCGCCCCAGGGCTATCCCCTCAATGTCGAGCAAATGTCGAAGGAGGACCTGACACGCATGGGCGAAACCTATGCTGCGCAACTTCAGGCGCGTGCTCCGGGTTCCCCCCATGTCACGGACAAAATGCCGGCGAACTACCTCGGAATCGGCATGATTCACTTGATGCTGCCGAACGCAAAGATCATCCACGTCAAGCGCAATCCAGTCGACACCTGTGTGTCCGCCTTCACGCGCCTGTTCAACAAGAGCCAGCACCAGAGCTATGACCTGTCAGAGCTTGGTCGCTACTACCGTGACTACCTGTCGATAATGGCCCACTGGCGCAGCGTTCTGCCGGCTGACGCCTTCTACGAAATTGAATACGAACAGCTCGTCGCCAACCAGGAAGAGGAGTCGAAGAAGCTCATTGCGTACTGTGGACTGGAATGGAGCGACGCTTGCCTCAATCCCCACAAGACCGAACGTAATGTGAAGACGGCTAGCGTCACCCAGGTGCGGCAACCCGTATACACATCATCCGTCGAGCGCTGGCGCGTGTACGAACCGTTCCTTGGCTCGCTGCTGGCTGAACTGAAGGATGTTCTCCCAGCCAGCTGAAGCAACTCACATGCTTTGAAAGCCCGCCCACATGGCGGGCTTTTTTATGCCTGCCTTTTTCACCCCCCTTTCCTCGGGTGCTCCAACTCGACTTCCAACTCCAGTTCAAGTGCCGGTTCCGGTTCCATCGTCATCAAAATCTTCAGCGATTGCTTCCGCGCATACCGCCCCATCTCACCGAAAACAACGACAGCACACTCATGTCCAATGCAAGCGCAATGTGAGAACGGAATTGTGAGGATGTGAGGGAGAAAATCATGGCGGGCCGACTTACGTTGGCACATTGGTCGCCGATATAGCAGAGATGCGGATGACGTCGGCTGCCATCACTGTTGGCGTGACACTTTGACACTCAGGAGCGAATTACACCCGGATCTCCAATCACTGCCCTCACAAGGCGCTGGCAATCTCACGAAGGAAGGGAGGGGGCAAGGGTGGAGCGAAGGGATAAGGGTGGGAGGCGTTGGCGTTGGCGTTGGCGTTGGCGTTGGCGTTGGCG
>DASSUO010000025.1:0-15298 GCA_035706925.1 Moraxellaceae bacterium
CGCAGTCTGATACGGCGCGCTGAGAGCGGCACCATAAAAGAAAAGGGCGGCATAAGCCGCCCTTGTCACTTGGCGCTCATTCAGGTCTGCAGCAGCGAGATATCCGCTACATGCAGGAACAGCGCGCGCAGTCGCGAGAGCAGCAACAGCCGGTTGGCGCGGACGGCGATATCGTCTGCCATGACCATGACCTGATCGAAGAAAGCATCGACCACCGGGCGCAGGGCGGCAAGTTGTGTCAGTGCCGGCGTGTAATCGCGCGCCTCAAACAAGGGAGCGAGGTCCAGCTCAAGGCGGGCGACGGCCTCCGCCAGTGCTTTTTCGGCGGGATCACTGAGGAGGGCGTGACTCACGGCAGCGTGGGCCAGCACCCGCTCCTTGGCGAGGATGTTCGACACGCGTTTGTTGCCGGCAGCCAGCGCCGCGGCTTCCGGAAGCGACGCAAAATGCGCCACGGCTTTTACACGCCGGTCGAAATCAAGCGGCTGGGTCGGCTTGAGGGCCTGCACGGCGAGGATGACCTCGGCACGAATGCCCTGCTCCTCGTACATCGCTCGATAACGGCCCAGCAGAAATTCGACTACGTCGCTCGCCGTATTCGTGTTTTCGAGCTTGTCACCGTATTGCTTCACGGCACCTGCGACCAGCGCCTGAACATCAAGCGCCAGGCCTTTCTCGATGATGATGCGCAGCAGACCGATGGCCGAGCGGCGCAACGCAAACGGATCCTTGGAGCCTGTGGGCGGCTGGTTGATGCCGAAGATGCCGACGAGCGTGTCGATCTTGTCGGCGATCGAAAGCGCCGCACCCGTATTCGTGGCCGGGAGCGCGTCGCCGGCAAAGCGCGGCTGGTACTGCTCATCGAGTGCCTTTGCGACTTCTTCGGGCTCGCCGTCGTGCGTTGCATAGTAGAAGCCCGCAATGCCCTGGAGCTCAGGGAACTCCCCTACCATTTCGGTGGCCAGATCGCATTTGGAGAGCAGGCCGGCGCGCTCGCCCAACGCCTTGTCGCCACCAATGGCCGCTGCGACGATGCCGGCGAGTTTCGACACGCGCTGGGCCTTCTCGTACACCGTACCGAGCTGTGCCTGGAAGACCACGTTCTTCAGCCGTTCGTTGCGCGTTTCCAGTCGGGACTTCTTGTCCTGGTTGAAGAAGAACTCGGCGTCGGTAAGACGGGGTCGCACCACCTTCTCGTTTCCTGCGACGATGTGCTCGGGATGTGGGCTGTCGACGTTGGCCACGGTGATGAAGCGCGGCAGCAACTTGGCATTGTGGTCCAGCAGGCAGAAATACTTCTGGTTGTCCTGCATCGTGGAAATCAGGGCCTCCTGCGGCACCGCGAGGAAGCGTTCCTCGAAGGTGCAGACGAGGGGCATCGGCCACTCCACCAGCGCGGTCACTTCATCGAGGAGCGCTTCAGGCATGAGGGCGGTGCCATGCTCCATCTCGGCAAACAGGCGAACCTTCTTCTCGATGGCGTCACGACGTTCGCGGAAGTCGGCGATAACGTGGGCGGCTCGCATGTTTTCGGCGTAGCTGACCGGATTGGCGATATGCACCGGCTCTGGATGATGGAAGCGGTGGCCGCGCGAAATGCGACCGGCTTTCTGCGCGAGGATCTCGCATTCGACCACATCCTTTCCGAACAGCATCACGAGCCACTGCGTCGGGCGAACGAATTCCACACGCGAAGCCCCCCAGCGCATGCGCTTGGGAATGGGCAGGTCGTTGAGCGACTGTGTGACGATACCAGGCAGCAGCGCAGTGGCAGGCTCCCCCTTCACTTCTTTAACGAATCGCAGCTTTTCGCCGCTGCGGTCGAGCGCGGCAATGTCGACGCCGTTCTTGCGCGCGAATCCCAGCGCGGCTTGTGTGGCGTTGCCGTCCGCATCGAAGGCGGCTTTCACCGGCGGGCCGTCGACGGCGATGGTTCGGTCGGGCTGTTGTTCGGTGAGCATGTGCACGAGCACGGCCAGACGGCGGGGGGCGGCAAAGGACTGCACGTCGCCATGCTTGAGTCCGGCGTCGGCCAGGCCCTTGACGATGCCGTCACGGAAGCTTTCGGACAGGGTCTTCAGCGCCTTGGGGGGCAGCTCTTCCGTCCCGAGCTCGACCAGGAAATCCTTGTAACTCATGCTGCATTCTCCTGGGCCAGCTTGGCGAGGACTTCATCGCGCAGGGTGGCGGGTGCCATCGGGAAGCCGAGGCGCGCACGCGCCTGCAGGTAGCTCTGCGCAATATTGCGCGCAAGGGCACGCACGCGAAGGATGTAGCGCTGGCGCTCGGTAACCGAAATGGCACGGCGGGCATCCAGCAGGTTGAATGTGTGCGATGCCTTCACCACCATTTCATAGGCAGGCAGCGGCAACTGCTTTTCCATGAGCGAATTGGACTCGCTCTCGTAGAAATCAAACAGCTCGAACAGCCGCGGCACATTGGCATGCTCGAAGTTGTAAGTGGATTGCTCCACTTCGTTCTGGTGGAACACGTCGCCGTACGTCACCGGACGTTTCTTGCCCTCGGCATCGGGGACACCTTCAGCCCAGACCAGGTCATAGACCGAATCGACGCCCTGCAAGTACATGCACAGGCGCTCCAGCCCGTAAGTGATCTCGCCGGTGACCGGATAGCATTCGACGCCGCCCACTTGCTGGAAGTACGTGAACTGGGTGACTTCCATGCCGTTCAGCCAGACTTCCCAGCCGAGGCCCCAGGCACCCAGTGTCGGGGATTCCCAGTTGTCTTCGACGAAGCGCACGTCATGCACGGTGGTGTCGATGCCAAGCTCACGCAAGGACTGCAGGTAGAGCTCCTGGATATTGGCGGGCGACGGCTTCAGTACCACCTGGAACTGGTAGTAATGCTGCAGGCGGTTGGGGTTTTCCCCGTAACGGCCGTCAGCCGGACGCCGCGAAGGCTGGACGTAGGCGGCGTTCCAGGTTTCGGGGCCGATGGCCCGCAGGAAGGTCGCGGTGTGGAACGTGCCGGCACCCATTTCCATGTCGTACGGCTGGATGACGACACAGCCCTGGCGGGCCCAGAAGTTTTGCAGCTTGAGAATCAGGTCCTGGAAGGTCAGGCCTGCGGCAATGGCGTTGGCCACGGGGGGTCCCCTGGTGCGAATCGAAGGGGGCGAGTATAGCGGCAGACCTGCGCCGCGTTACAGGCCGGGAACACTCGACGCCGTTGGGGAGTGACGGGGGACAGACATGCGGCACGCGGAAATGCCGGGCGCGCCGGGATCAGGCGGGAAACACCGTTATGTAGAGGGGCCCTTGCGGACTGGTATAGGTAATCGTGTTGGGGTCGTCTTCCGGGTGCCAGGTATCAAACGCTTCCGGCAGGCCGAGGTGGCTCGGGCCCGGCAAAAGCGCCTTGAGGTTGCCCCCCATGATGTTGGCGACTTCATTCAAGGTATCGCGCCAGTTGGAGTCGTCGATTTCTTCCACCGGCCGGGCGAACATGGTGGCGGCAGCCTGCCGGGCCAGCGCACGCGAGCAGGCGACTATCACCGCGCCGTTCCAGGCCCCTTCAATGGAGATGGATGCGGCGCATTCTGCGTGTCCCTGTGGCTTGGGCGTCTGCGCTATGGAGATGCCGAGGAAGTCATTCCACACCTGTTCGGTGACGGCATTGATGACTTCCGGCTCTAACGTAGTGGTCATGATGCAGGCCTCCCGTAGAGGATAGCGGCGGTGCCATCGGAACGTGTCCGGATACTGTTCATTCTCATCGTGCCCGCCCTGGGCCACATCCCTATTGATCCATGTCAGTCCGTGAGGGCCAGTGCCCTGCCGAGCCTTATTGCCGGCGTTGCGCGCGGATTGCTGCCTCGCGCACTGCCGCCTGGAGGTCGGCATCCTTCACCGGCTTGTCCAGATAGTTGTCGCATCCCGCTGCCCGTGCGGCGTCGTGGTCTTCCTGTGCCCGCAGGCTGGACACCATCGTGATCGGCACATTGTGGCGGGCCTTTATCCGGCGGCAGGCTTCAATTCCGCCGATTCCCGGCATCACGACATCCATGAACACCAGGTCGTAGGCGTGGTTGTCGCAGCAGGCCACGGCCTCCTCCCCGCTTGGGGCGGTCTCAACATGAAGGTCCAGGTGGTGATCGTTCGCAAGGCTCTTCAGCTTGGCGCGCATGAAGACGCGTATGGCCTCACTGTCGTCCACCACCAGAATCCGTAACGGGGGGTCACCCTGTGGAATGGCCGGGCGGCTGGCTCCGAGCATTGGCGTGTGTCCGGCCATACTCCCTCCTCTCCGGCTTTCCCCAGAGTTCCTCTTCAGTGAGCGATCTCCGCCATGAAAGCCGGCTACCCCTTATTGGAGATTAGATAATGAGGGATAAGCGGGCCACGTAGGTGAGCCTCCGCTTGTCGCATAGTCAGCGTAGCTCGTCCCGCTCCGGCTCATCCGTCGGAGCGGCGCGCCGCTGGGCGCGGGTGCCGACTGGTCCCGAGAGGGGTGCACTGTGCAAACGCCCCTGAATCAGTGCAGTGGGTGAGCGTGCATTTGTACGGCAGTGCCAATCGCGCAGGCGGAGTAATCGCCGGTTGAGGATGTCACTCCAGTGCGTTGGGCGTATGGTGACTCCGCCGATTCGCCATGCCGCGGCATTCGCGCGGCCTCTGCAGTTTTCCCAAAAAAATGCCGGCAGCACCCTGAGGTGACTGCCGGCAAGCGCAGAAAACGAATCCTCAGGCCAGTGCCACGCTCGGCGCCTTGCTGGGGAGTGCAAGGCGGAAAATGCGCTTCACCACCTGGCCGAACTGGCGGGACAGCGATCCGGTGTTGTACGGGAGCTGGTACTTCTCGCAAATGGCCTTCACTTCCACCGCCATTTCGGCATAACGGTTGGCAGGAATGTCCGGGAACATGTGGTGTTCAATCTGGTGGCTCAGGTTGCCGGACAGGACGTGGAACCACTTGCCGCCTTCAATATTGCTGGAGCCCATCAGCTGACGGAGGTACCACTCCGCCTTGGTTTCGTTCTCGCACTCGGCCTCGGTGAACATTTCGGCGCCTTCGGTGAAATGGCCGCAGAAGATGATCAGGAAGGCCCAGAGATTGCGGATGATGTTGGCGGCGACATTGCCAAGCAACACCGGCAGGAAGAACGGGCCGGCCAGAAGCGGAAATGCCACATAGTCCTTGAGGACCTGCTTTCGCATCTTCTTCAGGAAGGCCATGACCATGTCCTTCTTCTCGCTCCATTTCCAGGTGCCGCGGCTCAGGTCGGCGAGCTCCATGTCATGCACGCCCACGCCCCATTCGAAGAAGATGGCGAGCAGAGCCATGTAGACCGGCTGGATCACGTAGGCCGGATGCCAGGGCTGCTCGTCCGCGACGCGCAGGATGCCGTAGCCCACGTCGCGATCCTTGCCGACGATGTTGGTGAACTGGTGGTGCATGAAGTTGTGCGAATGACGCCACTGGTCGCCCGGGCACACGTTGTCCCACTCATACTTGCGGCCGCGCAGTTCGGGGTCGTTTGTCCAGTCAAACTGGCCGTGCATGATGTTGTGGCCGATTTCCATGTTCTCGAGGATCTTGGCGACGCCGAGCGCACCTACGCCGCCAATCCAGGCGAGCGGGTTGACGATGCCGGCGTAAATGGCAAGCCGGCCGCCGATCTCGAGGCGACGCTGCAGACGCATGATGCTCTTGATGTACTGAAGGTCCTTGTCACCGAGGTCGGCGGTAATGCGCGCGCGCACGGCTTCGATTTCTGCACCAAAGGCCTCGATCTGTTCACGAGTGAGCTTGCGGCCGATGACGCCTTCGATGCGGGTGTTAATGTTCATGCTGGTCATGTCAGGTACTCCGTTTTCCTCTAGGCCCTGTTGGCCGGGTTGCCGGCGGGGCCGGCAGAGGCGAAGGCGGTGGTCGCCTTCCGTTTGGAAGGGGCGGCGGGCCGCCCCTTCGGGTCAAAGTTCGATGGATACCGCGGTGACGGGAACGGTCACGCAAATGGCGATGTCTTCCTCGCCCGTGCCGGAAAGCTCGCCGGTACGGATATCCCGTACCTGCCCCGACAACTTGCGGCAGGTACAGGTACGGCAGTTGCCCTGGCGGCAACCATAGGCCGGGTTCAGTCCGGCGTTCTCGGCCGCTTCCAGCAGCGTCATGCCGGGAGCAGTGGTGGTGACGCCGCTGTCGCTGAAGGCGATGGGCATTGCTTCGCCCGAAGTGACCAGCGGGATGCGCGCTGCCTGGAAGCGCTCGAGCGTCAGGCGAGCCGACTGGCCGGCGTCGTCCCAGTGCTGGATCACGGCATCAATGAGGCCTGCCGGACCGCAGACGAAGGCCTGGCTCGCAGAAATGTCGGCGCCGATGGCCTCGAGGTGGGCTGCGCCGAAATGGCCATGGAGCCCGTCCTTCGTTTCACGGGTGGTCACCAGGTGCAGGCGGAAACCGGGGTGGGTCTGACACAGCGCCTGCAGGTGAGCCAGGAAGATCGCGTCGCCGGTCGACGGCACGTAGTAGAGAATGTCGGCCTGGCCGGTATAGTTCTCGGCCACCAGCTGGTCGACGAGGGCGCGAACCGGGGTGATCCCGCTGCCGCCCGCAATGAACAGGAGGCGGTCGGGGCGCGGCGTGGGCAGCACGAAGTCGCCGGCAGGTGCGTCCAGCTCCACGGCATCGCCGGTCCACACGGAATCGTTGGCCCAGTTGGAGACCACGCCACCGTCATGGGCCTGGATCGTCACTACCGGGCAACCGCCCTCGAAACCGGAGATCGTGAAGCAGCGGGTGTGACGGCGGCCGTTCAACACCACGTTGAAGCTGACATACTGACCGGGAACGTGACCCGGCCAGCGATGGTTCGGCTCCAGCACGAGGGACACCGCGCGGCGGGTTTCCTGGCGCACGGCCTTCACCGTTGCCTTGATGCCGCTGCCGCCGACAGAGGGGGCCAGCAGGTCGAGGTAACTTTCCGGGCTTTGCGGCCATGCGAGAATGCGGGCCAGCGGGGACTTGAGCGCGGAATCGATGAAGTTCAGCATCGTGGGGCTCCTTGCGCAGGTCAGATCTGCGCTTGTGAACAGGTGTTCACATGAAGCCATTGCGGCGAAATTTAGTCAACGACTGTTCACTAATTTTCTGACGGGCGGGCAATACATTGATTTATATCGGTTTTATTATATGAACACACGGGCAATGTGTTCACTCATTCGAGATTGATGAATGGCTGTTTACAAAAAAAGGGGTTCTGGCGAGGCCGAAGGCGAGGAAAGTGGCCATGATGCGCGCCGGTCCCGGACCCGCCAGGCGTTGATCGAAGCGGCACTGGATCTGCTGGGAGAGGACCGCACATTCTCCAGTCTCAGCTTGCGCGAAGTGACCAAGGCGGCCGGCGTCGTTCCCGCTGCGTTCTATCGCCACTTCCGCGGCATGGACAGCCTTGGCCTGGAGCTGGTCGACGAATCCTTCCGCGCCCTGCGCTCACAGATGCGCGAGGTACGCGCCACGCCGATGCCCACGGAGCAGCTGATCCGCAATTCGGTGGCCCTGTATGTGGCCTATGTGAGATCGCAGCACCGCTACTTCCGCTTCGCCATCCGTGAATACTTCTCTGGCGCCAATACCACGCGTTTGGCCATCCGCAATGAGTTGCGGTTCTTTGTGTCGGAATTGGCTACCGATCTGGCCCTGCTGGTGCCGGATCGGCGCATCACCAGCGCCGATCTGCAAATGATTGCCCAATTGGTGGTGAACAGCATGGTGATGGCCACGGACCAGATCCTGGCCTTGCCGGCCGACCGGCCAGAGGAAGAGTCCTTGCTCGTCGATCTGCTGTCGAAGCAGTTGCGAGTCATCTTTCTGGGCGTCAGCCAGTGGCGGCAGCCGGGCGAGCCCGGCAAGAAAAAGTGAGCTCTCGCGAGAGGTTGACGCGGAGGTCCGTGTCGTACCGCTAGGGATAGATCTTCTTGAAGCCGTCCTCGCTGAAGCCGTTCATGCGACGGCTGCCAACGAGGATGACAGGAACGCCACGGCCCCCCATGGCGTCAAAGGCGACCTTGGCATTGACGTCCTTCTCGATGTCGAGGTCGGTATAGGCGATGCCATGCGCGGCAAAGTATTCGCGCGCTTTTCGGCAGTACCCGCACCAGGTGGTTCCGTAAAGCAGGACGTGGTGATCGCCGGTGCCTTTACTGGCATCTGGCGCCCGCTTGAGGGATTCGTAAGTCACGTGATCGTAACTGTTCACGCGAACCTCGACGACGCGTGCCTTGGTGCCGCTATCGGCCTTGTCGCCAAAGTGCGTGCGACCGGCTGCATCCTTCCATTGATAGATTTCTGCAGTGGCCGGCAGGGCGACGGCTGCCAGCACCACTGCCATCAGTCCTTGAATCAGTTTCACAACGGTTGCTCCGGCGATAGCGGATCAGGGTTGTCAAAGGGGCGCCCCGGCCCCTGCCGTTCACTGGCGCGGACGCAGGGCCTCGCCGTCGAAGCGTATGCCGGCCCAGCCATCGCGAAGGAAGCGCCGGATATTGGCATGATCGCTGCCGTCCGGATGTTTCAGCACGTCTTCACGGTAGAAGCGGCCAAACAGATGGACCGTGTCGGATGCTGAAAGTCCGGCGACACGTGCCAACGCGAACAGACGGCAGGAGCCTTCGTTCTTGCCGGCCTCGTTGACCACGGCGTCACCGCCCAGCCCGTTGGTGAAGCGCGTCGGTGTGTAGTCATAGTGGGCGTTCACGTAGGCGATCGCGTCTTCAAAGTCGGCATCGGAGCGACGCAGTCGCTCGAGGAGTTCGGGAAGGGTCATGAAAGGGGTCCTGCAGAGGCAACATGTGCATGCTACGGGACCCGCGGCAGGGAGACCAGTGTCAGCCGGGCTGCGACCTCAATGGGCATGCATCGCACGCGCCTGACGCCGGAGCTCCTCTTCGATCACGTGCAGAAGCTTGACGGTCTGACGGACGCTGTCAGCCTGGGCGCTGGCATCCGCCGCCATGTCGCGCTGCATGGCCTCGAGTTGCAGGATCTGCTGGTGCAGGCTCTTGGGGTCGATGTTCTTCAGAACGATGGTGTGCGAGAGCATGGCAAAGCTCCATTCCGGTAACCCGTATTGTTGTTGTATAGACCAGGAACTCCTGTCCCGCCATGCCGTCCGGCTCCACGGTTCGGCGCATGCGCCGGTCATCCTTTCTTGTCGTCCGGGTGTCTGGCTGGCCGTGTGCCGACACACTCGGGTGTGGCGAGCCGGTCGCGCAGGATGGCCTGTTCGGCCTATGGGCGGCCCTTGCGACACGCTACAATCGCCCGGTTTTTTTCCGTCATCACAGGATTGACCGCCATGTCCGCCATCGACGCCGCCGAATACGAACTGTTCCGAGATAACGTCCGCCGCTTCCTCCAGACTGAAATCGTCCCGCACTACCAGGCCTGGGAGAAGGAGTCCTGGATGCCGGCCGAATTCTGGCGCAAGCTGGGTGAAAATGGCCTGTTGTGCGTGGACCAGTCCGAAGAGCACGGCGGTGCCGGCGTGCCGTTCCAGTTCTCCATGCTGATTCTGGAAGAGATGGCGCGTGCCGGCCTGTCGTCGCTGGGTACGGGCGTGTCCGTGCATTCTGACATCTGCGCGCCGTACATCCAGCACCTGGGCAACGAGGCACAGCGTGCCAAGTGGATTCCGAAGCTGGCCTCCGGCGAATGTGTCGCCGGCATCGGCATGACCGAGCCGGGCGCGGGTTCGGATCTGGCGGCCATTCGCACGACCGCCATCCGCCAGGGCGACCACTATGTGCTGAACGGATCCAAGACGTTCATTTCGAATGGCCAGCATGCCGGTCTCATCGTCCTCGCCGCCAAGACCGATCCTGCTGCCGGCTCGAAGGGCGTGTCGCTGTTCCTGGTCGATACCTCCCTGCCCGGCTTCAGCAAGGGCAAGAAGCTGGAGAAGATCGGCCTGCACTCGCAGGACACCTCCGAGCTCTTCTTCGACAATGTGAAGCTGCCGCTGGACGCTTTGCTGGGAGAGGAAGGCAAGGGCTTCGCGTACATGATGCAGGAGCTGCCGCGTGAGCGCCTGAACATCGCAGTGCTCGGCGTGTATGCCGCCGAGGGCGTGCTGGACAGCACCATCGAGTACGTGAAGGAGCGCAAGGCATTTGGTGCGCCCCTCGCGCAACTGCAGAACACGCGCTTCACGCTGGCACAGTGCAAGACCGACATCGAAGTGCACAAGGCCTTCCTGAACCAGTGCATCGCCCGCTACACCGAGGGCAAGCTCGACGTCCCGACGGCGGCCATGGTGAAGCTGGCCTGCACCGAGCTTCAGGGCCGCGTCGCCGACGCCTGCCTGCAGATGCACGGCGGTTACGGCTACATGACCGAATACGCAGTGTCCCGTGCTTTCGTCGACGCCCGCATCCAGCGCATCTACGGGGGTGCCAGCGAAATCATGAAGGAAGTGATCGCCCGCTCCCTCGTAGGCCGCTGAGTCACTCTGCAAGCCGCTCCCACGCTTCCCTGCGTGGCAGCGGCTTCAGTCGTAAAAAAGGCGGGCCCGGTGCCCGCCTTTTTCATTCTCATTCCACCAACACCAATACCAATATCAATACCGGCACGAATGCCAATGGCGTAGACGCGGACAACCGCACTGCATTGATCGTTGTAGGCCGGCACCCGCCCGCACGGTCCGGCGCCATGAGTCGAACACGACCGGCCACGTCGCCGGGACACCATCCGGGCAGGCCTTTCTCAGTGTGAGAGGGCGCGTTTCTCCAGCAGCGCGAAATAGAAACCGTCAGTGTTTCCCGGCAGGAGCTGCCGACCCTGCGGCCGCGCCTCGCCCCAGGAAGAAAGGATGGGGCGTTCTGCCGCGTCGGGCGTTGATGCAAGGAACGCCTTGATCTGCTCCTCGTTCTCGATCTTGAGAACGGAGCAAGTCACGTACAGCATTACCCCTCCCGGCTTCAGCAGCGGCCACAGGGTGCGCAGCAATTTCGCCTGCAGCCGCGCGGTTTGCATCACATCGGACTCGCGCCGCAACAGCTTGATGTCGGGGTGGCGACGGATCACGCCGGTGGCCGTACACGGTGCGTCGAGCAGGATGCGGTCGAATGTCGCTCCGTCCCACCACTTCGCCGTGTCGGCCGCGTCGGCGGCGACCACCTGTGCGCCGTCGAGGCGCAGACGCTGCAGGTTCTCGTCAATTCTTGCGCAGCGGGCAGGATCGATGTCGAGTGCAAGCAACGACAGCCCGGGTGTGCGCTCGAGCAGATGCGCCGTCTTGCCGCCGGGTGCTGCGCAGGCGTCGAGGACATGCATGCCGGCGTCGCAGGCGAGCAGCGGTGCGCAAAGTTGTGCCGCCTCGTCCTGTACCGATACGGCCCCCGCCGCAAAGCCCGGCAAGGCGCGGACGTCGCCAACAGGCGCATCCAGGCGGATGCCGTCGTCGCACCAGGTGCAGGCGCTGGCGGCGATGCTCTCCGCCGAGAGTGCCTGCAGATACGCGTCGCGCGATCCCTGGCGCGCGTTGACGCGCAATACCACGGATGCCTCCGCGTTATTGGCGGCCATGATGGCGGCGGCTGTATCGGGACCCCAGTCCTGCTCCAGTTGGCGTTTCAGCCACGCCGGATGTGCATGGGCCTCGCCGGCGGCGTCGGCCTCGAGCGACTCGCGTTCGCGCAGATAGCGCCGCAACACGGCATTGATCAGGCCGGTCACCCGATCCTGCTTCAACTCGCGCGCGGCGTTCACCGTTTCGCTGAGTGCGGCGTGATCGGGAATCCGCAGGTCGCGCAGCTGCGCCAGGCCGGAGAGCAACAGGGCCTCGACCAGTGGCTGTGGCGGCCGCTGCAGGAGCGGCGCCAGCAGCGCCCGGTACAGAAGCGCATGCCGGCATGTCGTGAAGGCGATGGCCTGCAGCAGCCCGCGGTCTTGTGGCGCCACCTGGCTCAGGGCGCCGGGAAGGGTGTCGCTCAGTGACTCGCGCGCAGCCAGCACAGGGGCAAGTGCCCGTGCGGCAAGGGCGCGGGCAGAAAGGGTTTGTGCAGCGCGAGCGGTTTTCATGTGCCGAAGATCTGGCCGGGCGCGAGCTGGTCGCGTCGGGCATTGAGGAGCTGCAGAATGGAAAGCGGCTTTCCGCCGGGCAGCTGGAGCGTCTCGATACACAGTACGCTGCCGTTGCCGCAGGCCACGGAAAGACCGTCACGGTCGGCGGCGATGATCATGCCGGGAGGCGCTGTCGTGGTGGCCGTCGAAACGCGGGCCTCCCATACGCGGACGGTCTGGCCGCCCAGGGTGCTGAAGGCGACCGGAACCGGGTTGTAGGCTCTCACGGCGCGATCAAGGTCATTGGCAGGGCGCTGCCAGTCCAGTCGTGCCTCTTCCTTGGTGAGCTTGGTGGCATAGGTGGCCAGGGCGTCGTCCTGCGTCTCTGACGGAAGTCCACCCGACTGCAATTGGGCAAGGCCGGCGACCAGGGCCTCGCCGCCGAGCAGCGCAAGTCTGTCGTGCAGGGAGCCCGCCGTATCGCTGGGAGAAATCGGGCAGCTGATGCGGTAGCGCATGGGGCCGGTATCCAGCCCTTGTTCCATCTGCATGAGGGTGATGCCGGTTTCGCGATCGCCGGCCAGGATGGCGCGCTGGATGGGGGCGGCACCCCGCCACCGGGGCAGGAGCGAGGCGTGTACGTTCAGGCAGCCAAGCCGGGGGATGTCCAGGACGGACCGCGGCAGGATCAGGCCATAGGCAGCCACCACCATGAGGTCCGGTTTCAGCGCGGCAAGCTCTGCCACGTTGACGGGGTCCCTGAAGTTGAGGGGCTGCATCACGGGCAGCTTGCGGGCGAGCGCCAGCTCCTTGACCGGGCTGGCCTTGAGCTCTCTTCCGCGGCCTGCAGGGCGATCCGGCTGAGTGTAGACGGCGACGATGGTGTGCTCGCCGTGCTGGAGGAGTGCCTTCAGGCTTTCGGCCGCAAATTCGGGCGTGCCGGCGAAGACAATACGCAAGGGACTATCCAAAGTGAGGGCTCGCTTACTATCAGGCCTGCAGCTTGTGTTGCTTTTCGAGCTTTTTCTTGATGCGCTCGCGCTTCAGCGACGACAGGTAGTCCACGAACAGCTTGCCGCTCAGGTGGTCCATCTCGTGCTGGATGCACACCGCCAGCAGTCCTTCGGTGTCGAGCTGGAAGGCGGCTCCGTTCCGGTCCAGGGCGTTGACGCGTACCCGTGCCGGACGCTCTACCGTCTCATAAAAGCCGGGCACCGACAGACAGCCTTCATCATAAGGGGCCGTGTCGAGGCACAAGGGACTGATCGAGGGATTGATGAATACCCGGGGCTCGTTCCTGGCTTCTGACAGGTCCATCACGATCAACTGGATATGACGGTCGACCTGGGTCGCGGCCAGGCCGATGCCTTGGGCGTGATACATGGTTTCGAGCATGTCATCCACGAGTTGGCGGATGGCCTCGTTGACCTCCTCCACGGGCTTGGCCTTGATGCGCAGGCGGGGGTCGGGGAACTCGAGGATGGGCAGGATCATGGAGGGTACGCCGGGCGTCACAGACTTGGAGTAATCTCCCAAGTATGCTTGCTAAGGTGATGAAGGTACTGTAAAAGTCTGCTTATTGCGTCACAGAGCAGGGTACTGCTCTGGCCCATTATATAGGGCCGATTGCTGAAAAAGCGACCTTAAGTGACCGTGCCGGCGTCAGCGCCGCAAGGGAAACCATAATGAAAAAAAGCCTCCTTGGAATTGCCACTGCCTGCCTGCTGGCGGGTGTGGTGCATGCCGAAGAACCCGTCAAGGTGAAGGCCAACGCGCCGGAAAAATATACCGTGGTCCAGGGGGATACCCTCTGGGGCATTGCTGGCCGTTATCTCAATGACCCCTGGCGGTGGCCGGAGATCTGGGAATCCAACAAGCAGGTGTACAACCCGCACCTGATCTTCCCGGGCGATGTGCTGTTGCTCTGCCGTATCCAGGACCGCACCGTCGTCGCGATGGACCAGGGCGGCGGTTGTTCCGAAGTCGCCAGCCGTATCGCCGGCGGTGGCGGGCTGCCCAGCACGACGACCCTGCCGAACGGTACCGTCAAGCTGCATCCGCAAGTGCGCGACATGCCGCTGTCGCTCGCCATTCCCGCCATTCCTCTCAAGGATATCCAGCGATACCTGAACGAATCGCGTGTCGTGAGCGCCGAACTGCTGGCGCGCGCCCCGTATGTCCTCTCCGGCACCCAGGATCGTGTGGTCGCCGGTGCGGGTGACAACGTGTTCGTGCGTAACAAGAACAACCTGCTGCGGGCGGACAGTCCTTATGGCGTCTATCGCACGGGTGTGGTGTACAAGGACCCCGACAGCGGCGAGCCGCTGGGTCTCGAGGCAGAAGACATCGGCGCGGGACAGCTCGTCAGCCTCGATGGTCAGGTCGGCACGCTCAAGGTGAATCGCACGACCCAGGAAGTGCGCATTGGCGACCTCCTGCTCGAAAATGAAAGTTCGCAGGTCGCTTCGCTCTTTCACCCGTCCAACCCGGACAAGGTGAAGAACGGCAAGATCATTCGCG
Source organism: Moraxellaceae bacterium (assembly GCA_035706925.1). Lineage (GTDB taxonomy): Bacteria > Pseudomonadota > Gammaproteobacteria > Pseudomonadales > Moraxellaceae > UBA2031. The sequence continues at coordinate 14,542 of DASSUO010000025.1, forward strand.
TGTTCGGATCGATTGCCTCGGCATCCCAGTACAGCGTGATTGTCCTTAACCGCGGCAAGAACGATGGCGTCGTGCCGGGCAATACCTTCGCGCTGTGGCGTGCGGGCGGCGTGATCCACGACCAGGTGTCCTCGGACGCGGTGCAGCTGCCGGCGGAGCAATCCGGCATGGCGATGGTGTTCCGCACTTTCGACCGCGTCAGCTATGCACTGGTGTTGTCGTCCAACAAGGCGCTGCATGTGGGTGATGAAGTTCGCCCGCCCATCAGCAACGACTGATTCGTCCCTGCTCCCTGAAACGGGCCGTCACTGACGGCCCGTTTCATTTTGGGCCCGCCGCGCCAGTTTCATGCGAAGCGCGGAGGTCGGCCCGATGCATTCCTGCCTATGATGGCCGCTGGCGGGCCGACAGCCCGCGTCCGGTTCCGGCCTGGCAAGGATTGCTCATGTCCGTTTTGACGCACGCTCCTCTGGAGGAGTGGCTGTGTTTGTGGCGACTCGTACAGCAGTCGCTCGCCTGCACTCGCCGTCTCTTGCTTCACTTTGACTCGCCAGGTTCGGCGCTCGCGGCTGATCCCGATCGTTGGCGCTCGCTGGGCATCTCGTCCGTCCATGCCAATCGCCTGGCGCGCTGGCAGGGCGACAGCGCAGCCGGCCTCAGGGCCGAACTGTCCGATGCGGTGGCGGCGGATGTGGCATGGTGCGAGGCGGCGGGCCACGGCGTACTTGCCTTCGATCACGATTCCTATCCGGCGCTG
>DASSUO010000026.1:0-7209 GCA_035706925.1 Moraxellaceae bacterium
ATATCCCGCCGTCCAACGAACGCAAGCGCCTCGTCTGAAGCGCCCTGTTTGCCTCAGGTCAACATCCGGTCGCCCGGCTCCCTGCAGACTGTAGCCATGGAGCCGACAAAGGGCCTGTCCGGGCAGTAAATCCTTGTCACATCTGGACCATTCACCCCCGGATAAACGGGGCTTGCCGGGTCATCCGCGGGTCGTGATAGAGTCGAGACAAGGTTTGACGCAAGAGACAATCGAGCAGGTCCCAGCGCGTTGCGCTGGCTCCACCGGAGAGTTCGTCGCCTCAGGGCGGCACGGCGCCGTCGGCTGATCCACCGCCGGACGCCGGAATGGGACCTCTGCTCAAACTTGCATGCCGTCCGGACACCCGGGACGTCCCGTTGCTGCCCGCCCGACCCGCAGTTTGATGCAAGGCCCCTACACAGGTGGTCATCTACGAGAGAGGAAAGGCCTATGCATATGCAAATCAGCGGTCATCATGTCGAAATCACCCAGGCCCTCAAGGATTACGTGAGCTCCAAGCTCGAAAAGATCGAGCGACACTTCGACCATATCACCAGCATGCAAGTGATCCTCAGCATCGACAAACTGGTCCAGAAGGCCGAAGCGACCATCCGTATCGCCGGCGCCGAGCTCTTTGCCAACGCGGAATCCCCTGACATGTATGCGGCCATCGACCTGCTCAGCGACAAGCTGGATCGGCAGATCGTGAAGCACAAGGAAAAGATCCAGGCCCGCCACTGACCGCGGCGCTGTACCGAAAGACCCGGCCAACTGCCGGGTCTTTTTTTGTCCGTCATGTATGAATCCATACCTGACGCTCAATGGCGAATGCCGCCGACCTCGCCACACTCTTTTTCCTGCACGCCGCCGGCACCCGGCCCCTGGCCCCTGGCGCAACCCTCCCAAGCAACCGACCCGTGAGTCCTGAGTCCTGAGTCCGTCATTACAGTCGCTGAACACGCGGTGGTGTGCATAGCTGTTGCAAGTTGCGGCCCCTGCCCCGACCATTGAGCAACCCGGCAGGTTCCCTGCCCCCTCGCACTACCGGGATTCCGTCATGCAGATCGTCATCGTCAGTGGCCGCTCCGGCTCCGGCAAGACCACCGCGCTCCATTTGCTGGAGGACATGGGCTACTACTGTGTCGACAACCTGCCGCTGGCGCTGCTCCCGCAAATGGCCGATACCGTGCAAGACCGGCCTGACGTAACCCATCTGGCCGTCGGCGTGGACGCGCGCAATGCACCTGACGACCTGGAACAGTTCGACAGCGTCGTTCATAGCGTCGAAGCACGCGCCATCGCCGTGACCACCCTTTATCTGGACGCCCGGGACGACGTGCTGCTTGCACGCTACAGCGCCACGCGCCGGCGGCATCCGCTGTCGACCCGCAGCCGCTCACTCAAAGAAGCCATCGAGATCGAGCGCGAGCTGCTTGAGCCGGTCGCCAGTCGCGCACTTCTGCACATCGACACCAGCGCGCTCAATGTGCATGAGCTTCGCGAGCAGCTGCGCGAGCGGCTGGAGGGGCGGGAAGAAAACGGTTTCACGGTCATGTTCCAGTCGTTTGCCTACAAGCACGGCATCCCCCTGGATGCCGACCTGGTTTTTGATGTGCGTTGCCTCGCCAATCCGCACTGGCAGCCTGACCTTCGCCACCAGACGGGCCTCGACGACGGGGTACGCGCCTTTCTCGATAATGACGCGCTGGTCGAGGAACTGTTTTCGGACCTGCACAGCTTCCTGTTAAAGTGGCTGCCACGGTTCCGCCAAAGCGACCGCAGCTACCTGACCGTCGCCGTCGGCTGTACCGGCGGCCAGCACCGGTCCGTGTACATGGTGGAGCGCATCGCCGCCGCCTTCCGAGGCGACATTGCCCATGTCCAGGTACGCCACCGGGACATTGACCGGCGTGACAAGAGCTGAAACCCGTTGCACGTGACCAACCTGCCTGAAAGGACGCATTGACCGGACATGACCGGAACAACTGACGCGATCGAGACCGACATCGAGATCATCAACAAGCTTGGACTGCACGCACGTGCGGCGGCCCGGCTCGTCAGTCTCACGACACAGTATTCCGCCCGGATCCAGCTGGGGCGGGGTGAGCGCCTGATCGATGCCAAAAGCATCATGGCCCTGTTGATGCTGGGTGCCGGAAAAGGCAGCGTGTTGCGTCTGCGCTGCGAGGGTACGGACGCCGGGGCAGCTCACGCCGCCGTGACCGCCCTCATCAACAACCGCTTCGACGAAGCAGAGTGACATCCTGACGGTCACCTGGCGCTACGCCCTGACCGCCGACGAATCCAAGAGTGCCATCATGCCCCGCCATTCCGTCCACGACGATCTCGACGACGACGACCTGTACCACAGCAAGACCGAGCAGAAAAAGGCGATGGAGCGCTTGCAGGCACTGGGCGAACGTCTCGGCGCGCTGCCGGCCGAGCAACTGCGCAAAATGCCGGTTTCCGAGACGCTGCACGCGGCACTGGTCGAACTGAAACGACTCAAGGCCCACGAGGCTATCCGGCGCCACAAGCAGTACATAGGAAAACTCATGCGCGATGAGGATGAAGAGGCCATCCTCAATGTTCTGAACCCGTTGCAGAGCCCGACCCTGAACAAGCAGCTGGAGCTGTTGATTGACCGCCTGCTCAACCAGGGCGACCCAGCCATCAACGACGTCGTACGACGCCACCCTGCAGCCGAGCGTCACACGCTGCGTCAACATGTGCGGGCGACGTTGAAGGAAATGGGCGAGGCTGGCGCGCTGCCGCCGGCCGAGCAGGCCGTGGCGGAAAAACCCGCACGCAAGAAGCTGCTGATGTACCTGCGCGAAATTGCCGCCCTGGCCGACTGACAGACGTCATTCCGCAGGCATCGGGGTCTGACAAAGGCCCGCCCTCCCGGCGGGCCTTTGTTTTTTCAGGCGGCGCGAAAATGCGCACCGGGCTATATCAAGGGCGATTCCGCCCCAGGCGGTCATGACTGGAGACCCACTGATCGGACACGATGGCGGACGCAAGCGACAACTCGCCGCACAACACCGTCGCGGCGACGATCTCGGCGAATTTGTGGACTTTGCCCTGCCCGTAGCATCCCAGCACCTCCAGGCACTCACGTTGCGTGGGCAGGCCGGTGCCGCCGCCGTAGGTCGCCACGACCAGCGCCGGAATTGTTGCAGAAAAATAGTAATCGCCGTTGGGGCGCAGCTCGCCATGCACATAGCCCGCGGACGACTCCGCCACATTGGCGACGTCCTGACCACAGGCAATGAACATTGCAGTGATGCCATTGGCAAAGTGGGCGCCGTTGTTCACAGAGCCCGCCATCAAGGCCCCCATGTTCGAGAACTGCCGCTGCTTGAAGAGCGCCTCTGCACTGGTATGCATGACCTCTTCGATGAGGCGTGCCGGTAGCGTCACTTCGGCGACGACACGCTTGCCGCGGGTATGCAGGGCGTTTACCTGCGAATGCTTCTTGTCAGTGTCGAAATTGGCGGCCAGGGAGAAATGCTCGAGGCCCGCCGGGCGCTGCGACAGGATCCACATGCAGGCTTCACGGGTAGCCTTTGACACCATGTTCTGGCCGGCCGCATCACCTGTCGTATAGCAGAAGCGCAACCAGCGCATCTTTCCCATGGCGTACTGTTCGATGTGGGTCAAACGCCCCGATCGCGTCGTACTCTCCGCCGCCGCGCGGATTTCCGGCAGGCGCGCATCGACCCATTCCCCAAAATCCCGCGCGTGGCGCGCATTTTCGAACACGAAGATCGGCGCACGCTGCATGCTGTCGTCGATCACGGTCGTTGTGACTCCCCCCGCCTCGCGGGTCAGCCGCATGCCGCGGTTGTAACTCGCCACCAGCGTGCCTTCGCTCGTCGCCATGGGCACATAGAAGTCCCCCTGCGCATGTTCGCCATTGACGCGGAGCGGGCCCGCAAAACCCAGTGGCACCTGGACCACGCCGGAAAATGCCTCGATATTGCCCGGGAGTACCGCAGGGTCGAAGGAATAGCTGCCGGTGTGTACGAGTGCCGCACCCGTGACCTCGGTAATGACCTGCCGGCGGGCCGCCGCCATTTCGGTCGTGTAGTCGTTGCGGGGATCGCGGGGAAGTTTTTTCATGGGGAAGGACCTCCTGTTCCGGCACTCTTTGTGCCTCAGGAATCCCCGTATTGCATTGACGAAAATGACCGGTGGAGCCAGACATGCGACCACCTGCAACCGTCGTCACGGCAGATCCCGTCCGCCTCCGGGCCGGCCCGTCAGGCCAGCGGCGGCATGAATTCGGCGAGCTTGTCCGATGTTTTGCGCAGGTTGGTGGACAACAACAGGGCGACACCCTTCAGGATCTTGATCCCGATCTCCGGGTGCAACTTCAGGATGAGGTCGAATCCTTTCCGGGTCAGCACGATAAGACTGCTGGGCGTTCGCGCACGCACGCTGGCCGAACGGGTGAGCTTGTCAATCAGCGCCATCTCGCCGATGGATCCCCCCTTGGTCAGGGTATTGATCACCACGGGCTGCGAATTGTTGTTGAACTTGATGACCTCAAGGGTGCCCATTGCGACAAAGCAGACGTAATCACCCTTCTCGCCTTCGCGAAAGACGAAATCATTGGGCTCCACCTTGCTGAAGAACATGTACTTCTCGATCGAGTACAATTCTTCGGGCGTCAGGCCTGCAAAAATGGAAACCTGGATCAGGTGGTCAGCGAGACGTTCGCTCATGGGATTCCCCGGGAAAACATGCGGCACACTCTCCTTGTAACGCAAGCGCGGCCCGCTGTCAGGGCCGGCGCCTCACCCGACGACGAATATTGCGGGCAAGGCCACAGCTTTTGGCGAAGGGGCCCCTAAAGGCGACGGTGGCTCGCGACCGGCATGCGCTGCCGCAGTCGCTCCTGTTCCCCTGCATCGCGACCGGCCACCGCAATGCCCGGCCCCTCTCCACCGCAGGCCGCCAGACGTCGCCCCCAGGGATCAACCACCTGGCTGTGACCCCACGTGGTGCGAGTCGCCGTGTGGCGACCTCCCTGGGCGCTGCCCACCACGTAGCACTGGTTCTCAATGGCACGCGCCCGCAACAGCACCTCCCAATGAGCCTCTCCCGTCACCTGGGTAAAGGCGGCCGGGACGACCAGCACGTCCGCCTCTTCCTCACGCAAGCGCCGAAACAATTCAGGAAAGCGTAGGTCATAACAGACGCTGAGTCCGATCCGTCCCGCGGGGGTATCGACGCAAACGACCGCGTCGCCGGGTTCGAAGGTGGCTGACTCACGGTACTGCCCCTGTGCGTCTTCCACCTCTACATCGAACAAGTGAATCTTGTCATAGCGGGCGACGACCTCGCCATCGGAGTCGATTACATGGCACGCCGTACGCACCCGTCCTGAAGGGACAGGGCTCCCGTCAGGGCGGGTGGCGGCGGGAAGGGTTCCGGCCACAATCCACATGTCGAGCTCACGCGCCATCTCGCCGACGCGCGAGAGCAATTCGGGCAGCCGCAGGCTCAAGGCGGCATACTGTGCGGCGTCAAAGACCGCCCAATTCTCCGGCAACACGGCCAGGGTTGCCCCAGCCGCCGCGGCCGCCGCCAGCTCCCGCCGGGCCACGGCGAGATTAGCGTCGAGATCGGGGCCCGAACACATTTGTATGGCTGCGAGGCCTGGTGCTGTCATGCGCCTGGCGCCTCCTTTTTCGCAACGTTTACACCTGCCCCCTTGCGCGTTCCGGCGGGTGCGGGAGCCGGCACCTGTGGCGCTGGCGGCGGTGTGTCATGGCCACTCAGCCGCTCCACCTGGGGGTTCTCCCAGTCTCCACTGACACGATAGTGCAGCTCGGTGGCTTTTCCGATCTGTTTGTCGAAGGCCATCTGCGCCGCCGCCACGGCCCCCCCGATGACCGGCCCGGCCATCATGACGGCCGCGAGGGGAACGGCACTGGTTACCGGCATGGTCACCACGTACTGCTGGTCCACCTTGCGCCGGCCGATATCCAGTCGACCCTGACCCTTGGCCTGCATGGTCGGGCCTTTCAGCTGAACGTCGGCGGGAGCCATCACGCCCCCCTCGAGAGGCCCCTCGAGAGAGATGCTGTCAAATGCGAGTCCGCGCCTCGTCACATCGGCAAAGTCCCCTTTCAACCGACGCTGCAGGTTGGCCAGCGAAAACCAGCCAAAAATGCGGCTGGCGCTCGCGCCGGCACTGACATTCAGCAGTCGCCCCTGCTCCAGTCCCAGATTGATGTGCCCGTCGAGCAGACTGAATGCCGCCCGGTCAGGCGCCCCCTGCCAGCCAAGATCCAGATCGCAGGTCGCCTGCCGGCTGACGAGCGGCGGGGTGACACCAAAGGCCGAGAATAGCCCGGTGATGTCCGTGGACTCGGCACGCCCCTGAACGCGCGTACTGGCTCCGCCGCGCCACTGCCAGTCCACCGTCCCGTGAAAATCCATCAGGGGCCCGTGCAGGGCGATGTCTTCTACGCGTACGCCCGCGGGCAAGGGCTGAACGTTCGCCTTTACGTTCATGGCGCCAAGGCCGGGCCATGCCGTCAGGCGCAATCCTTCACCATTGATGACGAACGCGCGATTACCCAGTCCGGACGCGGGACTGGGTCCTCCGCTGGCCGCCGCCCTGGAAGTCGCCAATGGCAAGGGCCACTGCAGCCGGCTGAACCCCAGACTGATGGCGCGCCCCGAATCGTCGGGAATCTTCGCTGTCGCTGCCAGTTCATCGCTGTCGAGTGCCATCTGCCATACCGACGGCGAGCGGGTGAGACCCAGGTGGGCATTACGGAGTCGCCATCCTCCGGCCAGCAACTCCTGAACATCGAGGTCAAGTCGGGTCAGATCTGGCGTGGGGGTCTCTGAGCCGGCAGTGACCGTCGGATTGCCGACCCTCTGGAAATGCGCAACGACGGGCTGCCACTCGCCCACATCCAGGTGGGCCATTCGCCCTTCCACCTCCAGACCGGAACGTTCGGGCCAGGCAGCCGTCGTACTGTCGAGACGCATTAGCGCACGATCCAGCCGACCGCCCGACCACACCAGCCCGCCACTGAGACGGGACCCGTACTGCACACGACCCAGCTGGTCGCCACTACCGAGGCCCAACTGGAAGCGGAACGGCACCGCGTCAGTACTCGTCTTTCCAAGAGGCGCGGGCAATCCGACCCGCACTCCCACCAGAGGACTGTCCACCTGCAGTCG
>DASSUO010000027.1:0-16563 GCA_035706925.1 Moraxellaceae bacterium
ACGTTCGAATTCCCAACGAGCAGCTCATCAAGAGCGAGGTGGTCAATCTCACGCGCTTTGCCATTCGCAAGCTTAATCTCGCCCTCGGGGTCGCCTACAAGGAAGACATCCAGCGCGTCCGTGCGCTCTTGCTTGGCGTCGCACTGGACAATCCGCTGGTCCTCGACGAACCCGCTCCCCAGGTAATCCTTCAGGAACTCGGCGCCTCGGCGATCAATCTTCAGTTTTCAGTCTGGACGCGACGGGAAAACTACGCGTCCATGCGTGATCAGCTCCAGGAATCCATCAAGGAGGCCTTTGATCGCGAATCGGTCGAGATTCCTTTTCCGCAAGTCGCAATCAGCAACAGCGGCGATTCATTTGCGATCAACGCAGCCACTGCCCTTCCCGCCGCGGGCGCCGCTACCGAACCATCGGAGAAGCACTCTGCGACGCCTCCGTGAGCAAGCGAGTGGTGAAAATAAAAGGGAGCCTGACGGCTCCCTTTTATTTTCGACTGAAATGAAGGGCTTCAATCGGCTGATCTCAATACTTCTCCAGCAACTGCACCAGAATGCGCAGGTCATTCTCGCTGATGCGGATGATGCGGAATCCGGCGCGGTATTCACCCGCCGCATCTTCCGCCGCCTTGCACCATACCACCTGTGCATCGAAGCTCAGCGTATTGGATCCAACGAGTGTCTCCGGCAGGACCATGCTGATCAGGTGGCGGCTGCCCACGGCCACTTCCTCGCGCGAGGCGAGCTTGAATCCATCGAGGGAAATATTCGCCAGCCGACCCAGGTTCCTGCCGGTTGCGCGGTCAAACAACCGCAAAACGGTGCCAATCCGCTTTCGCGTCTGCTTGCGATTCTTGCGGGCAATTTCTTCCGCCAGGTCGGGCTTGCCCGACTCCACCGGACGTAGCGTAATGACTGCTCCCGCATAGCCCGACGAAGAGGGTATGGGCGCCGCCGAAACCAGCGCCTGCAGCATCTTTTCGCTGGTCCGTACAAAGTAGCCGGTATCCCGCTGGAGACGCTCTCCTTTGCTGGTCGCCTGCATCAATTCCGTGGTTGCCCAAGGTACGCGCGGTGCATCAGCTCCCTGGAACAGCAGGTCAGTAATGGCCTTTCCGGTTGCTTGTGCCGCTTCCACGGAAAACAGGAGCTTCATTGCCGGATTGACAAACGTGATCTCGCCGCGTGCATCAACTGCCACGACTCCGTCGCCCAATGCCTCGAGAAGCTGCTCATTCTGCTTCTGCAATTCCTGGATCTGAAGCAACTGTGCTTCGAGATCCCGTCGCTGCTGATCCAGCTGCAGAAAGACATTCACTTTCGAAATGAGCACTTCGCGATCGATGGGTTTGGCCAGAAAGTCCACGGCGCCTACCTCATAGCCGCGGAACACCTGTCGCTTGTCGCCATGAGCCGTCACGAAAATGATGGGAATGGTTTGCGTCTTCTTGTTCCGGCGCATGAGTTCGGCCATTTCGAAGCCATTCATGCCGGGCATGTTCACATCAAGCAACACCAGCGCCACGTCGTGGCGAAGGAGAAGCTTGAGCGCATCATTGCCGTTTTCTGCGGCCAGAAGCTGTACGTCCGGGCGCTCCAGCAGCGTTTCAAGCGCTGTCAGGTTTTCACTGCGATCGTCAACGAGGAGAATGCTCTGCATCACGAATTCCGTTAGCCAAAAGATGCCGCAGATAGGGAACGATTTCCCCGGGCTCCAGCACCTTGTCAACTGCGCCGGTGGCAATCGCGGCCGATGGCATGGCCGGCGCCTCGGCGCTCTCGGGCGTTTGGGCAAGCGTATGGCCGCCCGCCGCCCGTATCATTCTTGTTCCATCCGCGCCGTCATCATTCGCACCCGTCAGGACGAGGCTGATTGCACGGCGTTGAAACACCCTCGCCACACTGGCGAAAGTGACATCGATGGCGGGCCGGCAGAATTTTACCGGCGCCTCGATGCTGAGACTGAAACTCCCGTCGTCCTCGACAAGCAGATGGTAGTTGGCGGGCGCCAGGAACACACCCGGTGACTCTATCCGGTCCTTGTCTTCCACGTCACGAACAGGCAACGAGGTGGTTTTCGAAAGGATCCGCTCCAGCGCGTTTCCCGAATTGGGGTGCTGATGCTGCACGATGATCACGGGCAGAGACCAGTCTGCCGGCAACTCGCGCACCAGACGCATCAGCATGTCGACCCCTCCCCAGGAGGCGCCAATTGCCAGCACATCAAAGGCGGGCGGCCGTATCGGGGCGGAACGCCGCCGCGCCATGCGCTACCCTCCCCCTCAGCCGAGCTTGGGCGGCTCGCTGCCCATCGCCTTGTGAAAGGCCTCGCGGGATTCCTGGCTCTTGCGGAGCTTGTCTTCGAGGCGACGCTTCTGCGCATCGAGCTCAAGAAAAAACTGCGCCTTGTGAACCAGGATTTCCGGATTCAGCGGTTTGAACATGTAGTCGATGGCGCCAACGCCATAGCCACGCGATACATATTTGGCTTCCTTGCTGATGGCCGTGACAAAGATGATGGGAACCATCTTCGTCTTGTTGCTCTTGCGCATCAGTTCGGCGACTTCGAATCCGTCCATCCCCGGCATCTGCACATCCAGCAGCACCAGGGCGACATCGTTCTTCATCAGCAGCGACAGGGCCTCGTTCCCGCCCGTGGCCTTGAGCAACGTGCAGTCGACGTCCTCGAGAATGGCCTCGAGAGCGACAAGATTGGCGGGCTGATCATCAACCAGCAGGATAAATTGGTCTTTACTCACACTTGCACCTCACATGCCACCCTGGCTGTGGCAGCCGTCACATGCGCTTCCGATAAATGCGCTGGGCCTTGTCGATGACATCGAACTGGTCAGCACAACTGGCAAATCGCAGGCTTTCCTTGCTGCCCAGACACAGGGTCCCACCGATATCCAGACTGTCGTAAAACAGCTGGAAGACCCGGTTCTGAAGCTCCCGGTTGAAATAAATGATTACGTTCCGGCAGAAGATGACCTGCATTTCGCCGAAGACCTGGTCCGTGGCCAGGTCATGATCGGCGAATATGACATTTTTCTTGAGCCGGGGCTCCATTATCACATTGTCGTATTTGGCGGTGTATTAATCCGAAAGAGAGCCCTTGCCGCCCGCCTTGATATAATTTTCGGTGTATTTGCGGAGGTCCGCCACCGAAAAGATGCCCTTGCGGGCCTTTTCCAGCACTTCCTTGTCAATGTCCGTGGCGTAGATCTGGCAACGGTCATACAGCCCCTCCTCCTCCAGAAGGATGGCCATGGAGTAGATCTCCTCACCCGTGGCACAGCCTGCATGCCAGATCTTGATGAACGGATGGGTCTTGAGGACCGGCACGATCTTTTCCCTGAACGCCCGGTAGAAATCCGGATCACGGAACATTTCCGTGACGTTGATCGTGAGGAAGGACAACAGGGCCGCAAAGGCCTCTCCGCTATGCAAGAGTGCGTGAATGAGCTCGCCGATATGCTTGTAACGGGCAATGAGCAGATGCTGCTCCACGCGACGACGCAGTGAGGCTCGGCTATAGGACCGGAAATCGTAGCCATACCGCTGGAAGATCGCCTCCAGCAGCAACTGCAGCTCGATGTCCTCAGGACTCGGGTCCTGGACGTCCGGGGTCAGTTCTTGTGTAGCCATACACGCATCAGCGACTGCAGCTTCTCGGTATTGATCGGCTTGGTGATGTAGTCATTTGCGCCCGCCTCAATGCACTTTGCACGGTCGTCGCGCATGGCCTTGGCGGTCAGGGCAAGAATCGGAAGCTTCTTGAAGCGTTCCTGTTCACGGATACGCGACATCGCCTCATAGCCATCCATTTCCGGCATCATGATGTCCATCAGGACGATGTCGAAATCAGGGCTTCTATCCAGCGCTTCGAGACTTTCCAGCCCGTTGTTGGCGATCTCGATCTCGCAGCCCCATTCCTCAAGGCTGGCCGACAACGCGTAGATGTTGCGCATGTCGTCGTCGACCAGAAGGACCTTCTTGCCCTGGAATACATCATCACGATGGTTGGCCGAGTCCGCCGTCTTGCCGGCGGGCTCCTTGCTGTCCACCCAATGCAGGAACAGCGAGGCTTCCGACAGCAACCGGTCGGCCGACTGGTCCGTCTTCAGGATGATGCGGTCCGCATACTTGCGAAGCTTGGCTTCCTGCTCGCGCGTCAAGTCGCGCGCCGTGTAAACAATGACCGGAATCTTCGGATAGCTCTCGTCATCATGGATCATCTCCAGCAGTGAGTAGCCATCGATGTCCGGCAGCGACAAGTCGAGCACCAGGCAATCGAACGTCTCGCGCTTGAGGTTATCAAGTGCCTCCTGCCCGGTCGTACAGACGGTCACGTCAATCTGTGCTTCGTCAAACAGCGCGTGGATTGCGCTGTGCTGCACGGAGTTGTCCTCCACCACCAGCAGGCGACGCACGCCGCTTTGCGTACGTGACTCGATGCGACCGAAGGCCTCCTTGATCTGGTCGAGCGTTGCCGGCTTTTTGTAGTAGGCAATGGCGCCCAGCGTCATGGCCTTTTGCGACTCGTCGTGGCCAGAGAAGCAATGCACCGGAATGTCCTTGGTTCGGGGATCATTCTTGAGATTTTCCAGTACTTCCCAGCCATCGATGCCAGGCAGGCCGATATCGAGAATCACGGCGTCCGGACGGGTTTGCTTGACCATCTCGATCCCGCGCTCACCATCGTGTGCGACCACGGCGCGGAATCCGTATTCCTGAGCCAGCTCCGACAGGACGTCGGCAAAGTTTTCGTCATCTTCGATGATGATCAGGGTCTTGTGCTCACCGGCGGCACGCGCCAGTGGCAGCGTCACCGGCATGGCAACGGGTACGTCGAGGGGAAGCGCCTCCGCCGACGTTTCCATGTCGGCCGAAGGTGCACCCACCGGCAGATACAGGGTAAAGGTGGAGCCCGTGCCCTCGCCTTCGCTGTACAGGTGAACTTCGCCACCCAGCAAATGGGAAAACTCGCGCGAGATGGTCAGGCCGAGGCCCGTACCGCCGTACTTGCGACTCGTGGTGCCATCAGCCTGCTGGAAGGCCTCGAAGATGAGCTCCTGCTTGTCTTTGGGAACGCCAATGCCGGTGTCCTTGACGGACAGGGCAATGACGGGCCCTCCGTCCGGCTTGATCTTGTTGAACTTGACGTCAGCCGGCGCCCGGCTGATTAGGAGCGATACGCTGCCCTGGTGCGTGAACTTGAGAGCGTTCGAGAAGAAGTTGCGCAACACCTGCTCAAGGCGCTGCCGGTCACTGTAGAACACCGCCGGGGTGTCAGGGGCAACGTCAACATGCAGCTCGAGGCCGCGGTGCTGGGCGACGTGCTCGAAATTGCGCCGGAAGTGATCGGCGAGATCGCGCACTTCCAGCGTCTCGATCACCAACTGCATCTTGCCCTCTTCCACCTTCGCAATGTCAAGGATGTCGTTGATGAGGGACAGGAGATCGGAGCCTGCGGAATGGATCACGCGAGCGTGCTCCATCTGCTTTTCAGTCAGGTTTCCGTGCTTGTTGTCTGCGAGAGAGTTCGACAGGATGAGGATCGAATTCAACGGCGTACGCAGCTCATGCGACATTGTCGACAGGAATTCGGATTTGTACTTGCTCGACATCTCGAGCGCTTTGGTCTTGTCCTCCAGCACTTGCTGCGATGCTTTCAGGGCCTCGTTCTTTTCCATCAACTCGTTGCGCTGGTCCGCCAGCAGCCGGGCCTGGGCTTCGAGTTCCTCGTTGATGACCCGCAATTCCTCCTGCTGGGCCTGAAGTGACTCTTCCGACGCACGAAGTGCCTGGGCCTGCTCTTCGAGCTCCTCATTGGCTTTCTTGAGGTTGTTCTGCTGTTCCTGGAGGCGCATTTCCGACGCCGACAGGGCAATCGCCTGCTCCTCGAGGTCCTTGTTGATCGCCACCATGTCGTCCTGCTGCTTCTTGAGCAGGTCGGCCTGTTCCTGCGTCTGCGCCAGCATGAGCGAGAGCTGTTTGCGCGACTGGGCAGAGTTGACGGCTACCGCGATGTGCTCGACGGTCTGCTGCAGGATCTCGAGCTCCTCGGGACCCATGTCGCCCAGGCTACCGATCTCCAGAAGTCCGCGCAGCTCGCCCTCGTGAAGGATGGGGGTCACCGCAATATGGCGAGGTGCCGATTCGCCAAGCCCGGAACTCACCACCAGGTAGTCATCCGGAACCCGCGCCAGCACGATCTGCTTTTTCTCGAGGGCGGCCTGGCCTACCAGTCCTTCACCCAGCTTGAGCCGGTTGCTGTTGTGCTTGCGGAATGTATAGGCATAGGTGCCGGCAAGCACGAGCTCGTCCCCTTCGGGCAGGTAGAACAGGCCGACCTGTCCACGCAAGGCTGGCACGAGATAATTGAGGATGTTCTCGGCGAGCTCCTCCATCGTCATGTCACCGCGCATGCGATTTCCCAGCTCGGCGACAGTGGTCTTGATCCGCTCGGCGCGACGGTCTTCGTCGTAGCGTGCCTTGAGCCGGTCGCGCATCTTCTGGATCGATTGCAGCATGCCACCGAGCTCGTCCCTGGCGGCATTGATGATGTTGATGCTCCAGTCGCCCTCGGCGATCTTGTTCGCCGCATCGACAGCATGATTGAGCGGGCGGAGAATGGACCGGTTGGCAACCAGCAGGCTGATGCCGAGGGCAATCACGGCAAGCAGCGACCCCAGCATCAGGCCCAGCTTCCACACGCGCTCGTTGCCCTCGCGAACCTGACCGATCTTCAGCGAAAAGCTCTCGTAGACGGCCTTTTTGGTTGCTGCCAGCTGGCTGTCAAAGTTCTGTTGCAAGCGCGCCACTTCGCGCAGGCGCAGCGGCAACTGGTCGGAAGGAACCGTTCCCGCCACGACTTCCTTGGCAAACCGGTCAGCGTAGTCATTCCATGTCCGGAAGCTGGCCAGCAGCCTCTGCTGCGCTTCCTTCGCCTCGGTCGCATCGGCTGCACTGGCCGCCAGGCTCTTTTCGACCTGTGCCGCCGCCTCTTCGGCTTGGGACAATACCAGCTCGTCGTGTTCGGTAATCGCGGCTGCATAGCTTTCACGAAGATTGACCAGGTCGACGGTGTGCGCGTTGATGCGCTGCAGCGCCGGCATGTCCCGGCTCTGGATGTTCTCCAGATGCGAGGCAACGTCGTGATTGGCATAGAAGGTGATGCCGAGGTATGCGAGGAAACCCAGCAGGGTGAGCATCGTGATGCTCATGATCTTGACGCGGATGGACAGATTGCTGAACCAGGACATGCGGAATGGCCCCTGCCAGGCGCTGGCACCGGAACCGGGCGCCTGGAGTGAAGTCTTTTTATGCAACAAGGAGTTGGGTCAAGGATTTAAAGGCCGGTCAAACCTTTGCCGTAAACGTAAGCCGAAAATTCCTGCCTCTCAAGCCTTACCGACAGACAGGCATGCTCCACCCGTCTGCAGACGGGCGGCACTGCGGGAATGCACCCCCGAATCCGTCCAAAAAATGATCAGCCTACCTGTGGCCGAGAGACGTTTCGGCCACGGATTTCCGGACAGCCGCCGCTGCGGTGGCGGGAATCGCAAAGTGGCTGTTGTCATTGTTGACGCTCCCGGGGGTCGCCGATATGATGCGCGCCTCTTGCAGATGCCCCCTTGGCTGGGTGGCAGAGTGGTCATGCAGCGGACTGCAACTCCGCGTACGCCGGTTCAATTCCGACCCCAGCCTCCATCTCCTCTTCCCCGCTTTTCCCGACGCCCGCTGCATCAAGGCGCCACCTCCTGACACTGCCCGCCCGGGTGGTGAAACTGGTAGACACAAGGGACTTAAAATCCCTCGGCTTTCTGGCCGTACGGGTTCGACCCCCGTCCCGGGCACCATCCTTTCCCGCTTCAGCCTCGTGCTAGAATCCGCGCCTTTTCCTGACCCCCTACCGGAACAAGGATTGGCACATGACCATCGCGGATCTGAAGGATACCCTCCGCCAACAGCTCACCCCGCGCCGTCGCCGCTACGGCCTTGCCATCATCCTTGCCTTCCTGGTCTGGTCCCTTGTCGGCCTGCTGGTGCTGCCAGGCGCCATCACTACCCTCGCGAAGCGTTTTGTCACGGACAAGCTCCACCTTGAACTGACCATTCGCCGCCTCGATTTCAATCCCTGGATGCTCTCGGTCAGCATTGAGGGGCTGTCGGTTCGGGAGCCCGGCGCGAAGGGCGAGGTGTTGGTCGCGGCCGACCGCGCCTATGTCAACGCACAACTCTGGTCTTCCCTCTGGTGGCGGGGAGCCAGCCTTGCCGACGTCAAGCTGCAAAGCCCGTACGTCAATGCCCGCATCCGCAAGGACGGCAGCATCAACCTCATGCAACTTGTCCCGCCAAAAGATCCGGAAGATACCGGTGATGCCCGGTGGCGTATCGGCCGGTTGGCCATCAGTCAGGGGCGCATTGCATTCCATGACGATACGCGCCCCACCCCCTTCAGCACGACATTCGCGCCGCTGAACGTGTCCATGACAGACCTCACGTCCCGCCCCGACCGTGACGGCCTGTACACGCTGCATGCTGCCACCGGTGACGGCGAGGCACTCGACTGGCGCGGCAATCTCGCCATGCAACCCGTTCGGTCCGAGGGCGAGCTGCGCATAACCGGCCTTCGTGCCACAACACCCTGGCGCTATCTCCAGGATCAGCTGCCCCTGGTAGTGAAAGACGGGACGATTGATGTCTATGCCCACTACACGCTCAAAATCGAAGACGGTGCCCAGTTCGCACTGACGGGGGGGCATGTTGCCGTCAACAAGCTGGCCCTTCACTTGCGTGGCGAGGATCCCCTTGCCCTTCATCTGGGACTGCTCGACCTGTCCGGGCTGCGCTTCGCCTGGCCCAGTCAGGACGCGGGCTTTACCGCGCTGACACTGAAGGAGCTGCAACTCACGAACGCTGATGGCCGGCACGTCGAAGCGGGACTGGACGATCTGGTCCTCGCGACGGCCGGCTATCGCCTGGCCGGACAGCAGGCCAGCCTGGCCAGCGTCACTCTCTCCCGGCTTCACCTTGCCGACGGTGAAGCGCCTGCCCTGCTGACGCTGCCGTCGCTTGAGCTCAGTGACATCGCCGTAGGCCTGGCGGCACGGACTGCCCATGTGTCCCGCATCCAGTTGAAGGATGGCCGAATCGAAGTCCGCCGCGAGCACGACGGGCGCCTGAACTGGCAGAGCCGGCTCGAGCAACTTGCCGGCCGCGTGCAGCACGGGCTTGTCCTTCCTCACGTTGACAATGCGTCGCGCCTGGCCGGCTCGACCCGGTCGTCGTCTCAAGCGGAGCCGGCCAAGGCTGTGCCGGCGGTATCATCCACCCTGCCCAAAACCAATCCGCCGAAGGCGTCTCCGGCCTGGACACCCACGCTCGATGAGCTGGACCTGACTGATTTTACAGTCGCCATTTCCGACCATGTCCCGACCACGCCATTTTCTGACCGTATTGAACATATCAACCTTCGGCTGCTGCCCCGGCAACAATCCGGACAACCCCATCGCGTCGAAGGCGGGCTGACCATTGCATCGGGCGGAACACTCGCCCTGGCGGGCACATTCAGCGAACAGCCGCTTTCTGCGGCGGCGGACGTCAGACTGGAGGGGCTGCGCCTGCCGCCTTTGGCTCCCTACTTCACTGACATCGCCCGCTTTGCGCTGGAGTCCGGGGCGCTCGATGTCAACGGACACCTCACGGCATCCCAGGGAAAGAACTGGCAGTCCGCGTTCCAGGGGCAGGTGGCCGTCAGGGACTTTACTGCCAATGATCTGGATCTCGATGAACGCTTCCTGGCATGGAAACGGCTCGCGGCCGACGGCATTCAGTGGCAGCTGACACCCGGCCGACTGGCGATACACGAGATCGTGGCAGAACGTCCCTTCACGCGACTCATCGTCGGCGCGGACAAGACACTGAACCTGAGCCACATCATCGTCGCCGCACCGGATGCCGCCCCGGCCACCACGCCAGCAGTGACACCGCTACCGGCCGGCAAGCCGGCAGCGCCCTACCCGCTGAAGGTCGACCGCATCCGTGTCCGCGACGGCGCAATGCTGTTCGCCGACTTCACGCTCAAGCCGCAGTTTGCCACCGGCATCCAGTCGCTGGATGGTGACATCACGGGCATTTCCAGCACGCCTGGCAGCCGCGCCACCATTGCGCTCAAGGGACGGGTGGACCAGTTTGGCAAGGCCGACATTTCGGGCACCCTGGACCCGCTGGCAGGCGATCACTACACCGACCTCAAGGTTCGCTTCAGTGATCTTGAGCTGACAACGCTCACGCCCTACTCCGCAAAGTTCGCAGGCTATCGCATCGACAAGGGCAAGCTGAATCTCGATTTGGGCTATCTGATCCAGGATCGCAAACTCCAGGCCACCAACAAGGTGGTGCTCAACCAGCTGACGCTGGGTGACAAGGTGGACAGCCCCGATGCCGTCAACCTGCCGCTGAAACTGGCCGTCGCAATCCTGAAGGACAAGGACGGTGTCATCGATATCGATCTCCCCTTGAGCGGTAGCCTCGATGACCCGCAATTTCGTGTCGCCCCCCTGGTATGGAAGGCATTTGTCAATTTATTGACGAAGGCAGCCACTGCGCCATTCACCTTGATTGCCGGACTGGTCGGTGGCGGTGACGACATGGATTCACTGGCCTTCGCCAGTGGCGATGCCACTCTCGCGCCTGAAGAAGCCGACAAGCTGGGCAAGCTGGCCCGTGCCCTTGCACAGCGACCGGCCTTGGGCGTCGAGATTCGCGGTGCCTATGATCCGGTCGACGATGCAAAGGCATTGCGGGCCAGCCGCTTCGATGCCGCCTACCAGAAACGACTCGCAGCTGGCGGCAAACCCAGGAAAGTGCTGGAAGCCATGTTTGAAGAAAAGCTGGGGTCAGAGGCGCTGGCCCGTCAGCGAGCCCTCAGCCTCAAGCCGGCGGGAGGAGAAACTCTCGCGGTGGGTGACGATGCCTACCAGGCCGGGTTGCGTGACGAACTTGTGGCACGAGAGACCGTTCTGGATGGCGACCTTCGCCAGCTAGCACTGGAGCGTGCGCGTGCCCTGCGTTCCCGCCTGGTGGACAACGAGGGCGTCGACGCCGCACGAATCTTTGTGCTTGAGCCAGTAACCGCAACGGCAAATCATGGGAAGGTCGTTACCAAGGTAACCCTCAACGCATCCTGATCCGTCGCCCTGTGGCGCCTGCTGAACCGCTCTGGCCAGAGACACGTCAGCAGGCGCCGTTGGCGTCGCGTACTTGATTCGTACTGTCGTGCCGGAAAACTTTCCGAAAAAGTCATTGGCAGAAAGTGCGCTCGCCGTCCATCTCGGTAACGGGGCCGACCAACGGGACAATGTGTCCACTTTCACGCCTTTCAGGGCAATCTCGCCTCAACCTCCCGTGTCAGCACGGGTTGCTGGACGCGCGTACCAACGCGCGCATTGGCATGGAATCTGCCAGACGACCACATAAAAACAAATGCAAAAAAAGGAGTTTCCATGCCGCATCGCCTGAATCCGGCGCCGCTCGCTCTGGCTGTCGCCATCCTTGCCCTTCCTTCCCTTTCCCTTGCAGAAGCCATTTCGCCCCACCTCGAGATCAACGGCTTTGCCACGGCTGGCGGCTCCTGGGTCAGCAAGGATTACAATGGCAAATATCTCGGCGATCCCTACCAGCCGGGAGCGGGTATCGATGAGAAGGGGTCGTATCAGCAGGACAGCGTACTCGGCGTCCAGCTTACGTACTCATACGATGATCGCCTCGACATGGTCGGACAGATCGTTGCGGCCGGTACCAATGATTTCCAGGCCCAGGCCGAATGGGCCTACATCGGGTACCGGGTGAACGACAATCTTCGCGTGCGTGCGGGGCGCTTTGCAGCACCCTGGTACATGTACACGGAGAACTCGCATGTCGGGCAGGCCTATCCCTGGGCGCGCCTTCCGGTCGAGCTTTATAAAGGCATCCCGATCAACTCGCTCGATGGATTTGATCTGCTGTACCGGCAGCCGCTTGGCGACTGGAACCTTGATGCCCAGGTTACCGTCGGTGGCGCGCACAACAGTTACGTCCGGGTCGCCAACAATACCGGACTGAATATCAACTTGTCGCACGACGCCGTGAACTTTCATCTCGGCTACAGTGTGGCCAGGGTCGGCCTCACCTTTGCCAAGAATCCGGGTGGCAACAGCGCTGAACAAGCCTCCTACCTCATGAACCTTTATGGTTTCGATACCAATACAAAGAACGAAGCGACCTCCTTCGCCGATGCAGGAATGACCTTCGACGATGGCACCTGGATGGCTGTTGCCGAGTTCGGCGCATTGCGTATCGATGGTTGGGCAAGCGACATCAACGCCGGCTATCTCAGCGTCGGCCACTATTACGGCAAGTGGTTGCCGTATGCACTGGCCTCAAAGATTGAAACGATCAACAAGGACCAATGCACCAGTGCCTTTGCGCCGGCCTTGAATAATGCGGCCAACGTCACGGCGCAGGCCAACGGTGCCGTTGCCGCGACAACGGCCACTGTCAACGGATTGATGGCCATTATCGCAAGCCCCTCCTCCAGCGCTACCGATGTGGCGCTTGCCACCGCGGAGTTGCCTGACGCCCTCGTACTGCAGGCGCAGGCAAATGCGGCAGCGGGTCAAGCCGCCACCGGACAGGCTGCGGCGGATCAGGTCGTCAACACCACCTGTGACAACCGCGATCAAACCTCCTACTCGCTCGGCTTCCGCTATGACGCTACCAAGAACGTCAGTGTGAAGTTCCAGATCGACGAGGTGCGTGACTTCAAGGGAACCCAAGGGTATTTCAACGGCGTGCTTCCGGGTCGGAACGCCGATACCCAGGTCTACACCTTCAATGTCAACGCGGCATTTTGAGGAGATACCGACATGAATGCACGAATCGCCCTCAGCGCCATCGCACTCTGCATTGCCGGTAATGCTGCTCAGGCGGAGCTGGTCCTTGTGGCCAACAGCAGTGCCCCGATCAGCAGCCTCTCCGCCAGTCAGGTCAGCCGGCTGTTTTTGGGGCAGACCGACCTGCTCCCGAACGGAGCAAAGGCAGTTCCTCTAGCCGTCAGCGGGGACACGGAGGACCAGTTCTCCCGGGAAATCCTGAAAAAATCCCCGGAGCAAGTTGAAAAATACTGGGCGCGCATGATCTTCACCGGCAAGGCAAAGCCGCCTCGTGAGGTAAAAGTCGGTGAAGTTAAGGCAGCGGTCTCGGGAACGCCTGGCGCGATTTCTTACATGGAGCGCAGTCAGGTTGACGGTTCATTGAAAATCATTCCCATCTCTGCGAACTGACCGTCGCTACATCGGCCAACTGGCCGGTGCCACCTGAGAGAGACCCCGCCTGGCGGGGTCTTTTTCTTTCAGTGGCCGGAGCTCACTTGCAACCGGCGACTCACGACCGGGACGCAATGTCGACGTTCACCGGATCGATTCGAACCAGGTTTGGCGCAAGCGTCTGTGCAAGACCGGCATGCGCCTCGCAAAATTGTCGCTTTCCTGGCAGCGACAGTCGTTTGACTTCGTACTCCGCCCTTGACGCCGTTGACCGGTCTGGAAAGGCGGCGACCGCCAGCAAGCGAACAGGTGGCCGTCCTCTTGTGTAACGGGCGCCCTTGCCTGCGACATGGGCGGCATAGCGTGCCACGACATCGACGGCAATGCCGGTGTAAAGGCTGCCGTCCCGGCATTCAATGACGTAAAGGAACCAACTCATGTCGCGGCCATTTTCGACCAGCGCAGGGCACCTTCCCCTGCTCGACGCCCGCTGGCCATGCACGCCGTCAGCAGATAGCCGCCCGTAGGAGCCTCCCAGTCGAGCATTTCGCCGGCGCAAAAGACTCCCGGCATGCGGTCAAGCATGAGGTCGTCCGATAGCGACGTGAAGCGAATGCCCCCTGCGCTGCTGATCGCTTCGGAGAGCGGTCGCGCGGCCACAAGCCGCAACCGGACCGACTTGATTGTTTCCGCCACGCCTTGCGCGTCAGCACTTGCGATGTCAGGTCGTACCTCTCGCAACAGCCCGGCCTTTACCCCTTCCATTCCGGCACGTTTGCGCAAGAAATTTCCCAGCGAATCCTTTCCCCGTGGGCGCGAGAGTGATGCGGTCAGCGACGCGACGTCACGGTGAGGCGCGAGGTCAAGCTCGAGCCACGCGTTCCCGGCAGTCGCCAGCGTATCGCGCAACCAGCGCGAGAGCGCATAGATGAGGCTTCCTTCAATGCCATTCGCGGTCACGACACATTCGCCTTCACGCGCATGCCAGAGCCCTTTTTCATCCTGGCAGCGTGCAAGAACAGATTTGAGCGGTGCGCCAGCGAAACGATCACGAAAGGACGGACTCCATGCCACGTCGAAGCCGCAGTTGGCTGGCCGCAGCGGAGAAATCTCAGCCCCCGTTGGTTCCAGCCAGGAGACCCAGCTGCCATCAGATCCCAGTCGCGGCCAACTGCCTCCACCGACTGCGAGTACGACGGGTCCGTCAGTGCGGATCGCTTGCTCTCCGTTGGGTGTCTGGAACCGCAACGCATGGTCCTCTCCCCAGCCGAGGAAGCGGTGGCGGCAATGAATGCGCACTCCTGCTGCGCGCAGGCGGTGCAGCCAGGCACGAAGCAGAGGCGCTGCCTTCATGCCGGAAGGAAACACCCGGCCGGAGGAACCGATGAATGTCTCAATTCCGAGTGCATGTGCCCATGTACGCAAATCGTCTGCATCAAAGTCACTCAGCCATTGACGCACCGTATGCTCCTGCTCGCCAAAGCGGCTGCAAAATGCATCAAAAGGTTCGGAGTGAGTAATGTTGAGTCCGCCGATACCCGCCAGCAGGAACTTCCTGCCGACGGAGGGCATGCTGTCATACACGTCGACGTCAGCGCCCCCGTTCACAAGCACCTCTGCCGCCATGAGGCCGGCAGGTCCGCCACCGATGACAATGGCGCGGGGGCGATTGCAGGGCGAAACGGTCATAGGGCAGAGCTCCTTTGAGTCGGGCAAATCGCTATGGCAGGCGGCAATGCCGGGGATACCTGCAAAGTCGGTGAATCCATCAAGAACAGCTGTCCGGATGTGGAACGCTGGAACGTCAGAACAGCGGTACAGCGGTACAGCGGTACAGCGGTACAGCGGATTATCGTGCATTCGACGGTATCGTCACCCACCAGTGAAATTCGCGCAGTTCGAGCCTGGCGCCATCGTTACGCGCCCGCAAAATGGACGTCAGCCGAGCTTGCCACACCTGAGGCCCCGAGCTAGACCAATAAGCGGCATGCAAGCGGGCTCTCATGAGGACGACGCCGGCCAGTGGCACGCCAGGAGGA
This sequence comes from Moraxellaceae bacterium, assembly GCA_035706925.1. GTDB lineage: Bacteria > Pseudomonadota > Gammaproteobacteria > Pseudomonadales > Moraxellaceae > UBA2031. The sequence continues at coordinate 15,352 of DASSUO010000027.1, forward strand.
CCATCATGTCACGCAAATACATCGACTGCCGGGAGCATCCTGGCACCGTTGCCTGCACCGTAGCGCTATCTGCAGATTCCGTGGATGAACTCGTAGAGGCGGCGTGCCAGCATGCCGTAGCCGTGCATGGCGAAACCGATTCGCCAGAGCTCCGGAAAATGATCCGGCAGGCCATTCACGAAGGCACTCCGCCACTTACCACATCAGCTCGCGCTGCCGCTGGTACGGGTCGGCCCTCCGCCCACTAGGTCGTTGCACGGGACCGGCATCGGCACACTCGGGTCGTTGAGATCCCGCATCACCGCCGTTGTGTGTGCAAGCGCCCGGGTCCTGCTCCCTGAGCGTCAGGTCCGCAGGCGCAGGACAAAGGGCTCCGCCGCCATAGCCACGCCCTGAGGCCGGTCCTGAAAGACGGAGCGCTCTGCCGATACGCCTGCATCCGTGAAAAAGGCCGCAATTGCGGCCTTTTTCATGCAGATCGACTCTGTGCAACTATCAGTGATGCTGAGCTTTCAACTTCAGGCGAGCGGCATGCAGCAGCGGCTCAGTGTAGCCAGAGGGCTGCTTCGTGCCTTCAAACACCAGGTCACAGGCTGCCTTGAACGCGATGCCGTCGTAGGCAGGAGCCATCGGCGTATACATCGAATCGTTGGCGTTCTGCTTGTCGACGATTACGGCCATGCGCTTCAGGGTCTCCATCACCTGTTCCTTGCTGCACACGCCATGGCGGAGCCAGTTGGCGATATGCTGGCTGGAAATGCGCAGGGTGGCGCGGTCTTCCATCAAGCCGACGTTATTGATGTCGGGCACCTTGGAGCAACCCACGCCGAGGTCAACCCAGCGCACCACATAGCCCAGAATGCCCTGGCAGTTGTTATCCAGCTCTTCCTGGATTTCAGCGGCACTCCAGTTGCGATCAGGATCCAGCGGAATCGACAGAATGTCATTCAGGCTGGCCTTCGGACGATTCTTCAGCTCGTCCTGGCGGGCCTTCACGTTGATCTTGTGATAATGCAGTGCGTGCAGCACGGCACCCGTCGGGCTCGGCACCCAGGCACAGCTGGCACCGGCATTCGGATGCGCCTGCTTCGTGGCCACCATTTCCTTCATGGAGTCCGGCTTGGCCCACATGCCCTTGCCGATCTGGGCCTTGCCCTGCAGGCCGCAGGCCAGGCCGATGGCCACGTTGCGACGCTCGTAGGCGGCGATCCA
>DASSUO010000028.1:0-19758 GCA_035706925.1 Moraxellaceae bacterium
GGTTGAACAGGAACTCCACGCCTTCCTCGCGCGCATTCTTCACCTCGCGGCGCGAACCCGGCATGTTCTCCTCGTCACGGCGGTAGGCGCAGGTCACGCTGGCGGCGCCCTGGCGGATGGAGGTGCGGTTGCAGTCCATGGCGGTGTCGCCGCCGCCCAGCACCACGACCTTCTTGCCTTCCATGCTGACGTAGTCGGCCGGATTCTTCTCGAAACCCAGGCAACGGTTCACATTGGAAATCAGGAAGTCCAGCGCGTCATGCACGCCGGGAAGCTCTTCGCCCGGGAAGCCGCCCTGCATGTAGGTGTAGGTCCCCATGCCGAGGAACACGGCGTCGAATTCGGACAGGATCTGCTCGAAGCTGATGTCCTTGCCGACCTCGGTATTGAGACGGAACTCGATGCCCATGCCCTCGAAGATCTCGCGACGGCGGGACATCACGCTCTTCTCCATCTTGAATTCGGGGATGCCGAAGGTCAGCAGGCCACCGATTTCCGGATACTTGTCGAAGACCACAGGCTTCACACCATTGCGTACCAGCACATCGGCGCAGCCAAGGCCGGCAGGGCCCGCACCGATGATGGCAACCCGCTTGCTGGTCCACTTCACCTGGGACATGTCGGGGCGCCAGCCCATGGCGAAGGCGGTGTCGACAATGTACTTCTCGGTGTTGCCGATGGTCACCGCACCGAAGCCGTCATTGAGCGTACAGGCGCCTTCACAGAGACGGTCCTGCGGACAGACACGACCACAGACTTCCGGCAGCGTGTTGGTCTGGTGGCACAACTCGGCGGCCTGAAAGAGGTTGCCTTCCGACACCAGCTTCAGCCAGTTCGGAATGTAGTTGTGAACCGGGCACTTCCACTCGCAATAAGGATTGCCGCAGCCCAGGCAGCGATGCGCCTGGCCCTGGACTTCGTCCTTCGTGAACGGATTGTAGATTTCCGTGAAGGTCGTGGTGCGCTGCTCGATCTCTTTCTTCTCGGGATCCTGACGCGCCACATCAAGGAACTGGAAATCGTTGTTCAGGCGTTCTGCCATTTGCCTAGCCTCAAATAATCGCCGGGACATCCGCCGCGCAACGCGGCGGGTTCACGTTATTCCTGTCGAACCTTACATGGGGTTCTTGCGGGTGGAGTTCAGCAGCTCCTTGATGTTCGCTGCCTTGGGCTTCACCAGCCAGAACTTGCGCAGGTACTCGTCAAACTTGTCGAGGATCTCCGCACCCCAGGCGCTGCCGGTCTCGTCGACATACTCGGAGAGGACTTCGCGCAGGTGGTGACGATGGGTTTCCATCGACTCGGTGCTGATGCGGTGCAGGTCGATCAGCTCGTGGTTCACCCGATCAAAGAAGTCGTTATCGAGGTCCAGCACATAGGCGAAGCCCCCCGTCATGCCGGCGCCAAAGTTCAGGCCGGTATTGCCGAGCACGGTGACGAGGCCGCCCGTCATGTATTCGCAGCAGTGGTCGCCCGCGCCTTCGATGACCGCGTGGCAGCCCGAATTACGGACCGCGAATCGCTCGCCCGCCGTGCCCGCGGCAAAGAGCTTGCCGCCAGTGGCGCCATACAGGCAGGTATTGCCGATGATGGCCGTGTTCTGCGACGCAAAGGGCGAGCCCTTGGGCGGCACGATGACGAGCTTGCCGCCGGCCATACCCTTGCCCACGTAGTCGTTGGCATCGCCTTCGAGGTACATGTCGAGACCGCCGGCATTCCACACACCGAAGGACTGGCCAACACTGCCTTCCAGCCTCACGGTCACCGGCGTCGCACTCATGCCGAGGTCGCCGTGACGCTTGGCAATCTCGCCGGACAGGCGGGCACCGATGGAGCGGTCACAGTTGCAGACCTTGAAGTGGAACTCGCCGCCCTTCTTGCCGTCGATGGCAGGCAGCATTTCTTCGACCATGCGCTCAGCCAGGATGCCCTTGTCGAACGGCTCGTTCCTGCCCACCTGGCAGAACTGCGGCTTCTCGGCCGGAATGCGGTCGTTGCGCAGCAGCGGCGTCAGGTCGAGATGCTTCTGCTTGTCGGTATCGCCCGGCAGCACTTCGAGCAGGTCGGTACGGCCGATCAGGTCGGCGAGCGATGCCACGCCCAGCTTCGCCAGCCACTCGCGGGTTTCCATCGCGATGAAGCGGAAGAAGTTGATGAGCATTTCCGGCTCACCGACGTAGTGTTCCTTGCGCAAGTCGTCCTGCTGCGTGGCCACACCGGTGGCGCAGTTGTTCAGGTGACAGATGCGCAGGTACTTGCAACCCAGCGCGATCATCGGCGTAGAGCCGAAGCCGAAGCTTTCCGCACCGAGAATGGCGGCCTTGACCACATCGAGGCCGGTCTTGAGCCCACCGTCGGTCTGCACGCGCACCTTGCCGCGCAGGTCGTTGGTGCGCAATGCCTGCTGGGCTTCGGACAGGCCGAGCTCCCAGGGCGAACCGGCGTAGTGGATGGACGACAGCGGAGACGCTGCCGTGCCACCGTCGTAACCGGAAATGGTGATGAGGTCGGCATAGGCCTTGGCAACGCCGGCCGCGATCGTGCCCACGCCCGGCTCGGACACCAGCTTCACCGACACCAGCGCGGCCGGATTGACCTGCTTGAGGTCGAAAATCAGCTGCGCGAGGTCTTCGATGGAGTAGATGTCGTGGTGCGGGGGCGGCGAAATCAGGGTCACGCCAGGCACCGAGTAACGCAGGCGCGCAATCAGCGCATTCACCTTGCCACCCGGCAGCTGACCGCCCTCGCCCGGCTTGGCGCCCTGGGCGATCTTGATCTGCAGCACTTCGGCGCTGGAAAGGTAGGCCGGCGTCACACCAAAGCGACCCGACGCCACCTGCTTGATCTTGGAGTTGCGGATGGTGCCGTAACGCGCCGGATCTTCACCGCCCTCGCCCGAATTCGAGCGACCGCCCAGCGTATTCATGGCAATGGCGATGGACTCGTGCGCTTCGGGCGACAACGCACCCAGCGACATGCCGGCGGAGTCAAAGCGCGGCAGGATCTTCTCGACAGGCTCTACCGACTCGATCGGCAACGGCTGCAAGTCAGGCTTGAACGACAGCAGGTCGCGAATGGTCGCCACCGGGCGCTTGTTCACCAGTTCGGCATAACCCTGGTAGTCGGCGTAATTGCCGGAGCGCACCGCCGTATGCAGGGCGTTGATCACGTCCGGATTGAAGGCGTGGTATTCCTTGCCATAGACGAACTTGAGCAGGCCGCCCTGGTCGATGGCCTTGCGGTCCTTCCAGGCATCGGACGCCAGCTGCTTCTGATCGTTCTCGAGATCGTCGAAGGACGCACCCTGGATGCGCGAGGACACGCCCTTGAAGCAGGTGTCGACCACTTCGGCCGAAAGGCCGACCGCTTCGAACAGCTGGCCACCCCGATAGGACGCCACCGTGGAGATGCCCATCTTGGACAGGATCTTCAGCAGGCCCTTGTTGATGCCCTTGCGGAAGTAGCTCTGTGCTTCCAGCGGGTCGCCGATGATGTCGCCACACTTCACCTGGTCAGCGATGACGTCATAGGCAAGATACGGATACACGGCCGTAGCACCAAAGCCGAGCAGCACGGCAAAATGGTGCGGATCACGCGCCACGCCGGTCTCCACGATGAGGTTGCTTTCGCAGCGCAGGCCGGCATCGATCAGATGGTGGTGGACAGCGCCCGTCACCATGATCGCATTGGCCGGCAGGTAGCCCTGGCGGATGTTGCGGTCGGACAGGACGATCAGCACCTTGCCCTTGCGAACGGCGGCCGCGGCTTCTTCACAGATGCGCTTCACTGCCGCCTTCAGGCTTTCGCCCTCGGGATAATTGAGGTCGATGATGGCGGAGTCATAGCCCGGGGCCTTGATGTCCAGGACCTGACGGAACTTGCTGTGCGACAACACCGGACTCGCGAGGATGGCACGGTTTGCGTGTTCGGCAGTCTGCTCGAACACGTTCATCTCGGCACCCAGACAGGTTTCCAGCGACATCACGATGCTTTCGCGCAGCGGGTCGATGGGCGGATTGGTGACCTGTGCGAACTGCTGGCGGAAATAGTCGGCCACATGGCGCACGCGCTGCGACAGCACGGCCATCGGGGTGTCGTCACCCATGGAGCCCACCGCTTCCTGACCGCTCTCGGCAAGCGGGCGAATGATCTGGTCGCGCTCTTCGAAGGTCACCAGGAACATCTTCTGATAGGCCTTGAGGCGGCTGTTGTCGGTCTGCGCAACCAGCTGCTTCTCGGCGTCGTCGTCGTTCTCGATGCGGATGGCGTGCTCGCGCAGCCAGTCCTTGTAAGGCTTGGCGCTCTTCAGGCGCTGGTCGATGTCGTCCGTCGTCAGCACGTCACCGGTTTCGGTGTCGATGGCCAGCATCTTGCCCGGGCCGACACGGCCCTTCGCGATCACGTCCTCGGGCTTGTAGTCCCACACGCCGATTTCAGACGCCAGTGTGATGTAGCCGTTTTTGGTGGTGACCCAGCGCGCCGGACGCAAGCCGTTGCGGTCGAGCATGCAGACGGCATAGCGGCCGTCAGTGATCACGAGGCCGGCCGGACCATCCCAGGCTTCCATGTGCTTGGAGTTGTACTCGTAGAACGCGCGCAGGTCGGCGTCCATGGTCTCGACGTTCTGCCAGGCCGGTGGCACCAGCATGCGCAACGCACGGAAAAGGTCCATGCCGCCCGCCAGGAGGATTTCCAGCATGTTGTCCATGCTGGAGGAGTCGGAGCCCGTACGGTTCACCAGCGGCGTCAGCTCGGTCAGGCCCGGCAGCAGCGGATTGGTGAACTTGGGCGTGCGCGCCAGGGCCCAGTTGCGGTTGCCCATGATCGTGTTGATCTCGCCGTTGTGCGCGAGATAACGGAAGGGCTGCGCCAGCGGCCAGCGCGGCAGCGTGTTCGTGGAAAAACGCTGGTGGAACACGCAGATGTGCGACTTCAGGCGCGGGTCGGCCAGGTCGTGGTAGAAGCGCGGCAGGTCCGCCGGCATTACCAGGCCCTTGTAGGAAATGATGGAGGCCGACAGCGTCGGAATATAGAAGAGCGGGTCGTTCTTCAGCTGCTGCTCGGCACGGCGACGCGCCATGAACAGCTTGCGGTTCATGGTGACAAGATCCAGGCCGGCGCCATTCACCAGCACCTGCTCGAACACAGGCAGCGACCGCAGAGCAATGTCACCGCAAATGGCCGGATCGACCGGCACCTTGCGCCAGCCCGCCACGTCGAGGCCTTCCTTCGCGAGCTCACGTCCGAGAGTCTCGCGAGCGGCGGCGGCAAGCGCCGTATCCGTATTCAGGAACACCAGGCCCGCGCCAAAACGGTCCGCCAGCTCGACGCCCAGCTCGGCCTTCGCCACTTCGCGAAAGAAGGATTCCGGCATGGCGAACAGCACGCCACAACCGTCGCCAGTCTTGCCGTCGGCCGCGATGGCACCGCGGTGAGTCATGCACGAGAGCGAGTGGATGGCGGTCTGTACCAGGTCGTGACTGGCCGCGCCTTTCATGTGGGCAATCAGGCCGAAACCGCAATTATCGCGGAAATCGTCAGGATGGTAGAGACCGGCGTTCTGGACCGACTGCTCGTGCATCTGGAATTACCTTGTAAAACAGAGGGTTGCAAACAAGCCCGCCGTCATGGAAAAACGGCAGACAAAAAGGGACGGGCATTTTATAGGCAAATGCCTGCAGGCTCAATTACGGATGGTGCCGGCGGCCTCCGAAGCAGACCGCCAGGGGCTCCCGGGCCGTCACTTCACGACGGATGGCCGCTCAGTGCGGTGCCGTGGACGGGGCAGCGGGCTCAGCGGCGGGTGCCGGGACCGGGGGCGAGGCAGGGGTCGGCGCCGGGACAGAAGCCGACTTGAGCGCGTCCTGATACACACCGAAGCGCCGGGAAAAGGCCCGCCCACCCCCCGTGCCCCAGTCCTTGCTCGCGGCAACGCCCTCCGCCAGTTCGCGTGTGGGGAAATTGCCCACGGTGACGACAAACCAGTTGCTGCCGTCCTGGGGATACACGAAATAGCTGAACTCACCGCGATCTTCGCGATCAGCCAGGAAGTGCTTGACCGCCTCTTCGTCGCGCGCCGCCATCACCTGCAGCGTGTAGGACTCCGGATTCTGGGCCTTGACCCAGTCAGCATCCCTGAACCCGGTGGCATGCGCCTCTGGCACCACCACCTCTGGCACAGGCGCCACTCCGCCAGAAAAGGGAACGAGATCGTCCAGACGGCCGAACCCGGGGGCAAAGGTCGTGCCGGCGGAGACATCCTCGACCGTCAACTCTGGCGCGCCGGGCGTTTCGCGTCCATGAACAACAAGTCCCACGACCAGTACACCAAGGACCGCCGCGCTCCCGGCCGACACGGCCAGCCAGGGCCACCCCTTCAAATGCATCATGTCATCACCCCCAGGCGCGGACCCTGTTCCAGCGTGGCGCGCAACAGGTCGGCCGGCGCACGCGACACCACAGCGTCGCCGAGGGCCCGGAGCAGCACCAGCTTGAGCTGGCCATCCTTCACTTTCTTGTCGACCGCCATGTGACGAAGATACTCGTCCGCCGCCATCGGTGGCGGCACCACCGGCAGCTCCGCCGCGACCAGAAGGGCACGGACCCTCTCCACATCGGCGGGGGCGAGCCACCCCAGACGGCACGACAAATCAGCTGCCATCAACATGCCGGTCGCCACGGCCTCCCCATGGAGCCAGGTTCCGTAGCCCATGCCGGTCTCGATGGCATGGCCGAACGTATGACCGAGATTCAGGAGCGCGCGGACATCGTTCTGCTCGAACTCGTCCGCCGCCACCACGGCCGCCTTGTTTTCACAGGAGCGGCGAATGGCTTCCGCCAGCGCAGCGGGGTCGCGCGCGACCAGGGCCGCCATTTGCTGCTCCAGCCACTCGAGGAAAGGCAGATCGCGGATCAATCCGTACTTGATGACCTCGGCGAGACCTGCGCGCAGCTCCCGGTCCGGGAGAGTGGTCAGGACGTCCGTATCGATGATCACCGCCGCAGGCTGCTTGAACGCACCGATCATGTTCTTGCCGAGCGGGTGATTGACGGCCGTCTTGCCACCGACCGACGAATCGACCTGTGCCAGCAGCGTCGTCGGCACCTGAACGAAGTCGACACCCCGCTGGTATGCCGCGGCAGCGAAGCCGGTCATGTCACCGACGACTCCACCGCCCAGTGCCACGAGGGTACAGTCGCGATTGAAGCGCTGCTCGAGCAGCCCGGTGAAAATCCGGTCCAGATGGGTCAGATCCTTGAACTGTTCGCCATCCGGCAACACACACTCTGCCACCACGCGGTCGCCCAGCCTTGCCTTCAGCCGGGCAAGATAAAGCGGCGCGACAGTGGTGTTGGTGACCACCATGACCTGGCGACCACGAATGGCGGCCGCCAGCAGATCGGCACGATCCAGCAGGCCCGACCCGATATGGATGGGATAGGAACGGTCGCCAAGGGCAACAGAAAGGGAATGCATGACGGAGACGTGACCGGCCGACCAGCGGCAATTCAATGAACGAAGGCGCTATTCTAGCGCCTCCCTGTCGGCCAGTGCATGGATGATTTTCAGAGCGACTTCGCGTGCCGATCCGCCGCTGGTCGGCATGATGACGTGCGCCGTTTCGCGGTACAGGGGGTCGCGCAGCTCCATGAGCTCCGCAAGACGCGCACGCGGATCCGCCGTACGCAACAGGGGCCGGTTGCGATCCCTGGAGGTGCGCTCCAGTTGCACGTTGACCGGCGTCAGCAGGTACACGACTGTGCCGCGCTGGTGAAGGGCACGGCGGTTGGCCTCGCGCATGACAACGCCGCCGCCTGTCGCGAGAACGATGTCGCTGCGCTGCGTGAGTTCGTCGATCACGGACTCCTCACGATCACGAAATCCCGCTTCACCTTCGACATCGAAGATCCACGGGATGTTGGCACCGGTACGGGCCTCGATCTCATGGTCCGAATCAAGGAATTCGCGCTTGAGCAGCTCTGAAAGCTGACGGCCGATGGTGGTCTTCCCTGCCCCCATCGGCCCGATCAGGTAGATGTTGCCACGGAACTTCTTCATCGCGTGGCAATTTCCGGATAGGTCATTACTTGCTGGCCAGTACGTCCGCCACCAGTCGCGGCGTCACGAAGATCAGCAGCTCCTGCTTGTTGTTGGACACCGACTCGCGACGGAACAGACGCCCCAGGAAGGGAATGTCGCCCAGGAACGGCGTCTTGACGACGCCCTTTGTCACGTTGGACTGGAAGATGCCACCCAGCACCACCGTCTGGCCATCATCCACGCGGACGCTGGTCGTCACACGGTTGGTGTTGATGGCGCGATTGCCGTTGGCAACCGTGTCACCCGGGCTGTCGTTGTTCACGAGCAGGTCCATGTTGATACGGCCGTCCGGCGTAATGCTGGGCGTCACTTCAAGGCTCAACTCGGCATTCGCAAACTGGATGTTGGTGCCGCCCTGGCTAACCGTGGAGTACGGAATCTGCTGGCCGGAAGAAATCTTGGCCTTCTGCTTGTCCATGGTCAGCACCTTCGGCGTCGAGACAATCTCGGCATTCCCTTCGGATTGCAGAGCGGACAGCTCCAGGTCGATGAAGTCGAGCGCACGGTTCACGATACCGATCGAGAACGAGCTTTCCGACGTCTTGTCCACACCCAGGTCGACCATCGTGGTCTTGTCGAACGTCACCGGACGCGTAACCGTGGCACCCGTGGTCCCGGAGGCGGCCGCCGCGGCAGCCGTGTTGATGTTGCCCTGCAGCGTGAGCAAATCGTTGACGTTCTGGCGAGAGCCGCCAAGAACGATGGCTTCGCTGCCATTGTTCACCGGCTTGAACTTGGAGAAGCCCCACTTCACGCCCAGGTCCTTGGAGAAGCCGGTCGTCGCGAGGACGATACGCGCCTCGATCATCACCTGTTTCACCGGGACATCCAGTCGCTGGACGACATCACGGACGCTTTCGATATTCTTCGCCGTATCCACCACGATCAGCGTGTTGGTACGGGTATCGACGGAGGCACGGCCACGCTCGGAAAGCAGGCGGTTCTGGCCACCGATGAGGGCAAGCAGATCTTGCGCCTTCGCATAGTTGACCTGGATGAATTCGGAGCGCAGCGGTGACAGCTTTTCGTTCTGCGTGTTGCTCTCCATCTCCAGGCGTTCACGCTGGGCAATTTCGTCGGCGGGGGCGACCAGCATCACGTTGCCAATGGTGCGCTTGTCCAGGCCCTTGGTCTTCAGGATGAGGTCCAGCGCCTGATCCCAGGGCACGTTCTGCAGGCGGAGGGTGATCTTGCCGCCCACCGAGTCGGAGGCCACGAGGTTCAGCGACGTGAAGTCGGCGATCAGCTGCAGGACGGAACGGACTTCGATGTCCTGGAAATTGAGGGACAGCTTTTCGCCCGAGTAGGCAAAATCGGCCTTCTTGCGCTTGTCCTCTTTGGACACGGGCTTCACGCTGATCGTCAGCTTGTTGTCCGTCTGGTACGCCAGGTATTCGAACTCGCCTTCAGGCTGGATCGTCATGACCGCATTGCCGGCTTCGCTGTAGCTGTCGATCGTCTTGACCGGGGTGGCGAAGTCGGACACGTCGAGACGACGGCGAAGGTTGTCGGGAATCTTGGCGCCCATGAAGCGTGCAACGATGCGGTTGCCCTGCTGCTGTACATCGACGGGCACGGAGCCCGAGGACAGTTCCACCATGATCTGGCCGTCGCCCTGGTCACCACGACGGAAGTCCACGTTCTGCACGGACTTGCCCTGCGGCGCGGAAGAACGGACAGGCGCGGCTGCAACGGAAGCCGACGGCGTGGTTGCCCCGCCCGACTTGGCCACCACGTTCTTGCCGATATTGATGATGAGCTGCTGCCCTTCGGTCCGGACGTTGTAAGCCGCCAACTCGTTCAGATTGACGATCAGGCGTGTGCGGTCCTGTGTCTCGACCACCGTCAGGCTGCGGGCATTGCCCGTGCCGAGCGACTGCGACTTGGCCGACAGTCCGTTACGCGTGTCCGGCATGTCGAACACCAGACGCGCCGGCTTGTCGATCTGATAGGACGCCGGCACTGCGGGCTGGCCATCGAAAGTCAGACGAAGTTCGATTTCGTCCCCCGGCAGCACTACAGAGTCCACCTTCTGCAGCGCCAGCTTGTCCGCCGCGAAGGCCAGTTGCGCCAGGGCAACCAGACCCACGAGGACAACCTTCATCCAACGCATCAACATGTTGTTTTTCCCGATTGTAATTTTGTTGATCGTATTCATGCTCGCATACCCCAGAATGTCGGCCGGTTATTCGCTCAGGGTCAGGCTGCGGGGGCGTTCCACCCAGCCGTCGCGCCCGTCCGGTACGATTTCCACGATGGAGACCTGGGTCGGGGTAATGTCCACGATCTTCCCCTGGTTCTTGCCCAGATAATTACCCACCTTCACGCGCTGCGAACTGCCGTTACCGTCCTCGATGATCGCGAAAAGCGGACCATCGGGCTTCTGCAGGGTGCCCTTGAAGCGCAGCGCCTCGAGACTGAAGCGCTCCAGATACTCCTGCGGACGATTCAGGTCGGGTTCCACTTTCTTGCCGAGATCGGATACTTGCTGGTCTGCGGCAACGGGCGGTGAGAACGGACTGCGGAGCTGGTGCGCCGCATAGGTATAGGTCGGCATCGGCGTGAACTCGGGCGGCGGTTCGACACGGCCGCGCGGCTTTTGCCGGATTGCCTGCATTTGCGCCTCGACATCATCCAGGCTGGCCGAGCAGCCCGTGAGCAGAAGGGCGGACACCACGCCGAGGGTCAGGACCCTGAAGTTGCGCACACTCATTTCTTGCCTCCGGTCGACGGAGTCGCTTCGGAATAACGGTACGTCTTGGCCTGGATGGTCAGCGTCAATACCGGGGAGCTGCCGTCATTGGTCACATTCCCCCTGGGAGTGATGGAAAAATCATGCAACGTCACGATGCGCGGCAACGCAGCAATTCCGCTTACGAACGCACCGAAGGCATGATAGTCGCCATGCGCCCTGATATTGATCGGCTGCTCCGCGTAGAACTCCTTGCGCGATTCCTGGCCCAGCTCGATCGAGTCGAAATCCACGCCACTGCCAATTCCGGTATGCGTGATGTCCTCAAGCAGTCCCGGCACTTCCGTATCCTGCGGCAGCTGCCGCAGCAGCGCACCGAAGGAGTCTTCCATGTCCTTGAGCTGCCGCTTGTACACTTCGAGGTTCTGCGCCTTGAACACCTTCTGCTCGAATTCCCCGAGCAGGGTTACCTGGGTTTCCTTGCCCGCGGCAAGGTTCTGACGGATGTTGGAGAGGTCAAGCGCGTAGCCGGCCACCAGCACCACCACGAACACGAGCAGGTAGATGAAAATCTTGACGGCAACCGGCCAGGACCCGATGTTCTGGGGATCCAGCGTATTCAGCGTCTGAATGAATTCCTGGAGGTCAAAGCCCTTCTTGGTGGCATCTTTCATTTCTTCTGAGCCCCCTGGTTGTCCGCGGGCTTGTTCGCCGCCGGTTTGTCTGTCCCTTGCTTGGTGTCCGTCGTCGTCTGGTCCGGCTGCTCGAGATCGACACTGAGGGCGAACTTGCTACCCGCCTGCTTGTCGTCATCGGTTCGGGCTGTCGGCGCCGCTGTGGCGGCAACGGTCGAAAGCTGCGGGTTCTTGAACCAGGGTGATGCATCCAGATTGCGCATCAGTGCGGACACCTGATTGGCGCTATCGGCAACACCGGTGATCTTGAACGAGTCGCCGGTACGCGACAGCGTCGAGAAGTACACGCCGTCGGGAATGACACGAACGAATTCGTCGAAGATACGGACGATGACCGGACGACGACCCTGAAGGTCCTGGATGACCTTCATGCGGGCCAGCAGTTCGGCGCGACGCTTCTGGAGCTCGTCGATTTCCTTGATTTGCCCGTCGAGCTTGCCGATTTCCGCCTTGATGAGCGCGTTGCGCTCTTCCTGGTTGCTGACCTGGCTGGACAGCGCCATGTGGCCTGCCAGCACGATCACCACGGCGACAATAATCACGGCACCCAGGACGGCGAGAAATTCCTGCTGGCGCTGCTTGCGCAGCTCCTGGCGCCAGGGAAGCAGATTGATCTTGGCCATGTCAGTCGAAGCTCCTCAGCGCAAGGCCACAGGCGATCATCAGCGACGGCGCGTCATTGGCAATGGACGCCGCGTTCACCTTGGGTGAAAGGGCCATGTTCATGAAGGGATTGGCAACGGATACCGGTGTACCGAGCTTTTCCTGGATCATGCCGGCCAGCCCCTCGATGGAGGCGGTGCCACCCGCCAGCACGATGTGATCGACATCATTGTAGGAGCTGGAAGAAAAGAAGAACTGCAGGGAACGGGTCACCTGCTGGACCACGGCATCCATGAAGGGGCGCAGCACCTCGGACTCATAATCGTCCGGCAAGCCGCCCTGCTTCTTGGCCATGCCGGCCTCCTCGAAGGACAGCCCGTAGCGACGCTGGATTTCTTCGGTCAGCTGCTTGCCGCCGAAGAGCTGCTCGCGTGTGTAGATGATCTTGCCGTCGTTGACGACGTTGAGGGTCGTCATGGTGGCGCCAATGTCGATGATGGCGACCGTGCCTTCAGGACCGCTCGAGATGGAGTCCCCGATCAGCTGGAAGGCACGCTCCATGGCGTAGGCCTCCACATCGACGATCTTGGCAGTCAGCCCGCCAATCTCCAGCGCATCGACGCGCAATTCGACGTTTTCGTTGCGGGAGGCCGCGAGCAGGACGCTTGCACGACCCGGATTGTTTTCCAGCGGCTCGATGACCTCGAAGTCGATACTGACTTCTTCCATCGGATAGGGAATGTACTGGTCCGCCTCGAGGCGAATCTGGGACTCGCGCTCGTCATCGGACATGTCGGCATCCATCTCGATGACCTTGGTAATGACGGCAGAGCCTGCCACGGCGACGGCCGCCATGCGGGCGGCTGGCTTGGCCTTGGCGACCAGCTTCTTGATGGCCTCCCCAACGCCCTCCACGTCATTGATGCTTTTTTCGACAACCGCATTCTGCGGTAGGGGCTCGACCCCGTAGGACTCCACGCGGTAGCGGTCCCCTTGCCGGCTCAGCTCCAGCAGCTTGACCGAGGTGGAACTGATGTCCAGCCCGAGCAACGCCGTGTTCTTTTTCTGAAGGAAGGGCAGCACGATTGGGTTCCCTTTTATTTTTTTCTATGGAAAATGTGGACTTACGTCACATTTATGTACAAGTACATTAAATACTAGTCTTATCACGAGCGCAATTGCCGTACAAGAGCCGACTCTGCGTATAATGGGCTCCCGCCGGCTTCATGCCCCCATGGCCAAGGCCAAGTGACTGAATTTGAATGACAAATCTTAAAGCACCCGACCGCCGAGAGCGCCTCCTGGCGCTCGTGGCTTTTCCAATTTGTGGGGTATTGCTCACTTTGGCCGGTCTTTACCTGTTCCTGGCGCCACAACTGCCGGATGTAGAGACCCTGAAAGCCGTCAAATTCGAAACCCCCCTGCAGGTTCTGAGCAAGGATGGACGCCTGGTGGCGGAGTTTGGCGAGAAGCACACGGCCCCTCTGACCTACGAACAGATCCCTCCCCTGTTCATCAAGTCGATCCTGGCAGCGGAGGACGACCGGTTTTTCGAGCATGAAGGGATCAATGCAAAGGGGCTGGCCCGCGCCTTCACGGACATCCTCACCACCGGCTCCATCAAGTCCGGCGGCTCCACCATTACCATGCAGGTCGCCAAGAACTATTTCCTGAGCCAGGAGCGCACCTTCAGCCGCAAGTTCACCGAGATCCTGCTGGCCAAGCGCATTGAGGACACCCTCACCAAGCAGGAAATCCTAACCCTGTATGTAAACAAGATCTTCCTGGGCCATCGCGCCTACGGGATCGGCGCCGCCGCCCAAGTCTATTTTGGCAAGCCGATCGCCGAACTGACCCTGCCTGAAATGGCCATGATCGCCGGCCTCCCCAAAGCGCCGTCCCTCTACAACCCGGTCAACAATCCGAAGCGCGCCCTGGCGCGTCGCGACTGGATTCTGGGCCGCATGCAGAAGCTGGGGTTCATTTCTCCGCAAGACTATCAAAAGGCAATCGCCACGCCTGTCCTTCTGAACTTCCGCGCCACTTATTCGGAAGTCAATGCGCCCTACCTCGCCGAGATGGTGCGCGATGCGCTGGTGCAGCAGTTCGGCGAGGACGTCTATACGTCCGGCTGGAAGGTTTACACCACCGTCACCGCCGCGCGGCAAAATGCCGGTGCCCAGGCCGTGATCGAGGGGCTGATCGCCTATGATCGCCGTCACGGCTGGCGCAATCCGGAGCGGAACAAACCGCTGGCGGACCTGTTCACGATTGGCGGCCTCGACCCTGCACGCGTTACCGCCGTCCACGATCACCAGATCGAGGCCGTGCTCAAGAATGGCCGCCCCGTGCTGATTGCCTGGGACCAGATGAAGTGGGCCCGTCCGTACGTCAACGTCAACCGGATCGGTCCGGAGCCGAAAAAGGCCGCCGACATTGTGCAGGTCGGTGAAACCATTCGCGTGCGCCAGACCGCCAACGGGATGTGGGATCTCATGCAGATTCCCGCCGTGCAGGGGCAGCTCATTTCCATTGATGCCGACACCGGCGCGCTCGAAGGCATCGTTGGCGGATTCGACTATACACAGAGCAAGTTCAATCGCACGCTGCAAGGCTGGCGCCAGGCCGGCTCCACGATGAAGCCCTTCCTTTATTCGTCTGCGCTCGAGCGGAGCTACCTGCCCTCCAGCATGGTCAATGACTCGCCGCTGAGCTTCGGCGAAGGCGATTCGCTCTGGCAGCCCAGCAATTCCGATGGCGAGTTCCTCGGCCCCATCACTTTGCGTCGCGCGCTCTACATGTCGCGAAACATGGTATCCATCCGCCTGCTGCAGGCCGTGGGCATCGACAATGCCCGCGCCTATATTTCACGGTTCGGCTTTCCGTCAGGGAAACTGCCCCGCAATCTGACGCTGGCCCTCGGTACCGCGGAGGTCCTGCCGGTACAGATGGCATCAGCCTACGCAGCGCTCGCCAACGGCGGCTTCCACGTATCGCCCTGGTTCATTGAAAAGGTGGTCGACAAGACGGGCAAGGTTGTCTTCCAGGCCAACCCGCCGCGAGTTTGTCGCCCCTGCGAGGCACCGCCCGCAACGGCACCCGTCGAACCGGCCTCGACGGAAATCACCGGGCAGGGAACGGATGTCACGACGACAGCGCCGCCTCCCCCGCCCGCGCCATTCGTGCCCGACTATCCCGTGGCGCCGCGCATCATGAGCGCGCGCACGGCCTTCCAGATGCAGTCCATCCTGCATGACGTGATTGTGCGGGGCACGGGCCGCGCAGCCCTGTCCATCGGACGCGGCGACCTCTCCGGCAAGACCGGCACCACCAACGACGCCAAGGACGCGTGGTTCGCCGGCTTCGGTGGCGGTCTCGTTGCCGTCGCCTGGCTCGGCTTCGACCAGCCGCAAACGCTGGGGAAAGTGGAATTCGGTGGCTACGCGGCCGTGCCGATCTGGAATGCCTTCATGGGTCCGGCATTGCGCGGCACCCCTGAATATCATCCTGACCCGCCGACCGGCCTCACGGCTGTACGGCTCAATCTCGACACCGGCATGCGCACCGGAGAAGACGACCCGCGTGGCTACACGGAATGGATCCAGACCGAGAAATTGAGCCAGGTCCCGGAGCCCGCGCCCGTACCGGGCAGCGAAGGCACACCCCCCCCGCAGGTCGCACCAGAAGAACTGTTCTGAACGCACAGGACAAGCGGATCGACGCTCGACTTTCCGGCCAGTCGCCCCCACCATCGCCAGCCAGCAGGGGGCGCAGCCGGTCGATCGCCGAATAACCCACGCAAAAAAAAGCCCGGCACAAGCCGGGCTTTTTTATCGCTGCGTCGCGAAGGATCAGGCCTTCTTGAAGCTGCGGGCGCCGAAGCGCTGCTTGAACTTGTCGATGCGACCACCAGTGTCCACGACCTTCTGCGTACCGGTATAGAACGGGTGGCAGGCGCCGCAAACGTCCAGATGGATGTCCTTGGCCAGCGTGGAACGGGTCTTGATCACGTTGCCGCAAGAGCAGGTCGCGGTGATTTCTTCGTACTTCGGATGGATGTCGGCTTTCATGGCTATCTCCAGAGAATGGTAATGGACGGTCGCCCCCCTGCGTAACGCCGGTGCCTGGCCTGTAGCAGGAACGATCCGCGCACTCTCTTGGCCCACCCCGACAGTCACTTCGCCGGAGCCAGGCGCAACAAGGCCGCGAATCCTACCAGAACCCTTCCGGTCGACCAAGCCCCGGGACATCCAAGGGGTTGCGTGACCGGAATTCCCTGGCCTCTCAATACGACCGCAGCAGTGGTGGTTTGTCCTCTCCCGGTGAAACCCCTACCCTTGCATCCACCTGTCCGCATATCCGCCCCATGAACCGCGTCTACCTGCATCTGGCCCTGCCCTCGCCCCTGCGGCAGACCTTCGACTACATCCTGCCCGCACGGCTGCCATTGCCGCCGGAAGGATCACGGGTGCGCGTTCCCTTTGGCCGGCAAGAGCACATCGCCATCTGTGTCGGCTACGGCGAGTCGACATCGGTTCCGGAGATCAAGCTTCGCGTGATCACCGAGATCATCGACACGGAGCCTGTGCTACCCGCTTCGCTCTATCGCCTGTGCCGGTGGGCGGCGGACTATTACCAGCACCCCCTCGGCGAGGTTTTTGACGCCGCACTCCCCGCCTTGCTGCGTCAGGGCGAACCCCTCGCACCTCCAGGCGAATCACGGTGGCGACTGACGCGGCTCGGCGAACTGTATCCGCTTGACGGGACGATACGGCGGGCACCCCGACAGATCGACGCCCTGTGCCGACTGCGCGAACATCCTGACGGCATGGTCCCGCCACTGCTCGCGAGCTTCGGCATCGAGCGCGCGACGCTCCTCGCCATGGAAAAGAAGGGCCTGGTCGAGCGGATCACCGTGACGGCACCCGACAAGGAGCCTCATGTTCGCGGCCTGCGGGAAGCTCCCCTTGCGCTGAATGCGGAGCAGCAACATGCGGTGGATGCCGTCGGCAGCAAGGCGGGTGGCTTCCATCCCTTCCTGCTGTTTGGCATTACGGGCTCCGGCAAGACGGAGGTTTATCTCCAGGCCATCGCTGCCGTCCTGGAGCGCGGCGAACAGGCCCTGGTGCTGGTGCCGGAGATCGGTCTTGCGCCGCAAACCGTGGCGCGCTTTCGCGCCCGCTTCCAGACCGAGATTGCCGTGCTGCATTCCGGCCGGAATGAACGCGAACGCCTCGACGCGTGGCGCGCCGCGCGATCGGGACGCGCCGGCATCATCATCGGCACCCGCTCTGCCGTGTTCACGCCGCTGGCGCGGCCCGGGCTCATCATTGTGGACGAAGAACACGACCTGTCGTTCAAGCAGCAGGACGGATTCCGGTATCACGCCCGCGATCTCGCCGTCCGTCGAGCGCAACTGGAGAGCATCCCGGTCATCCTCGGTTCGGCAACGCCGTCCCTGGAGTCCCTGAACAACGCGCGCCTTAACCGCTACCAGCTCATCACACTGACGGCGCGTGCGGGCAGCGCAGCCCTGCCCGCGTTCCGGTTGATCGACCTGCGGCACCAGACGATGAAGGACGGATTTTCGGAGCCGCTTCTCGGGGCCATACGAAGCGTCCTGGAAAAACAGGAGCAGGCCCTCGTGTTCATCAACCGGCGCGGCTTTGCCCCCGTCCTGCTGTGCCATGACTGTGGCTGGCAGGCGCAGTGCAGGCGCTGCGACGCGAGACCCACTCTGCACAATGATCCGGCCCGGTTGCACTGCCATCATTGCGGCAGCGAGTCACGCCCGCCGGCGCACTGCCCGTCCTGTGGCTCCGCCGACCTGCGGCCGGTCGGCCTCGGAACCGAGCGTGCCGAAGACCTGTTGCGGCGCCACTTCCCCCAGGTTCCCCTGTTCCGGGTCGACCGCGACAGCACGCGCCGCAAGGACGCCCTGACGCAGCTCTACCACGACATTCACGCTGCAGGCCCGGCCCTTCTTGTCGGTACGCAAATGCTGGCGAAGGGACATCACTTCCCCAAAGTAACGCTGGTCGCGATCCTGGATGTCGACGGCGGCTTGTTCGGCGCCGATTTCCGCTCTGCCGAACATGTGGCCCAGTTGATTGTGCAAGTAGCCGGACGGGCAGGGCGTGCCGGCCGGCCGGGCCTGGTCCTTTTGCAGACCCATCAGCCCGACCACCCGCTCCTCAGGGAGCTCATCACCAATGGCTACGCCGCCTTTGCGGACCGGGTCCTGGAAGAGCGTCGCGGGCTCGACCTCCCCCCCAGCGGTTATCTCGCCCTCCTTCG
Organism: Moraxellaceae bacterium; assembly: GCA_035706925.1. GTDB lineage: Bacteria > Pseudomonadota > Gammaproteobacteria > Pseudomonadales > Moraxellaceae > UBA2031. The sequence goes on from DASSUO010000028.1 coordinate 18,389, forward strand.
CGCGGAGGCCACGGACGCGGATCGACCCATGGCTTTCCTCACGGCCGTCGCATCCCTGGCCGCCCGGGACTCCATCGCGCTGTGGGGTCCCGTGCCGGCCCCGATGGAGCGTCGGGCAGGCCGCTACCGCGCGCACCTTCTCGTCCAGTCGCCCCACCGCGCCGCCCTTCAAGGCGCCCTGTCAGCACTGCTTCCGCAGATCGAGGCCCTGCCCGAGGCGCGCAGGGTCCGCTGGTCGCTGGACGTCGACCCGCAGCAAATCACCTGAAAACCCGCTGCCGGGGTTAGGGTTTCCCTGCCGCCTTCGCTACAATCCGCCTCCGCATTCCCTGAACTGTTGCGCCTCATGAAGACCCAGCTCGAATCGCTCCTTGCCCAGGCCCTCGATACGCTCCGCACCGAAGGTGTCCTTCCGGCCGATTGCCAGCCCGCCATCCAGCTTGAACGCACCCGCGACCGGGCGCACGGTGACTGGGCCACCAATCTTGCCCTGGCCACGGCCAAGGCAGCCGGCCGCAAGCCGCGCGAGCTCGCCGATGCTCTGGTGGCGGCCCTGCCGAAGGCATCGGTCGTCACCCGCGTCGAAATCGCCGGACCGGGCTTCATCAACTTCTTTCTCTCGGCAGACAGCCGCTTCGAGTCAGTCCGGCAGATCCTGGCCGACGTAGTCGCCTACTCCTCGCCGAATATCGGCCAGGGCGAAAAGGTCCTGCTCGAATTCGTGTCGGCCAATCCCACCGGCCCCATGCACGTCGGCCATGGCCGCGGTGCGGCCTACGGTTCCGCGCTTGCCAACCTGCTCGCCGCGACCGGCCATCACGTCCATCGCGAGTACTACATCAATGATGCCGGGCGGCAGGCGGATGTCCTCGCCGTGTCCGTCTACCTGCGATATCTCGAAGCCTGCGGCGAGACTGTCCGGATTCCTTCGCGCGCCTACCCCGCCGACTACGTGAAAGTGTGCGGCAGCAACCTGTTTGCGCACATGGGACGCACGTTCTTCCGCCCCTACGCAGAAGTCGCCGCGGGACTTCCGGACGATCCGGAGGGCGAAGGCGACGACATCAAGGCACGCAAGGAAGCGTTTCTCGACGCGATCATCGATCGTGTGCGCGGCTTGCTCGGCGATGACTACCGGACTGTCCAGGACTTTGGACTGAACGCACAGCTCAAGGACATTCGCGCAACACTCGATGCATTCAACGTGCAGTTCGACGAATGGTTTTCCGAGCGCCGGCTGGCTGAAAGCGGCGCCATCGAAAAGGCCATTGCCCGTCTCCGCGAGCGTGGCCACGTCTATGAGAAAGACGGCGCCATCTGGCTCGCCACGGCCTCGCTGGGTGACGAAAAGGATCGTGTGCTTGTACGCG
>DASSUO010000029.1:0-3248 GCA_035706925.1 Moraxellaceae bacterium
CCCCTTCAGCGCGGCGACATCGGTAACCAGCGAAAAACCGTAAGGACCGATGAGCATACCCAGAACGATATAGGCCATGATCAGCGGTTGCCGGCTGTACAGCGCGAGCGTCGCCAGCACGGCGGCTCCGGCAAAAATCAGAAAGAAGGCAAAGGAGAGGGATTCCATCGACGCTCCCGAACCGCCGAATCCAGTCAGCCACAGCATACCCCGTCCGGCGGGCAGCGTGGCCGCGTAACGGCAAACCCGGCATAATCGCGGCGCGCCCCCGCCATGGCCCGGCGCCAAAGGAATAACATCAAACGAGGTCATTCATGCGCTTTCAGGGACCGGCCCTTGCGGCCCTGCTTTTTGGTATGGCACTTGCCACCCCGTCTGCCCAGGCTCTGGAACTGGATCCCGACACGCTGTCCGGCCTCGTGGTCGGTGCGGGCCAGGCTCATACCCGTTACGACAACTCCGGCTTCGGCACCGCGCTGTTTGTCGATGCCAACTACATCCATGTCTTCCTGAATGGAGGGGTGTCCCACAAGGCCTGGGACACGTCCGTGACCAACGGCTATCTCGGCATCGGCATTTCCGGACTGCTTCAATTGCAGGTTGGTGAGGGGACGGAAGGGCCGGTTCGCCGCATCCGCTCCGACATCAACATTTCGCGCATGGTCGACTTTTTCGCGGGTCGTCGGCGCAACCGCTACAACCAGAGCTTCGGCAGCAAGATCACCTTCACCTTTGCCGCCGAGGAATACTCGCAGGACCGTCGCTTCGACAACTTCCAGGCGGGGCTCGGTCTCATCTTCTGACGAGAGTCCGACTGCAACAAAAAAGGCCGCTGACAGCGGCCTTTTTTGTGCCCGGACTTTCCCCCGACTGTGCCATAAAAAAGGCCGCCTTGCGGCGGCCTTAAGGACACGGGCATACCCCGGCCAGTGGCGGGTCGACGGCCTATTGCAGGCAGCCGACATCCAGGCCGGAGGGATTGGTGCCGCATGCGGCACCCTCGCGGATCCAGTTCACCAATGTGTTGTAGTCCGCCTGTCCCTGCGGGGTCGTGGTGTCGATGACGACGCCACCACCGTGCAACTCGGACGTCGGCTTTTTCAACAGGCGGCTGTCCTCGGGATTCGCCAGGTTCACCCGGGCCAGGATGCGCTGGTACAGCTTGTTGCCATCGCTGTCGATATTGTCGTCCCAGTAAACCGGGATCCCCGCGATTCCGCCATCCACATGGCAGCCCGTGCAACCGTTGTTCGACAGGATGGGACGGATGTCGTTGGCAAAGGTCAGTGCCGTCTGGTCCGCCGCCGCGCCATTCACCGTCAGCGTCTCGCTGGCACTATGGCTGCCCCGGGAATTGGTCACCGTCAGCGTGACGACATAGGTACCAGCCGCCGGCGCATTCAGGACGGCCCGCGCGGTGTCGGGATTACTCAGCGTCGCGGTCGACGCTACCGGACTGGTGATGGCCCAGTGATAGCTGTCCGCGAAATAGCTGGCATTACCATCCAGTTGCACCGTGGGCCCACGCACCGTGCGGTCAGCGCCGGGACGTGCCACGGGGCGGCCGGGCGGGATCACCTTGCCGGTACTGCTGTCGAAGAGCGAGGGATCGGCCAGCGCCGACGCCAGGATGGAGGGCGCGCCATCCGGGTATTCCCAGAAGCTTTCGAAGTTGCGCAGCGACAGCGGCATGATGCCGCGCTTGTACACGTAATCGATGATGCGTGTGCGATACGCCATGAACTTGGTGTATGAGGAGAAGTTGATGCCGTTGCCAAGATTACCGGCATAGTCGGTACCGGTCGCCGCACGCCCCTGCAAGGAATGACAGCCGGTGCAGTGCGGGCCCACGACACGGGTAAACAACAGCTCCGCATTTTCCTGGCCGGGTCCGTTCTGCCAGCCGGCGGGCACGAAACCATCCTGATAGGTACCGCTGGTGAACACGCTGCCATAGCGCCCGTTAACCAGCTCCTGTGCGTAATCCGCACTCCACTTGCCACGACCGGTCGCGCTGTTGTTGATGTCACGCGAGGCAATGGTGTCATAGCTGCCCTTCACGTAGCTGTTCAGGAGGCGAAGGCGGTCTTCCTCCTGGTCGCGGTGGTAGCCATCTTGCAGGGAGTACTCGAAATCCGCGACGCCCAGGATGTTGAACTTCGGCGAACGCACCGACATGGGCTGGAACTTGCCGGCCGGGGTCAGCGGCAGCGTCTCGCCACCATGACAGGTCCAGCACGTACCCGGAACGGGCTTGATGCCGCGCCCGTCAAGGTCGGCCTCGGTAATGCGATTCCCGTTCTTGTCGAAGATGAAGAACTTGTTGATCATCATCGCGCCGTTGACGTCAGCCGGGTTGTCCTCATTGGCGGGACTGAACTCGATCACGTTGGTGCCGATGAAAAAGCGCGGATCCTGCGCAATGGCCGCATCCACATTGAGCGGGCCGTAATTGCTGGATGCCCCCGGCTGCAACGACACGACATAGTTGTGGACCATGAAGGCGGTGCGGCCGGTGACACTGTTGTACAGCACCGTCATGTCGCGACCATAGCCAAGATCGAGTGCATCGCGGAATACCACGTGCGTGACGGTGTTGTAGGGGTTGCCGTCGTAGAAGCCGTTGCGCGATTTCCACTTCTCGAGCGTATCGCGCTCTACCTGCGGATCGACGGCGTCATAGTACGCTTTTGCATACTGGGTCGAACTGATCACCGACAGCGGCAGATTGAGGGTGCCGGCAGCATCGGCCACCACACTGCCATTGCGGCTCAGCACGATATGGACCGCTTGTCCGCTGCCCGACGTCGCCACGATGCGCACGCCTCCGGCACGGGCCAGTACGAGCGGATCGGCCAGCGTTGTGGTGCCGCCGGCCGTCCAGCTGCCATCAACCGAACGGGTGCTGCCATCGTCGAACGTGATCACGAGATGAAACGTATCGGCCACGGTACCCGTGAGGGCACTCACCTGGATCGAGTAACTCCCCGCACCCAGGGGCGCCTGTGTATTGGGAAACGTCAGAAAGGCATTGGGCGAATCCGCCGCCGGCACCGCCGGCGCTTCTTTGGTATCGCCATTACCCACGCAACCGGCCAGCGCCGCAGCCAGACCAAGAACCAGAAGGCTACGCATGATCAGAACCTCGCCAGCAAGCCGGCGCGCACGATGTAGCGCCGATAGTCGTTGTCACCCTGCCCGTTCACCTGAATGCCCTGCACCGACAGGTCGGCCGAGAGGTTGTGACC
>DASSUO010000030.1:0-12840 GCA_035706925.1 Moraxellaceae bacterium
GCGAGATTGCCGATCCCCCTCCCTTGTTGTTTTTTCGCGGGGACCCGGTGTTGCTGGGCCTTCCGCAGGTGGCGATCGTGGGGACACGGAATCCGTCTCTCACCGGTCGAGCCGATGCCGATGCATTTGCCGGGGAACTGGCGCGCGCCGGGCTCGTCATCACCAGCGGACTTGCGCGCGGCGTCGATGCGGCGGCGCATCGTGGCGCCGTGCGTGTGCGGGGCCGCACCATTGCCGTACTCGGGACCGGGGTCGATCGTCCTTACCCGCGAGAGAACCTCCGGCTTTTTGACTCACTCCTCAACGGAGGTGGACTGGTCGTCAGCGAATTTCTTCCGGGCGAGGCGCCCAGGGCCATGAACTTTCCGCGCAGAAACCGGTTGATCAGTGGATTGAGCCTGGGCGTGCTGGTGGTGGAGGCCGCGCCTGAAAGCGGCTCCCTCATCACTGCGCGCCGGGCTGCTGAACAGGGTCGACCCGTGTGGGTATTGCCGGGATCGCGCCACAACGTGCAGGCCCAAGGCTGCCTGAAACTGCTGCGTGACGGTGCAGCACCGGTAACGGAGATTGCCCATATCCTTGCGGACCTGCCTCCCCTGCTGCATCTGTTTCAACAAGAGATGGCCGACGCATTGCCTTGTGACATCACGTTGCCCGCGACCGCGGCCGGCCCGGATGCACTGCCGCTTTCATCCGACATGAAGGCCGTGCTGGGTGCCCTGGGTGAGGAGCCACGGCATCCGGACCATGTCATCGGCGCAACAGGGCAGGCGCCTGCATCCGTCCTGCGCACATTGTCGCAGCTCGAAATTGCCGGGCTGATTGCGGCAGTGCCGGGCGGATACGCGAGGATCCCCTGCGTTCGTCGCGGCATGAGCTGATGGCAGTGGTACACTTCGGCACCATGAATACACCTGAATTTTCCTCTGGTTCCGATCTTCAGCGCGCGGTCGACGCCCTCCGTCAGGGGCAGGTCATTGCCTATCCTACCGAGGCCGTTTGGGGGCTGGGTTGCGACCCGCTCAACGAGTCCGCGGTCCGGCGTGTGCTTGCGCTCAAGGGGCGCAGCGAGGCCAAGGGGCTCATCCTGATTGCGGCCGGCATTGACCAGGTCGAACCCTGGCTTGCTGCGTTGACGCCAGCGCAAAAGGCGGCAGTGCTTGCGACGTGGCCCGGCCCCTACACCTGGGTGGTTCCTGCCCCGCAGGCGCCTCGCTGGCTTCGCGGCGAGCATGATTCCCTTGCCATTCGCGTATCGGCCCACCCTGGTGTTCAAGCGCTTTGCCGGGCCTGGGGCGCACCGCTGGTATCCACCAGCGCAAACCGCAGTGGTGAAGCGCCGCTAGGATCGCCCGACGAATTGCACCATGCGTTTGGTGAGGGCCTCGGCTTTATCCTGCCGGGTGCGCTAGGCGGCGATGCAAAACCCAGCGAGATCCGGGACGCCGTTACCGGCGCCGTCCTTCGCGCCCGATGAGAGCGACTCCATGACCACTTCTGCGCCCGATATTGCCAGTGTCAAAGCCTATCTCCTGGATTTGCAGGACCGCATTTGCGCCATGCTTGAACAGGAGGACGGCAGCACGCGTTTCCGCACCGATGACTGGACGCGCGAAGAAGGCGGCGGTGGCCGTTCGCGCATCCTTGAAGGGGGCGCAGTGCTGGAAAAGGCTGGCGTCTTGTTTTCCCACGTGAATGTCACGCGCATGCCGGCGTCGGCAACGGCCCATCGGCCGGAGCTGGCCGGGGCCAGGGCGCAGGCGCTCGGCGTGTCCCTGGTCATTCACCCGCGCAACCCGCATGTGCCCACTTCGCACGCCAACGTGCGGCTGTTCTTTGCCGAGAAGGAGGGGCAGGCACCGGTCTGGTGGTTCGGCGGAGGGTTTGACCTCACGCCCTATTACGGTGTCGACGAAGACTGCCGGCATTGGCATCAGGTGGCGAAGGACCTGTGTGAGCCCTTTGGTCCCCACGTTTACCGGGACTACAAGCGCTGGTGCGACGACTACTTTTTCCTCCGTCACCGGAATGAACCTCGCGGCATTGGCGGGCTGTTCTTCGACGACCTGAATGCCGGAGGAGCGGATGCCTGCTTCGCCTTCATGCGGGCAGTCGGTGATGGCTACCTCCGCGCGTATCAGCCCATCGTCGCGCGACGCAAGAAAACGGCGTATGGCGAGCGTGAACGCGAGTTCCAGTTATACCGACGAGGTCGTTATGTGGAGTTCAATCTTGTCTATGACCGCGGCACGCTGTTCGGCTTGCAGTCGGGCGGACGGACAGAATCCATTCTGGCATCGCTCCCGCCTGAAGTGACGTGGCGTTACGACTGGCATCCGGAACCGGGTTCGCCGGAGGCGGCCCTGTACGAGCAGTATTTGCGCCCGCGTGAGTGGGTCTGACACGGTGAGCGTCATGGATCGCTATTGCGTATTCGGCAACCCCGTTGCCCACAGCAAGTCACCCCGCATCCACGCGCGCTTCGCCGCACTGACCGGTGAGGCGGTGTCGTACGACGCCCGCCTCGCGCCGCTTGATGGCTTTGCGGCATCGGTTCGTTCTTTTTTTGCCGAAGGCGGACGGGGCTGCAATGTCACCGTACCCTTCAAAGAGGAGGCCTGGGCGCTTGCAGACCGGCGCTCGGATCGTGCGGCCAAGGCGGGTGCCGTCAACACGCTGCGGCGTGAAGCGGATGGCAGTCTGTTTGGCGACAACACCGACGGCACCGGACTCGTCCGGGATCTCGTCCTGAATGCGGGTGTCACGATTAACGGACGTCGCGTACTTTTGCTGGGAGCGGGCGGCGCCGTGCGCGGCGTGTTGAGTCCGCTCCTTGCCGAGCGCCCCTGCGAAATCGTCATAGCGAACCGGACCGTGGCCAAGGCCCGGCAACTGGCGACGCTGTTTGCTGACGAGGGGCCCGTAACAGCCGCTGCGTTTGACGAACTGCAGGGGCCGTTCGACATCGTGATCAACGGAACGTCAGCCAGTCTGCAAGGTGACTTGCCGCCGCTTCCCCATGGCATCTTTGCGGTTGGTGCCCTCGCCTACGACATGATGTATGGCGCAGAGCCGACGGTATTCCTGCGCTGGTCGGCCGCACAGGGCGCGCGCACGCGCGATGGTCTTGGCATGCTGGTCGAGCAGGCCGCGGAAGCGTTTCGCCTCTGGCGTGATGTCGTTCCGCCAACGGCACCGGTACTGGCCGAATTGCGTGACGAGCTGGGGGGCATCCGGCCGGCCGGTGCTACGGCCTGAACCGGGCGGGTACCGGGGCTGGCGCGCTTATTCCCCGGCATCGTCCCGGTAGCTGTCCTTGAGTCGCGAATAATTGGCGGCGGTATAGGTGAAATAGCTGCGTTCGGCATCGGTCAGCGGGCGTGCGGCCTTTGCCGGGCTGCCGACGTAGACAAACCCCGATGCCAGGGTTTTGCCGGGCGGTACCACCGCGCCTGCGCCCACGATCACCTCGGATTCCACCACGGCACCGTCCATGACCATCGCCTTCATGCCGATCAGTACGCGGTCGTGTACGGTGCAGCCATGCAGGGTCGCCTGGTGGCCGATCGTGACGTCACTGCCGATGGTGAGTGGAAATCCGTCGGGGTGAAACCGGCTGGCATGGGTGATGTGCAGCACGCTGCCGTCCTGCACGGACACGCGTTCACCGATGCGAATGCGGTGCATGTCGCCCCGGATGACGGCGTAGGGCCAGACTGAGCTGTCCTGCCCGATGACGACGTCACCGATGATGACGGCGGTGGGGTCGACCCATACACTCTCGTGAACCTGCGGTCGGATGCCCTTGTGGGCGCGAATGGCTGCCACTATCGTGATTCCTCCTTTATTCCCCGCCCCGGGCAACGGCTACGCGACCCGGGCGGGATTCGAACCGGATGCCGGACATGTCTAATCCCCTGCTGGAACCTCACCACCTGCCGCCCTTCGATCGCATCCGTCCCGAGCATGTGGCAGAAGCCGTCGATACCCTGCTCGCAGACAATCGGGCGGTGATCGCCCGCCTGGCGACCGTCAACGAGGTTGCCTGGGAGAGTGTGCCGGCAGTTCTGGAAAGCCTGCAGGACCGGCTGGAGCAGGCATGGGCGCCTGTGTCACACCTCAATGCGGTGATGAACTCCGACTCCTGGCGTGCGGCCTACAACGATGCCCTGCCCAAGCTTGCCGCCTATGGTACCGAGCTGGGGCAAAATGAAGACCTTTTTCGTGCATATTCCACGCTGGAGCAGTCGCCCGGATTTTCGATGCTGAGCATTGCCCACCAGCAGAGTGTGCGCAATGCCCTTCGTGATTTCCGCCTGAGCGGCATCGGTCTTCCTGCTGACCGCAAGCAACGATTCGCCCGCATTGCCGAGCGTCTGGCCGAGCTTTCGTCGGCCTTCTCCGACAATGTTCTCGATGCGACGCAGGCCTGGGAGAAAGTGCTGCCCGACGCCAGCCGGCTGGGGGGCCTGCCGGAGTCGGCGCGCGCGCTGCTGGCAGCACTGGCGCAGCAAAAGGAACTGGAAGGATTCCGCATCACGCTGGATTTCCCCTCCTACATTGCCGTGATGACGTACGCGGAGGATCGTGCGCTGCGCGAGGAGATTTACACCGCCTACGTCACTCGCGCGTCTGACCTGGGTCCGCAGGCCGGACGTTTCGACAACTCCGCACGCATCGACGAGATCCTCCGCCTGCGTCAGGAGCAGGCGCAGTTGCTGGGTTACGACAGCTACGCCGAGGTGTCACTGGTGCCGAAGATGGCGCAATCGCCGGCACAGGTCATCGACTTCCTGAACGATCTGGCGGCACGGACGCGCCCCGGCGCACTGCGCGAGATGGCGGAGCTGCAGGCATTCGCGAGTGAGGAGCTGGGGATTGCGGCACTGGAGCCCTGGGATGTCACGTTCGCGAGCGAGCGCCTGAAGCAAAAGAAATATTCCCTCTCGCAAGAGATGGTACGCCCCTACTTCCCGGCGCCGCGTGTGATCAAAGGCATGCTGCACATTGCCGAGCAGCTCTACGGTGTCCGGATTCGCGAACGCCATGACATCATCACCTGGCATGCCGATGTCACCTATTACGAGATCGTCGAACACGATTCTGTCATTGCCAGTTTCTACCTGGATCCGTATGCGCGCGCCAACAAACGGGGCGGTGCGTGGATGGCCGATTGTCGCGTCCGTCGGCGCCTCGAAGACGGCTCCCTGCAGAAGCCGGTGGCTTTCCTCACCTGCAATTTCAATCCACCGGTGGACGGCAAGCCCGCGTTGCTGACGCACGAGGAAGTCACGACCCTGTTCCATGAATTTGGTCATGGCCTGCACCACATGCTCACGCGGATGGAAGTGGCGTCCGTGTCCGGCATCAACGGCGTCGCGTGGGATGCAGTGGAGCTTCCCAGCCAGTTCTTCGAGAACTGGTGCTGGGCTGCCGAGCCGCTGGCGCTGATCGCAAGTCATGTCGATAACGCCGAACCCCTGCCTCTCGACCTGCTCGACAAGATGCTGGCCGCACGCAACTTCCAGTCGGGACTCATGATGTTGCGCCAGCTGGAGTTCGCGTTGTTTGACATGCATGTGCATGCACTCACCGATGTTCAGCCGGGCGCCGTGCAGCGTTTGCTTGACGAGGTCCGTTCCCGTGTGTCGGTGATCCCTGCCAAGCCGTACAACCGATTCCAGAACAGTTTCAGTCACATCTTCGCCGGTGGCTATGCGGCAGGCTACTACAGCTACAAGTGGGCAGAGGTGCTCTCTGCCGACGCGTTCTCCCGCTTCGAAGAGGAAGGCGTGATGAATGCCGAGGTGGGGCGCCATTTCCGTGAGACGGTGCTGGCCCAGGGGGGCAGTCGTGATGCGCTGGCCCTCTTCATGGAATTTCGCGGACGCGAGCCCAGCGTGGACGCGCTCCTGCGCCACTCGGGACTGCAGTGACGGAGGCCGGGATGATTCGCAAGCATTTCATTGCCGGAGCCCGATGCCCGCAATGCCAGGCGATCGACAAGGTACGCTTTTGTCGCGATGGCGAGCATGAATGGATCGAGTGCGTGGCCTGTGGCCTCGTGAGTGAGAACCCCGGTGAGCCCGAACATCCCCCCGCGAGCGATACGCCTGAGGCGAATGAGGGCGTGGTACGTTTCACTCCGCGTCGCTGAGCGAAGGGCGTGTGCCGGTGAGGGTCAGCCGGCCTGTGGCCGTTGCCGGAGCGACAGCAGCGCAAAGAGCGTGGTGGCACTGACCACGATGGCCGGGCCCAGCGGCAGGTTCCATTGCAGGCTGCTACCGAGTCCCGCCACCACGGCCACCATGCCGATTGCACTTGCGAGTAGCGCCATGTGTTCCGGTGTCCGTGCGAGCCGGCGTGCGGCGGCCGCCGGAATGACCAGCAGTGCCGTAATGAGCAGCACGCCGACCACTTTCATTGCGGCGGTCACCGTGATCGCGACCAGCAACAACAACAGCAGGCGCAAACGGTTCACATTGATGCCGTCAACGGATGCCAGTTCCTCATTCACCGAGGCCAGCACCAGCGCGTCCCACTGCCAGCGCAGCAAGGCGAGCGTGACGAATGCCGCGGCTCCGAGCAGGGGCAGGTCGTGGCTGCCGACGCCGAGCAGATCGCCGAACAGATAGGCCATGAGATCGACACGGATGTTGCTGGCCAGACTCACGGCGATCAGCCCCAGGCTTAGCGATGTGGTCGCAATCAGCGTGAGCAAGGTGTCAGTGGCCAGCTCCGGATGCCGCAGCAGCAACGCCAGTAAAACGGCGACAGTGACGCACACTGCGGTAATGCCGATCCAGCCGGGCAGCGACAGCAGCAACGACAGGCCGACACCGAGCAGCGCGGCATGCGCGAGGCTGTCGCCGAAGTAGGCCAGGCGGCGCCACACCAGTAGCGATCCCAGCGGTCCGGCAACCAGCGCGACCAGAAGTCCGGCGGCCAGCGCCGGCCATAACAGCCCGAGCGTGTCCATGTTCGCTATTCTCCGGAAGTCGGGCCGGGGCGGTCGCAGCAAATGTCGCCGTGGCTGTCGTGATGATGGTCGTGGTGATGGCTGTACAGCGCGAGGCCGCGACTGCCCTGAAGGCCGAAGAGGCGGCGGTATTCAGGATTTGCACTCACCGATTCCGGATGTCCCTCGCAGCAGACATGCCGATTCAGGCAGACCACGTGATCGGTGGAGGCCATGACGAGGTGCAGGTCATGCGAGACCATGAGAACGGCACAACCGTGACGCTGTCGCACCGACGCGATCAGGCTGTAGAGCTCTTCCTGCCCGGTAATGTCGACGCCCTGTGCGGGCTCGTCGAGCACCAGCAGCTCCGGTTCGCGCAGAAGCGCGCGCGCCAGCAGGACACGTTGCAGTTCGCCACCGGAGAGCCGTGCCACCGTCGTTTTCAGCACGCGGGAGGCTCCGGTTTCGTCGAGGGCGCGCTGGACGGCATCGGCCGACAGCCCGGGGCGTGCGAGTGTCAGGAAGCGATCGACGTCGAGGGGAAGCGCTTCATTGAGACCCAGCTTCTGCGGTACGTACCCGATGCGCAGGCCGGGTCGTATGCGGCGCTCACCGCCGTCAACCGGCAGCAGCCCGAGCGCGACACGCACGAGGCTGGTCTTGCCGGCACCATTGGGGCCGATCACGGTGACGATCTCGCCGGGCCGGAGCGACAGGCTCACGTCCCGCAGCACCTCGCGCCCGTCCCTTCGCAGGCTCACCCTTTCCAGCTGCAGCAGCGCCTCGGTCATGGTGTCAGCTCTTGCGGCAGCGCCGGCAGCGCCCCGTCAGTTCCAGGGTCTGGCTACTGATTTCAAAGTCCGCGGCTGCAGCCGCCGCGGCAACGGCGCGGGCCAGGGCGCTGCTGTCGGCAATCTCCTCCGCATTGCCACAAACATCGCAGAGAAGGAAATAACCTGCATGGGACGCGCCGGGATGCGTGCAGCCCAGAAAGGCATTCCGGGAGGCGATGCGGTGAACGAGCTTTTGCTCCAGCAGGAACTCCAGCGCACGGTAGACCGTCGGGGGCGCGGGCTTGTGTCCCTCGGCCGTCAGCTGGTCCAGCAGCTCGTAGGCGCCAAGGGGGCGGTGGCTGGCCCAGACCAGTTCGAGGACCCGACGACGCAGGGGGGTCAGGCGGGCGCCGTTGGCGGCGCACAGGTCTTCCGCCCGCGCGAGGGCATCATGCACGCAATGGCTATGGTCATGGGGCTGGAAGGCGGGGGCGGAGGGCATGCCTGGCTCGCGACAGAATTCGTGCAACAATATAACATCTGCGCCCCGCCGACGCAGCCCGGAGTCGCCCCATGCGCCTGCTCGCCCTCCTTCTGCTCGTCCTCACTCCCCTGACTGCCCGCGCGGTCGAGGTGCTGGCGAGCGTGCGTCCACTGGCGCTGATCGCCGCCGCCGTGGCGGGGCCGGATGCGCATGTCGTCTCCCTCCTGCCACCGGGCGCTTCCTCACACCACTATCAGCTCCGTCCCGCGGATCGCGTCGCCCTGGACAGGGCCGATCTGGTCCTCTGGGTGGGGCCGGCCCATGAGCAGTTCCTGGCAGGGGTGCTCAGTGCCTCGCCGCACCTTCTTACCGCGCAGCGCCTGCCCGGGATCAGTCTGCGCCTGAAGCGGCAGCCAGATGGTGACAGCGCCCTGCCCGGCACGGTGGATGCGCATGTCTGGCTGGATCCTGACAATGCCGTCGTAATCGCTCGGGCACTGGCAGAGGCGTTGGCACTCCGTGATCCTGCCCACGCCGGCGCCTACCGCCGTAATGCGGCTGCCTTCGCCACCCGGCTCGGTGCACTCGCTGCCCGGCAGGCAGAGCGCTTCCATCACTTGCGCAGCCGCGCCTACCTGTCCTATCACGATGCCTATCAGTACCTGGAGCCGACACTGGGCCTTAATTTCCGGGGCAGCCTGCTAAGTGGCGACGAGGACCGGCCGGGCGCGCGCCACTTCCTGCTGATGTCGCAGCGCATTCGCAAGGAAGGCCTGTTCTGCCTGCTCGGTGAGCCGGGCTTTGACCGCGCGCTGGCGACGCATGTCTTCGACGGATTGCCGTCCAATCTGGTGCCGGTCGACGAGTTGTTCGCGCAGGCACCGCTCGATGCGACGGGCTATGAGGCCGGACTTGCCCGGCTATCGTCGGATGTCTACCGCTGCCTCGGCGGGCAGTGATTCAGGGCGCGGCCGAATCCAGCAAGGCTTCTGCCAGTGCGCGCATTTCTCCCGGATCTTTTTGCAGGATGTGTTCCCCTTCGCGCTGTTGGGCGCGATTGCGCGCGCCGATCTCGAGGCGAGACAACCAGAACCGCATGGCCGCCGTCGCCAGGAATACGGGTAGCGCCATGCGCTCACCGCTCGTGAGCGTGCGTGCGGTTTCATAGCCCTCGAGAAAGGCTTCGCGCCGGCGGGGATCCGGCTCCGGCGAGGGCCACTGACGACAGAAGTCGTTAACGGTGATCGCAATGTCCAGCAGCAGGTGATCCCTTCCGGTTTCGGAAAAGTCGAGAACGGCGGTTACGCTGTCGCCCGTGAACAAGGTGTTGTCGCGGAACAGGTCGCCATGGATGAGTCCTTGCGGAAGGTCAGGATGTTGCTCGCAGGCGTCGGCGTGGCGCTGCAGGAGTCGTTGCAGCAGGGTGGCCTCATCCTTGGGGAGCCGGGGCTGCCATTGCCGGGCCAGCTCTTCCCACCAGGCAGCACCATGGGCGTTGGCCCGCACCAGCGGATAGCCCTCGAGTGCCACATGCAGGTGCGCGAGCGTTGTGCCCATGGACCGGCACTCGCTCAGCCCCGGTTGCTCGGGATGCCGGCCGGGCAAGCGTTTTGCCAGTTGCGCTGGCTTGTTGCGCAACGGGCCGAGATAGCGACCCTGACGATTCTTGAGGGGGGTGGCAACCGGCACGCCGGCCGCCTCCAGATGATCCAGCAGGGGACCCAGAAAATCGGCCTCGCCGGCCGACAGCTCTTCGAACAACGTCAGCACGAGCTCGTGCCCGTCAACCAGCGTGACGAAGTAGTTGCTGTTCTCGATGCCGCCCTTGATGGGGGCGTAGCTCCCCAGTGGCGGCAGGCTGTAGCCGTCCAGGAACGACTGGATGTCGGCGGCCGACAGCATGGTGTAGACGGACATGAAAAATCCCGCAGGTATGGCCCAATGGTTCCATCATAGCAACTGTCTCACGACGGCGGCCCGGGGGTTTTTCTGCTGACGTCGCACGCCTTTGAACGGGGCGCAGGCGGCCTGGTAGTCCCGGCGACAGCCTCGCCGTTCTGCGTTACCCTGCCTCCGAATTTTTCTGCTGCCTGCCTGCCATGACCGCACCCCTCATTCTTGTCGACGGATCGTCCTACCTCTACCGCGCCTTTCATGCGCTACCGCCGCTCACCACGCGTGACGGCCGGCCGACCGGTGCCATCAAGGGGGTCGTCAACATGCTGCAAAAGCTGGTGCGGACCTACTCGCCCACGCATGTGGCCGTGGTGTTCGATGCGTCCGGGCCGACTTTTCGCGACGCGATCTATCCGGAGTACAAGGCGCACCGCCCGCCCATGCCGGACGATCTCCGCGGTCAGGTGGAGCCCCTGCATGCGCTGATCCGTGCCATGGGCCTGCCCTTGCTGTGTGAGTCGGGCGTCGAGGCGGATGACGTGATCGGTACGCTCGCACGACAGGCCGCCGCCGCCGGTGTCGACGTACTGATTTCCACCGGCGACAAGGACATCGCACAGCTGGTCGACGGCCATGTCACCCTGGTGAACACCATGACCGACACGGTGCTGGATCGCGAGGGCGTAATCGCCAAGTTTGGCGTACCGCCGGAGCGCATCATTGATTACCTCTCGCTCGTGGGTGACTCCGTCGACAACATTCCCGGCGTTCCGGGTGTGGGCCCCAAGACGGCGGCGAAGTGGCTGCAGGAATACGGCTCGCTGGATGCGCTCATCGCGCAGGCCGACGGCATCAAGGGTAAGGCCGGCGAGAATCTTCGCGCGTCGCTTCCCGTACTCGACATGGCGCGACAGCTCGCCACCATCAAGTGTGATGTCGGCCTCACCGTTACGTTCAGTGACCTGCATCTCGGCGTGCCCGACCACGATGTGCTGTTGCACATGACAGAAGACCTCGAATTCCGCACGTGGCATCAGGAGTTGCAGGCACAGTCGCCGGTGGGCGACGTGGTGGTACCGGGCGCCATTCCGGTGACCTACCACACGGTACTCACCGAGCCGGATTTTGCGGCGCTGCTGTCGCGACTGGAAAACGCGACGGTCTTCACGGTCGATACGGAAACCGACAGCCTCGACTACATGCGGGCACATATTGTCGGCGTGTCATTTGCCTTCGAGGCGGGTGAGGCCTGGTATATCCCCCTTGCGCATGACTATCTGGGCGCTCCCGACCAGCTTCGTCGCGACGACGTGCTCGCGCGGTTGAAGCCTGTGCTCGAAAATCCGGTGATCGGCAAGATCGGGCAGCATCTCAAGTACGACATTCACGTTCTGGCCAATCACGGTATCCATCTGCAAGGCTTCGCCTTCGACACCATGCTGGCCTCGTATGTGGTCGATGCCACAGCCACGCGACACAACATGGACGACATGGCAGCGCTCTACCTCGGCGTGAAGACGACCACGTTCGAGGACATTGCCGGCAAGGGCGTGAAGCAGCTGACGTTCAACCAGATCGAGGTGGAGAAGGCGGCGCACTATGCGGCTGAGGATGCCGACATCACGCAGCGCCTGCACGACGTGCTGTCGCAGAAGCTCGCGCACGAGCCAACGCTGGAGTCGTTGTTCCGTGATATCGAAATGCCGCTGGCGCCCATCCTGCAGAGAATGGAGCGTCAAGGCGCGTTGATCGATGTCGCTCTGCTGGCGGCGCAGAGCCGGGATCTTGGCGAGCGCATGCAGGCGCTGGAGCGACAGGTATACGAACTCGCCGGACAGGAATTCAATCTCGGCTCGCCCAAGCAGCTGGGCCAGATCCTGTACGAAAAGCTCGGCATTCCTGCGCCCAAGAAAACGGCGTCGGGACAGTACTCAACGGCAGAAGATGTTCTGGAGCAACTCGATCATCCGCTGCCGCGACTCCTGCTCGACTACCGTTCGTTGTCCAAGCTGAAATCCACCTACACTGACCGCTTGCCGGAGCTGGTCAATCGGGACACCCGTCGCGTCCACACCTCGTATCACCAGGCGGTGGCCGCCACGGGGCGACTCTCTTCGAGTGATCCCAATCTGCAGAACATTCCCATTCGCACGGATGCAGGCCGCCGCATTCGTCAGGCGTTCATTGCGCCACCGGGCTATGTATTGCTGGCCGCCGACTATTCGCAGATCGAACTGCGCATCATGG
Source organism: Moraxellaceae bacterium (assembly GCA_035706925.1). Classification (GTDB taxonomy): domain Bacteria; phylum Pseudomonadota; class Gammaproteobacteria; order Pseudomonadales; family Moraxellaceae; genus UBA2031. The sequence goes on from DASSUO010000030.1 coordinate 12,362, forward strand.
CGCATCTTTCCGGAGACGAAGGCCTGCTCGACGCCTTCCGCCATGGACGTGACGTGCATCGTGCGACCGCGGCAGAGGTATTCGGTGTTTCTCTCAATGAGGTCACGAACGATCAGCGCCGTAATGCAAAGGCCATCAATTTCGGCCTCATCTACGGCATGTCGGCGTTTGGTTTGGCGAAGCAGCTGAATATCGGTCGTGGCGAGGCGCAGGGCTACGTCGACCAGTACTTCGCGCGCTACCCCGGCGTGAAGCGCTACATGGAAAGCACGCGCGAGAAGGCGGCCAAACAGGGCTGGGTCGAGACACTCTTCGGACGCCGACTCATGGTGCGGGACATCAACAGCAAGAATCCGTCATTGCGTGCAGCGGCCGAGCGCGCCGCCATCAACGCGCCCATGCAGGGCACGGCGGCGGACATCATCAAGCGCGCCATGATCGGCGTAGACGCGGCGCTGGCCGGGAAGGCCGACACCGCC
>DASSUO010000031.1:0-4360 GCA_035706925.1 Moraxellaceae bacterium
GTCGTTGGACTTCACGCGGGACAGTGCGGACAAGATCAGCTCACGGGCCAAAACGGCGCGCTGCGTCTTGTTGTACTGAGCCAGGGCTTCCAGCAGGTGCAGCTCGTCCTCGTTCAGACGGACCTTCACTTCGTGGTCGCGGATATGGCGGGGGTCGGCATACATGGCTACTTCTCCGGTTAGGCGGTGCGCTTCTTCGGTTCCTTATCGACCTTGAGCTTCCCCTTGGTCAGAACCTGGATTTGCCACTGGCGGCCCATGGGCACACCGTCATCGGGCCATCCATAGACGGACTGGACAGCCTTGATGCCAAGGGCTGCAGCCAGGTCTCGGACAGAGCCGAAATGGGCGATTGCTTCGGATTTGGTCATTGCTGTTTACCTCCTATTGCAGAGATTAAGGCATACCTGCTTTTTAGTTGCAACCAATTTCTAAGGCAATCCTGACAGGCGGCCGGGTAGGCTTTCAGCCATGAATAAACAAGCAGATAGAGTCCTGGAGCTGGTAAAGGCTCGGGGCGTACCAGACAGGAAGATCCGGCGTGAACTAGCCGAGACCTGTGGCATTGCCTATCAATCGGTCTATGGATGGTTCACCGGGGACACCAAGAGCATTGAAGCCGCCCACTTGGCGAAGGTCGCCAAACGGTATGGCGGGAACCTTGAATACCTGGTTAGCGGAATCGGCCCCCTCCTATCCGATGAGCGTATTTATACGGATGGCGGTAGCCGAAATGACAGGACTACCCTGAACGCGGGTACTAACAACCTTGACGAAGATCAAGGAAGTGATTTCGGCGATGAGGTCGAAATTAAGTTCAGGGGGATTCCAGTGGTGGGAACAGCACAGTTTGGCGATGAGGGATTTTTCGAGGAATTACAATACCCTGTAGGTCATGGAGACGGCTTTGTCGACTTCCCTTCCCGCGATGCGAGCGCCTATGCTTTGCGGGGAAACGGCAACAGCATGTCTCCCAGGTTTAGGCATGGTGAATACATCATTGTTGAGCCCGGCACAGAGGTTCACCCTGGCGACGAGGTGATGGTTCGGATGCGCGACGGCAGGGTAATGGGGAAGGTTTATGCCTATCAGCGTGATGGGATGGCCTACTTCGACAGCATCAATGCAGACCACGCCCAAATATCCGTCCAGGTTGAGCAGATCGAGAAAATGCATTTCATAGCCGGCGTAGCCAAGAGAAGCCTTTACCGGCCGCCACGCTGAAATAGCCAGGAATACCCTATGCCCGCCTAGTGCGGGCTTTTTTATTTCCGCTTGCCGCCTTTCGTCGGAATAAACAGGTTTGCCTGTTTTTTTATTCAGGAATGCCTTGCACCTAAAGTACAGGCATGCCTAAATACGCACATACCAACGACGCACACGGAAGCAGCCATGAACCTCCACACGAACCTCGCAATTCGCACCGCCGCCCGCTTCGACTACGAGGGCGCTTACGACCGCGCCGCCACTGAGATTGCCGAGGCCATCGCCGCCGGGCAGCCCATCAAGTGCGCCAACTACACGCTCGACCATGAGGACTTTGGCGAGTTCGTCGCCACCCGCCCCGAGTTCGATTGCATGGTTAGCGATCTGGCCGCCTCCAAGATCAGTGCAATTGACTTCAGCCGCTGGATTGCTCGTCAGGTCGACAGCTTCGCGGATCACTACGCCCCTGAGCGGGCACAGCACATGCTGGAAGACTGCATCGACGCGGCTGAACAGGAGTGCCGCTGATGAACTCCAACGTGCAGTTCTTCAATGACCTTCTGGCCGAGGCTAACCGCCGCGACGGCTTCACCGTCCGCCGACAGAAGCCAGAGGAAGTCCGGTGCCTGCGCTGCAACAACGTCTGGCTGACCAAGCTCCAGCCCGTGTGCGATGCCTGCGGCTGTGGCTCTTGGCAGTCGGTGGAGAAAGACCATGTGGCTTGAACTCTACCCGACCAGCTTTGCGCTGTTCTGCCTGTCCGGCCTCGTTCTGATGGTTGGCGTGTGGATGGACGAGAAGCGCGGCAAGAAGGCTTGCAGCGAGCAGGCCGCCCGCGTCCGTCGCTACAAGAGCTTTGCCGACAGCCTAGGGGTTCAGTGATGGCCGTCGAAATCACCAAGAACCGCCGCGCCCGCCTCGTTCGCACCAATACGCGCACCGAGGAACCGGAATGGACGATCAGGGCCAGCCACTTCACCCCGCCGGAAGGCTCGATTGCCTGCGGTGATGGCGTGTACTGCCGCGTGACCCTGCTGCCGGACAGGGAGATTTACGAAACCTGGACTGTCGAGCCTGTGACGGTGCATTAGCCATGGAACACGACGAAGCCTACCAGCAAGAACTTGAACAGCAAGAATACGAGGAATCCGAAAATGCAGAAGTCTGACCAGATCAATGAGCTTGCAGCAGCCCTTGCAAAGGCGCAGGGCGAAATCGAGAACGCCAGCAAGAACGCCGCCAATCCGCACTTTAAGAGCAAGTATGCCGACCTTGCCGAAGTCATCAACACGGTGCGCCCGGTGTTCGCCAAGCACGGCCTTAGCGTGACGCAGTTCCCGAGCTTTGCCGATGGCCTGGCCTCTGTGGAAACCGTGCTGATGCACTCGTCCGGCCAGTGGATGAGCGGAACGGCGTCCGCAGGCGTAACCAAGATGGACGCGCAGGGCGTTGGGTCGGCTATCACCTACCTGCGCCGGTACTCGCTTGCTGCCGTGGCTGGCATCGCGCAGGAGGACGACGACGCCAATGCTGCTGTTGGCGGTCGCCCGCAGAAAGCGCATCCCGGCCTGCCGTCTGACCGCGCAGCCAGCCAGGATATGAAGCCGAAGGATGCCAAGCTCATCAGCTATGACGAGGCCCTTAAGGCGCTGGATTGTGTTGGCTCCCACGCCGACCTTACCAAGCTGCAAGAGCGTATCGAGGCAAGCTGGAAGGACTACAGCAATCCGCAGAAAACCGACCTGCGCCAGAAGAAGCAGGAAGTCGTCGAATCCCTGAATAAGAGCGAGGCCGCCTAAATGAAATCCCTGAACACCTGCACCTTCATCGGCCGACTCGGCAAAGACCCGGAAATCCGCTACACCGCCAACGGCGATGCCGTGTGCAACTTTTCCCTTGCCCTGTCCGATGACTACAAGGACACCAAGAACACCTATTGGCCTCGCTTTTCTGTGTTCGGCAAGCAGGCGGAAATCTTGGGCGAATACGCCAAGAAGGGCGACAAACTGGCCGTCACCGCCAAGTACACGGAGCGCAAATACACCAAGGACGGGCAGGAGCGCACGGCTATCGAGTTCCGCGTATCTGACTTTGAGTTGCTGGGCAGCAAGGGCGAGGCCAAGCCTGATCGAGTGCGTGAAGCTGCGCCGGCCGCTGAATCCTTCTCGGACGACATTCCGTTCTAAACAACAACCAGGCCAGCAAGGCGCTCCCGCCTCTGCTGCCCGTGTGATGCAGGGGGATGGAAGTGACCGACCTGATTCTTCCGGTGAAGCGCTGCTACTTCGAGCAGATGCGCGACGGCACCAAGGCCTTCGAGTACCGCCTGCGGAATGCGTATTGGCAGAAGCGGCTGATGGTTGGCGCGCTCGGCCGGCACTATGACCGCCTGATTATCACGCTGGGCTATCCCAAGGCTGACGACACCGAACGCCGTTTGGTGATGCCGTATCGCGGTTTTGAGTACCAGACGATCACCCACGAGCACTTCGGGCCGCAGCCGGTCGAAGTCTTTGCCATCAAGGTGCAGCCATGACCAACCACCAGATCGACGCCCTGATCGCCCGCACCGTTGCCGACCTCGTGCGCGAGAACGCAGCGAATACACGCGAGGCCGTCGAGGAAGTGCGCTTCGCCTGTCGCAAGCCCGAGCATGTGCGGCCGGTGAAGGTGGATGGGATGGGGTTGTGGCTGATGGGGAGGAAGGTGGCATGAAATACGCCGACTTTGTGAGTAAGAAACTGAGCATCTGTGCGCCATCCGGACTGCATACCATCGGGGCGATGCCTGACTCGCTGTTCCCGCATCAGGCTGATCTTGTGCGCTGGGCGCTCAAGCGTGGCCGCGCCGCCATCTTTGCTGATACGGGTCTGGGCAAGTCTCGTATGCAGGTGGCATGGGCCGACCAGGTACACAAGGCGACCGGCCGCGATGTGCTGATTCTCGCGCCCCTTGCGGTGGCTGCGCAGACCGTCGAAGAAGGAGAGCGCCTTGGCGTCACGATCACCCATGCCCGGGAGGCGTGGCAGGTCATGCCCGGCATCAACATCACCAACTATGACCGCTTGCACAAGTTCGACGCCAGCCAGTTCGGCGGCGTGGTGCTGGACGAAAGCAGCGTCATCAAGCACCACGATACCCGCACCCTGGCGCA
>DASSUO010000032.1:0-12433 GCA_035706925.1 Moraxellaceae bacterium
CAGAGCAGCTGATGGTGTATTTCTGTGACATGGCAACCTCTTGATTTCAAACGGGTGCCGCCAAAGAGGCGGCCTAACGGGAAAGGGACGCCGCCATTCGCTCCTGATTCCGTGGTGCGCGCGGGCCGATGAAATTAAAGCGGCTGACTCCCCTCCCCGCAAGCGACAGACTCCTGCATTCGGGCGGTTCTTGCGCCAAATCAGCCGGCCACAGCGGCAAGCGAACCAACCACCCGGTCACGCCCCTCTGCCTTCGCGCGATACAGGTTGGCATCGGCGACCCGCAACGCCTTGTCGCCGTCGCCATCGTCCGACTCGGCAACGCCGATACTCAGCGTGACGCGAAACCGGCGCCCCTCGCTCACAAACTCGCGGCCCGCCAGGCGGGCGCGAATACGCTCGGCCACGCGTCGTGCCGCATCAAGGCCGCTTTCGGGCAACAGGACGACAAATTCCTCGCCGCCAAAGCGGGCCGGCACATCGATGGGCTGCCGCACCGCATCCCCCAGCAACTGTCCGAGCTCCGCCAGCACCATGTCGCCGGCGGCGTGGCCATAGGTGTCGTTGACGCGCTTGAAGTGATCGACATCGATCATCATCACGCAGGCCGCACGACGGGTCCGGAGTTGCTTGCCGAACTCTTCCTCGAACAGCCGCATGAAACTCGCGCGATTGGGCAGGCCGGTCAGCATGTCCAGACGGGTCAGTTCCTCCAGCTCTCGGTGCCGTCGCTCCATGAGCGAGAAAATGAAAAACATGGCGGCGGAAAAGAATACTGCCGACATGTCGAAGATCAGCCGCACCCAGATCGTCCACCACCACGCCATCGGTCGTCCCGTTACCATGGGTTCGGTCAGCAGCGGCGCGTAGGGCATGATTCCTTTTGCGATCAGCACTTCAGCCAGCACGACCAACACCGCGCTGACCAGCAAGCCCGGCATCAGCATGCGAAGGGGAAACCAGGCGCGCGTGAGCACGAAGCTGGCCATGAACACCAGCGGCATCGGCGTGTCTTTGTGTCCGAACAGCAGTGCGAGGGTCGCAGACGCCACCAGGACGTAGGTGATCAGGCCGTAAGCCAGCCAGGCATGCTCCTGCGACGATCGATAACGCGGCAGGCACCAGACCACCACTCCGAGATACACGAGAAGCGAAACCGCTTCCTTGATCGTCACAATGTGCAAAAGCGTCGTGTGATAATAGCGACCCGCCGCCGGTACAAATACGGCGTACACATCCGTGGCCAGCAGCACCAGCACAAAAGGCAGTGCGACGGCGGCAATGAACAGGCAACCGGCGGTGGCATGTCGCAGCTTGAGCTGCTCCTCCAGCCAGTCGAGGGCGGCACTGACAACGCGCGCGGCAGACCTCACGGCGCCGCCTCCTGCACACTCGTCACGATGCGATCACGCCCGTCAGCCTTGGCGCGATACAGATTGATGTCGGCGGAGCGCAGGGCTTCCTCCGCGCTGCCGGCGGCACACTCCACCACGCCCATGCTCAACGTCACCCGGAAATGCCGGCCCGGCGTGCCGAACTCAAGGTCCGCCAGTTGACGGCGCAGGCGTTCACACACGGTCCTCGCCTCGTCGGCACGGCAATCCGTGAGCAGCAGCGCAAATTCCTCGCCGCCGAGCCGCGCGGCCACGTCGCCAGGAATGCGCAATCCGGCATTCAGCAGCCGGCCGATCGCCACCAGCACCTCGTCACCGGCATGATGCCCATAGGTATCGTTGACCCGCTTGAAGTGGTCGGCATCGCAAAGCACCACACTGAACGACTGCCGATAGCGATCGCGGCGCTGTTGCTCGATCGCAAGACGCTCCATGTAGTAGCGCCGGTTCGACAGCCCGGTGAGGCCGTCCGTGCGGGAAAGTGACTCGAGCGCAAGGCGCTGGGCATCAAGTCGATTGAAGAGCAGCAACATGAGCGACAAGCCCACCAGGATCGCAATCGCGAACATGGCGTTTTGCCACATGCCCCACCAATGCACCGGCACACCCGCCGAAAACGTCGAAGGCAACAGGGCCGGCGCATAGGTAACGCGGCCCGACAACACGAGGAGGTCATTGAAGGTGATGACCACCAGTGCAACGACAAAACCGACAAGCATAGGCCGTTGCCCCAGGAGGGCGAGCCCCACGACCAGCGCGCTGATGGTCACCGTGCTCATGGGCGACGTAATGGGCCCGTAGGCGATCCCCATCGCGACATAGCCGACCACCTGTACCAGCACGACGAGCATGGCGGCACGCGGCAGCGGCACGGCCTGCTTTCGTCGCGGCCAGAGCCACGCCATCAGTGCCACGTCGAGCGCCAGGACAACCAGCAGGCAGTCGTTCAGGTCCGCAATCACGTCCCGCTGCGCGACTTGCGCAAAGCCGGCGTCCGACAGCCACGAGGCGAACACCAGCCAGTGCCCCAGAAAGACGGGGAAGCTGAAAGCGATGGCCAAAAGGCACATCACGGCAGGGGTTCCCCCTCCGATCCGGGTTAGCGACGAAACGTGCGGGAACATGGCGAGGCGCAAAAACGGAATTCAGGACAAGCATGCCACTGCCGCTCAGTCACTTTCTGCGGCGTGTAAGACCAGATGCGTGCATTTCGACCAACGGAAATGTCCCGCGGCCGTGACGGAAGCATTGCACCTTCCGAAACCCCCGCCGCCGAACGGCGTGACGACCTGGCCCGCTCACCCGCACCGCCACCTTCGACAAAAGCATGCAGCGGCACATCCGGCATCTGCCGTCCCGACGCAGCGGCAGCCCTCACGTCAGGAGACCGGTGCGACCGCCTCGACACGGTTCCGCCCGGCATGCTTTGCCCGGTAGAGCGCATCGTCGGCCGCCTTGATCAGGTTGCCCGAGGGCAGGTCAAGGCATTGCTGATTGCACGCAAGGCCAAAGCTGCCACTGATGGTGAAGGGAATTCCGTTGTCGTCGGCAATGTATTCGGCGGCCAGTCGGGCGCGACAGCGCTCCGCCAGCGCATGGGCGCCTTCCAGGGTGGTATCCGGGAGCAGGAGCAGGAACTCCTCTCCCCCGAACCGGCCGACGGCATCACATTGGCGAATGGACTTCTGGATCAGGTGTGCGGCCTGCTGCAGTACGCGGTCGCCCGTGGGATGCCCGTGCGTGTCGTTGATCTGCTTGAAGTGGTCGAGATCGAGAATCACCACCGAAAGGGGCGGACCGTGACGCCGCGTGCGTGCCAGTTCCTTTTCGAGCAGTTCCAGGATGCTTCGACGGTTATGAATGCCCGTCAGCGCATCGGTGCGGCTGATCTCGTGAATGTGCGCCTCGCGCTGTCGCCAGGAGTACAGCGCCCGGTCCGCCATCACGATCAATACGACAATGGGAATCAGCGAGAGGAAATAGGTGCTGATGGCCCAGAACAGCTGCGCCTCGGGCGTGGTGGGCGGAATCACCAGCGGCGCGTAGGCCACTTTGCCGAGGGCGCTCAGGACCGATAACCCCACCGACGCCGACAAGGCGGTCAGGAAGGCGAGGAGGACCGGCGTGCGCTCCAGCAGGATGAAGCCGGCCACCGGGGCGCCCAGCATCACGACGCCCGTCATGAAGGTCATGGTGCCCACCGTGTAACTCAGGTAGGTCATGGTGAGGGCGTAATACATCGTCGTGAGATACTGGAACCAGGCCGCGCCAGGCTGACGCTTGCGTAACGCCCATCCGATAGCCCCGATCCCCACTGCACCGGCGATCATGAACCAGCAGGCGGCAACGGCTTTCTGAGCCACATCCGGATGGATCAACCGGGCATGATCCGGGCGCGACAACACGTACTGGTACCAGAGGATGACCTGAAAATAGAGCGGCAACCCCAGACCCAGCGGCAACAATCCGCGGTCGACGGCATTCCAGTTGATGATGTCGGTCAGAATCGTGCGCCAGTTAGACGGCGTGCGCATGCCACTGCTCCCTAATCCCGATCAGCCCCGTGTGAAGCCGACCGTACTCGCCCGAAAGTGAACCGAGGCTGCCCAGTGCCTCCCGCCCGCTCAAGCCATGAATGACCGGAGGCGACTGCCGCCCTACCAGCGGCACCGCTCGCCTCGCCATGCAACCAGCCGCCCTGACCGCCGCTGCCAGACCACAGGTGGGGACAGTTTCACACCGCGCCCGCTATGGCAGGACCAGCGACGACGCCCTGCGACAGGCAGGGCCCCACATTATCAGGCACACGCCAACGGGCAAGTCCCTCAAAAGGACGTATCCGCTTTCTACCGGACCCGTGCCACGGACAAGGGCAATGATCAGCCCTGCTCCGGGTTCTCAGGCCACTCTGGCCCCCATCACACGGTTTCGCCCGGCGAACTTCGCCGCATAAAGGTACTCGTCGGCAACACGCAGGGCGCGTTCTCCGTCCCCGTCCACCAGTGGCGCAACGCCGATACTGATCGTCACCGTGAAGAATTGTCCGTCCGCGACGAACCGCTCGCCCCGGAGGCTCTCGGCAATGCGCTCGGCCACTTGCTGTGCGGCATCGAGACCGGTCTCCGGCAACAGCACCACGAACTCCTCGCCGCCATAGCGCGCCGGAATGTCTACCGGATAGCGCGTCACGCTTTTCAACAGCTCACCCAGTTTGACCAGTACGCGATCTCCCGCCGGATGCCCATAGTGGTCATTGATGCGCTTGAAGTGATCGACATCACACATCATGACGCAGGCGGGACGCCCCGTGCGTTCCTGCTTCCGGCCTTCATCCTCCAGCAATCGCATGAACGTCACGCGATTCAGCAACCCGGTCAGCGCATCGCTGCGGGCCAGGCTCGACAACTTGAGCTGCCGCCGCTCTTTCACCCGCACCAGCGAGAAAAGTACGGCACAAAAGAAGGCGATTGCGATGTTGTAAATGATACGCAGCCACAAACCCCACCAGGGCCGGAGTGCGCCACCCTCGAATACGGGATGCGTCAGCAGCGGCGCATATCGAATGACATGGATGGCGCGTAGCCCCTCGTTGAGAAGAATCAGCAGCAGGCCCGCGGCCATGACAGGACGCAAGGCGCGCGCCGGAAACAGCGTGCGCGCGATAATGAGGAAGCCAAGAAGCACGATGCCCATCGGCGTGTCCTTCAAGCCATAGCCGATGGCCGGGACCAGCAACGCCATGCCGACCACCAGTGTGACGGCGACGACGAGATCCGGCCGCGCGCGCTCGGAGCGGTAGCGTGGCCACGTGAAGGCGATGACCCAGCACAGAAAGAGGGCCGCCCCCGCGAGCACCCCCTGCGTGCCCCACAGCATGCGCGGTTCGTACAGGCGAAACACCTCCGGATGCGCCAACGCCCATCCTTGCAGGCCGAGAAACAGCAGAAGGAACGGCAGCATCACCACCGCCAGCACCAGACATCCCGACGCGTCGCGCCGGGTCGTGACCAGCGCTTCGAGCCGCTCGACGAGATACCCCCAGCCCGCCCTCACGCCGGCACTCCCGTCGCGGCGCTGACCGTCACCCGCGCATCGCTCGAACTGACGATGCGATCGCGCCCTCGCGACTTGGCCGCATAGAGATTGATGTCAGCGCACTTCAGTGCTTCCTCGCCCGCAAGGTGCACACACTCCACCACGCCCATGCTCAAGGTCACACGGAAACGGCGATCGCCGACGACAAACTCGTGCTGACGCAGACGGCGACTGACGCGTTCGCAAACCGCTACCGCCTGCTCACGCGTGGTTTCCGGCAAGAGCAGGGCGAATTCCTCACCGCCCAGTCGTGCCGCCAGATCGCCGGGCGTTCGCAGACTGTCCGCGAGAATGTGTGCCACTTCACGCAATACGTCATCACCCGAATGATGACCGTAGGAGTCATTGATGCGCTTGAAATGGTCCGCATCGCACAGCACGACACAGAACGCCCTTTCGTAACGCTGGCGACGCTGCGTCTCGACCGCCAGCCGCTCCATGAAATGGCGCCGGTTGGCAATTCCGGTAAGGCCATCCCTGCGCGACAGTGACTCCAGTTCACTCCCCTGCGCATCAAGGCGCTCGAGCAACCAGAAGATGATGCCGACCCAGGCAGCGAACGAAATGAAGAAAAGGGAATTTCGCCAGTATTTCCACCAGGCAACGGGCTCGTCCGCCTGCATCACATCCGGGGTCAGTGCCGGCGCATAGGGAATGCGCCCGGCCAGCACCAGCAAGTCATTGCCGGTCTCGACGAGCAGGGCAAGGACGAAACAGATGCCCACCACGCGCTGATCGAACAACAGCAGGCCGATCGCCAACAGACCAATGACAGCCATGCTGAGGCCGGTGGTGAATGCGCCCAGCATGATGACGTAAATGGTGTACACGCCCGTAATGGCGAGGCCCGTCAGCAACTGCGCCGGAAACTGCGGTGAAGGGGAGTGGCGACGCGGCCAGAGCCACATGCCCACAAGGGCCTGCACGGCGATGCTGATCTCAGTCGCATGCGCCATGAGCGACACATTCGCCAGATCCATGCCGGGCCAGTGGCCCCCGGTATACGACACACCGGCGTAGTGCAGCCACTGCCACAACAGGACCGGCAGCGCCCACGCGATGCCGACGAGACAACGCCCTGCCGGTGTGGTGTTGGCAAAAAATGCACGCACTTGTGCAGACATGACAGTCCTTCCTGGCTGGACTCATCGGGAGAAAAGGCACCCTGGGGCCTCTGGAGCAAGCGGCACACTTTAGCCGCTGTCCTGTGCCGAGTGGACGGCAGGCGACCAGCGGAGCCTGCTCCCGGGATGGCGCGAGCATCCTGATCGCGCCGGGACCCGAGGGCCGGATGGCGGCGCCTCACTGTCGAAAAAACAACCAAAATACCGTGATCGACGATGAGGGTCGCCACAAATGAAAACGGCCTGCATCGCTGCAAGCCGTAAAATTCATGGTGGCCCAGGGCAGAATCGAACTGCCGACACGCGGATTTTCAATCCGCTGCTCTACCAACTGAGCTACCGGGCCAAGGGCGCGTATTAAACCCACCGCCCGTGAGCGCGTCAAGGCGCAAGGCGCAGGATTTTTTCCCCCGTCCGCCCGCGCGGTCTCAGGGCAGGGGAAGATCCGGCAGGCGCAGGCCGCCCGCCTCCACACTTGCCACCAGGACCGGGCCCGCATCGGACGGGGCCAGGCGAGAAAGCAGGCGGACCAGCTCGGCATAGGCTTCGGACGACTTGCGCAGCGCCAGCGTCGCTTCGAAATAGTGCCGTGCCGCCTCCCACTGACGGTTTTGCAGGCTGAGCCGCCCGAGCGCCAGCAGCAGGACCGGATTATGCGGGTGCTTTTCTTCCCAACTGCGGGCGCGCGCCAGTGCCTGATCCGGCCGGGTGCTGCGGGTACGACCATAGGCTTCAATGGCGGCCGGATTCCAGTCCCGGTCCAGCATCGCCGCAAGCAGGGCCTCCGCTTCGTCGTCAGCGCCAATGCGAATCAACTGCTCGGCAAATGCCACGCCCATCTCCTCATCCTGCCGGAGGTGGCGCGGCAATCCGTCCCAGTAAGTGCGAAGACGCCCCACGGTATAACTGCGGTCTGCCCGACTGGCGGCCTGCCCCAGCCAGGCGAGAACCTCGCGGCAGGCACGCTTCTCCAGCGCCTCCGAGCGACTGTCGGCATCCTTGTTCCGGCGGAGTTGCGGCAGCAGCTCTGCCAGCTCGCCCCACTTCTGCAGTCGGGTCAACACTTCGAGCCGCAGGCGCAGCACTGCGCCCTCCTTGCGAAAACGATCCTGCAGGCGCGCCAGCAGCGCCGCCGCCTGCTCCCATCGCCCGCTTGCCATCAGGAGGCGCGCACGCGCGAGGCCCACGGCCAGCCGATTGCCCCGCTCTTCTGCCAGCACGAGATACTGCTCGGCACGATCGACAGCATCGGCCCGCAACGCGGCCCGCGCCGCCGCCAGCCAAGCGGGCAACGGTTGCGGGGACTGCCGTGCCGCGGAGAACAGCAATCGCTCGGCGCGCTGCCATTCACCCTTTTCCAGCGCCACCACACCGTCCTGCAGATTGCGGGCACTGCGCTGCAATTGCCGCTGCCCGGTCCAGCGCGCCCACCATCCGCCAAGCCCGAGCAGACGCACGAAGAGCTCCACCGCCACGAGCATCGCGAGCACGCTGAGCCCCCACAAGGCGAGCCCCACCCACAGGTTCATTTCGACCGATGTCGATCCGCGACTCACCAGCACATAGCCGGGATCATGAAGGAGCCACAGACCGAGCACCGCACCCAGCCCCAGGAGGATGAGCGAGAGAAACAGCGCCTGCCTCATGGCGCGCCTCCCGCAGTAACCGGAGCCACCCGGGCGGACGTTCCGGCGTCGTGAACTGACAGTGCATCGAGTGCCCGGAGCGAGGCATCCAGGTCCGGAAGCGCCGGACGGATATCGACCGCCGCCAGAACGGTCATTTCCTGCTGCAGGCTGTCGAATTCAGCCTTGGGTACCAGTGCGAAATCACGGACGAGCCGCGTCCGGGCCGCGCGCAGACTGCCCTGGTAGATCGCTGGTTCGCCGCGCAGCAATCCCATCTGCGCCTGACCGATATCCAGTCGCAGCGCCTCACGGGCAAGGGCTCGCGCATCATCTCCCATGAGGGGCTGCAATGGCTGCTCATGATGCCGCACGATCACCAGACTGCGCAGGCGATCCCACCCGGTGGGCGCCGGTGCCGCTGCCGGGCTGGCCGTTGTCATTGCGGCCGCTGCCTGGATCGCGGGGCCTCGCGGCCAATCCAGTGCAGCCACACGATCGCCAAGCGCCCCCAGGCGCAAATAAAGGCCGGGTACATCAACCTCGCGCGCCACGAGTAGCGCCTGCCGGTCATGGGCCATTGCTGCACGCAGCGCCAGCAAGTCGTTGTCACCCTGCGCTGCCACCAGTCGGTCCGCCACGTCGAGCAACGCCAGGGCGCCGTTCACATCGCGAGTCAGCTGCAGATGTTGCTGGGCAAGGTGCAGATAGTGGTCCACCTCGTTGCGCAACCAGGCGCGGCGTTCACGGGTGTTCATCGCAGAGTCGAGACGGGCCGTGCGCGCCGTCAGCTCATCCAGCTCCCGCCCGCGCAGGGTGACCTCGTCGACCAGATGCTGCTGCTGCCGACGCAGGTCAGTGAGGCGCGACTCGACCTGCGCCACGCGATCATGGTCACCATGGAGCACTCCCGCATCCTCGCGCGCGCTCCACCACACATAGCTACCGAGACCAAGGGCACCCAATGCCAGGAAGTAGGCGAGATACGGACGTGACCGCACGGCGATCACGGCACCGGAAACCAGAGGAATGCGGCTCTCGGATGCCGGCGTGTCTCGGGAGGTCATGGCAGATCCTTGTGTCCGCGAAGCAACAGGAAGCACTACGCGCGCCTGCTGCAGGAAGAGGGTGGTGGCCTGCAAAAATAGGGGAGGCCGCGGGCTTTGGCAATGCGCCTATCGGCGATCGCGAAGGGCGGCCACCACACTGCCGGTGTCGGCACCGGCCGCCTCCACTACGCGCGCCCCCGCGGCCTCAGCCAGGGCGCGCAACCGCGGGCTCACCACCAGCCATGCGGGATCAATCGCCGACTTGCCCGCCACGTCCTGCCAATGACGCAGGGCATCGGGGCTGGTCAGCACGACGACATCGGGCGGTGTCGCCGCCATCGTCAGCCAGGTCAGGCGGGCTGACGCCGGCAGCACGCGGCGGTACAACGCCACCACATCGACCAGCGCCCCCCGTGCCCGCAAGGTATCCGGCAACAGCTCGCGGCCCGAATCACCACGAAACAGCAGGAAACGCCGACCGGCGACCTCCTGCAGGTCGGGCAGCGCCAGCAGACCTTCGCTGTCGGCGTGTGCCGGCACCACTACCGACAGGCCCGCCTCACGCAACACCTTTGCCGTCCGCTCACCCGTCGCATAAACAGGCAAACGCCATGGCCACTGGGCCCAGACATTGGCGACCGCATCAAGGCCGAGACGAGAGGCATTGGCACTCACGAAGAAAATGCCGTCGTAACGATCCAGATCGAACAGCAGGCGCTCTTCCGCCGCAGACAGCACAAGCGGCTCGATGTCGATGAGCGGCAGCTCAGTGACCTGCGCGCCCAACGCCACAAGCGCCTCGCTCAGCTCAGGCGCCTGATGCCGGGGACGCGTATTCAGCACGTGCAGGCCCGCCAAGGGGCGCATATCGGCAATGCTCGCGCCCGGCGTGCTCATGCGGACCCGTAAACGCCCGCCAGGATGCGGGCGGCACCCGCATCCAGAAGACGCTCGGCCAGCGCGATGCCGAGTGCTTCCGCCTGCGCAGCCGGCCCGCGAATTTCGTCCCGGAGGATCTCGCGCCCGTCCACGCTGCCCACCAGCGCGCGCAGATGAAGCTCATTGCCCGACAGCTCTGCGTAGCCCGCAATCGGCACCTGACAGCCTCCTTCCAGCCGCCGGTTCATCGCGCGCTCGGCGCGAACCCGAAGGGCTGTCTGTGCGTGGTCCAGTGGCGCCACCAGCGCCGCCACGCGGGCATCGTCGAGACGCGCCTCGATACCCAGCGCGCCCTGCCCCACCGCCGGCAACGAGCGCTCGGGAGGAATCTCGCTACGGACGCGGTCATGAAAGCCCAGACGCTTGAGACCGGCACTCGCAAGGATGAGGGCGTCGTATTCCCCCGCATCCAGCTTGGCAAGGCGCGTGTTTACATTGCCACGCAGGTCACGGATGACGAGATCCGGCCGCGCCGCACGCAACTGGCACTGCCGACGCAGGCTGGACGTTCCCACAACGGCGCCGACCGGCAGCGCATCAAGCGAGTCATGGGCGTTGGACACAAACGCATCACGCGGGTCTTCACGCTCGCCGATGGCGACGAGCCCCAGCCCCTCGGGAAAGGCCATGGGCACATCCTTCATGGAGTGCACAGCCAGATCCGCCCGGCCATCGAGCAGGGCCACCTCCAGCTCCTTCACGAACAATCCCTTCCCGCCGATCTTGGCGAGCGGCGTATCGAGAATCTTGTCGCCCTGGGTCGTGAACGTGACGAGCTCCACCCGAAGCCCGGGATGAAGCTGTTCCAGCCGGGCACGGACGTGCTCGGCCTGCCACAGGGCCAGCGGTGATTTGCGGGTGGCAATGCGAAGAAGCTCGGTCATGGGACGGCCGCATAACGGAAAAACGCCAGTTTACCCGATGCGGACGCAGCCGGCGGCCTTTTCAGGCGCCGCCATGCCCCGGAAAAGCAGCGGCCCGGCAAAAAGCCGGGCCGCCAGGAGACCAACCGACGCAACCGGGCAAGCCGGTACCGGCATCAGTTGCCGTACACCACCGTCGTGTACTCGGCGATCACGCCCAGGATGATCTGGCTCTCGTGGTCGACATGGTGAATCTTGATGATGCCGCCATTGCGGGCAGCCTCTTCAATGGAGGCATTCCCCGTGGCATACAGGCCGAAGAAGGACCGGGCCGTCGAACGGCCGACCTTGGTGGGCTTGTCAGCGGAGCCGGTGACACCCACCGGACCGACGACATTGGAATAGATAAACCCGCTAACGGGCGAATTGGCAGTGGCACAGCCGGCAAGGGCAAGAGCCAGGGCAGAGGCAGCGAGCAAGCGCTTCATGGGGGTGCTCCTTGTTGTTTTGGGCGCCGCGCCCAAGCGCGGCCGTGGGGCGACTTTAAGGAAGCGCCGCCCAAATATCCATAGCCCCTGCGATACGGCTCAGAGCTTCTGCATGGTCTCGCGCAGCTCCGGCAGATGACGCCGGCTGACGACCAGGCGGTCCTCGATCCCCTTTATGCGTACCTGGTACTGCCCGGGGGCAACCAGCTCGAGACCGTCGAGAAACTGGAGCGCCAGCAAGGCATTGCGGTGGATGCGGATGAAGCGGGGACCGAACTCGTTTTCGAGGTCCTTCAGCGTTTCATCGATCAGGACCTCGCCCTTGCTGTGCCGCACGGTGACGTATTTCTGGTCTGCCAGAAAATAGCGCACGTCATCGACCGGAATGAGCTCGATGCCGCGATGCGTCTTGGCTGTGATGTGGCTGCGACCGTTATTGCGCGCATCTTCGGCGCTGGTCTTCACGGCCTCCAGCTGGGCACGGTTCACGCGCACCGAGCGCGACAGCGCCTCGACCAGCTGATCCTTGCGAACCGGCTTCAGCAGGTAGCCAACGGCCTGCACCTGGAATGCCGCCAGCGCATGCTCGTCGTAGGCGGTACAGAAGATGACGGCGGGCGGCGCCGGCAGCAGTGAAAGCTGCTCGGCACACGCAAGACCGTCCATGACCGGCATGCGCAGATCGAGCAGCACCACGTCGGGCTGCAACGCCGCCACCTGGCGCAGGCAGTCTTCGCCGTTTTCGGCCTCGCCGACCACCTCGTAACCGTCCATGTCGCGGAGGAAGCGGGCCAGCCGCTCGCGGGCCAGGGCCTCGTCATCGCAGATCAGCACCTTCATGTCACGCTCCTTCTTC